>NZ_KI911562.1:3382500-3517500 GCF_000515315.1 Asinibacterium sp. OR53
AACTAGGGCTTTATTTTAACCTGAAGAAACGAAAAAGAGATACCCCCTTGCCCGGCTGGATGATCAATATGCTGGCGTTAAATAAGATTCGTTAAGGGAACAGATACCTTAATTGCTGTTGCTGTGCTGCCGTTAATAACAGGTAATTCCTGCTCCTCTCCCAACTATCTTTACAAACCATATACAGGTATGCCCAAAAAGGCAGCAGTATAAAAACGATCCGTACGATTACCTGGTCTGTGAGCAGGAAACCAAACAGGCACATTAACAACCAATACACCGGATAAAGCAGTAACAGGGCAACGAATAGTACACTATCATAGAAAACCGTGTCCTTTGTTTTATGCCTGATGAATGAACTGAGTGGCAAATACAAGGGTATGTGCAGGATATAAGCAGCCATTGCGGGAATAAAGAGCAGGGTGACAATGATGCCATGCAGGCCGCAGTTAACAGGCCCCCGCGCCAGAAGATATGGCGGCCGGGCAGCATGAATTGGGAAGATTTTTTCAGCAAAAGCCTGTTTTTCCCGTAATGCTTTAACAGGATAACCCAGCGTATTTTTAAAGTAACGATGGTTGCTGATCAGCAACTGCACCGTTGCATGGTCGCCCCGGGATTGTATCATACCCTCTTCCAGCCCTGCAACAAGTAGTGTATTAAAATGATTGGTCCTTTCAGCTTCAGTTGATATGGCGGATATTGCATCCTTTGTAATTTCCGTATGGAAGTGAATGACCAGTCTTTTACCCAAATAATGAAATGAGTTATAATTGAGACTAACGGGCAGCACACAGAAACGATCACGAATGAGAGGATCTTCCCACGCTTTAAGGGCAATTCTTGCAGTACCCTTTTTAAATGGTCTGAGATGCCAGTTGTTAACACATAATCCTTCTGAAAAGATCAACACAATCCCATTTTGCGATAATACCTGGTGACAACGCTCAAAAGTAGCTTCATTTAATGCCAGGTATTCCCTGCCTTCACTCAGCCGGTAGATGGGGATGAGTTGCAGGGCAGTTAATAGTTTCCGGGCAAATGGTTTCCTGAATGCGTCTCCCCTGGCGAGGAAATGAACAGGCTGTTGAAACCGGCTTCCCAGTATCACTGCATCTAAAAAGGAATTGGGATGATTGCATGCTAATAACAATGGACCCTTATATTGCAGCGGATGCCTGTGATTATAAGTGATGTTCCTGCAAAAGATCCGTACACCTGCACGTATGAATATCCTGACAAGGCTGTAGATCAATACCGATTATTTAGCATTCAATATAAAGAAAAAACAATGTGCTTCAAAACATGCATGGCCCCTTTCAGCAACAACCGCCACCATCATAAAACCAGGTGGAAGGTGAAATAAAAATATCCTGCCCCACCAAAGCAGCCAGGTTTCCCGCTGTTTTATCGCACACCGCCAATGGTTGATCGGGCATCAGTATATGTCCCTTATGATCATCGAAAAATGCTTCTTCTCCAAAATAAATGGCTGTTTTTCCGGTAAATACACAAGGGCCGTCGGCAGGCATCGGGTCTTTGATGGCGCACACTTCCACGCTTTCTATGTAAAGCAGTTCATCCGTTGCATAACGTTTGGGATCCAGTACCCTGTATGGTCTCCTGGCCCTGATCTCCACTGTTCCGAAACCAATATCGGTGATCATTTTGATGTAATCTTTCAATGGCAAAGAACCACTCAGGCATAAAGCGCGCAGGCGTTCATCTTCCCGCAGCGTATCATTGATCTCCTGTTCGCAGGTTGGATCGCTCATCACCAGCCGGCCATGGGGTTTTAATACCCGGTACATTTCTTTTAAAGCCTGCTTCAATTCTTCCTGTTTAAATATATTGAACAGACAATTCTGTGCCGCCACGTCAATACTATTATCTTCAACAGGTAAATGCAGGGCGTCTCCTTTTCTCAGTTCCACAAAATCGCTATGAAACCATGGATTCAGTACCTCTGCTGTTACAAAATTCTCTTTACACGCCGTGATCATTTCTTCCACCACATCAACACCTATTACACCAGAGCGTTGCCTGCTGTAATAAGCAAACTGTAACAATTCCATACCGCCTCCCACCCCTACGTATAATATCTTCGGGTTACGAACAAGGTCTCGCGGATGAACCGTACTGCCACAGCCGTAATTCATCTCCAGCATTTTTGGAGGAATATCCAGGTCGGGTAACTGCCATACGGGCGTGGTAGTACAACACAACCCCTTTTGCGGATTCTCCGCTGCTTCCTTATATACGTTCCTGGTAGTTTCTAAATAACTCATCGGGTTTATTTTATGGTTTGACAATGGTTTGCTGGAAGTGCTGCCAATCCGCGGCTGTGTCAATATCAGGTAAGGATGGTAACAGGTAACAGGTTAATCCCAACTGCTCTATGTCACTGACTGTTGAGGAGAAAACTTTGTCTGTGCTCCATTCCTTTTTCATGAACAGTTGAGGGAAAAATTGCTTTGCCCCCAGTAAATAATATCCGCCATCTACCGAAGGACCGATCACTGTATCATGCCCGTCAAGCCTGCTGAAAGCCTCTTCTATCAGGGAAGTGGTCAGACTCATGCAATCACTGCCTATAATACAAATCTTATCATAGCTCTTCATAAAAAGCATTTCAAAAGCATGTTTCATTTTATCTCCCAGATCTGCCCCCTCCTGTACGCTCTTACGGTAAACATCATTTTGCCAGTCATCTGTTTCATTCAAAAAATCGGCGTAAAAAACATATGGGTCGCAGTTTAGTTTGCGGGTGATGGATTGTGTATGCTGCAATAATTGCCTGTAAACAGCCAAAGCCTGTTCATCACCTAATATTTTTGCCAGCCGGGTCTTCACCTTTCCCAAAACCGGATTACGCACAAATATGATCAATGCTTCCTTCATGTATCAGGTAGTAACGGCTCCCCCGCAACTGCTGCCTGCACCGGCAGTACAGCCATAGCAATGCTGGTTTAATACAATAGAGCGGTTTTTTATATCGGCTGCCTGGTATGCAGCAATGTGCTTGCCGGGAGCGTCTATTTTCAGGTCGAGCATCTGATTGAAATCGCAATCGTACATAAAACCATCCCACCCAACAGAAAGGGTATTGCGGCACATGACATTGGCCGCTGCTGAAGGATTGAATGCCGTTATCAGTTTCTCCATGTACTTTTCATAATTACCGGATTGCAGCAAATAATCAAGGTAACGACTGATGGGTAGGTTGGTAATAGCAAACAGGTTATTGAACGAGATCCCATACTCCTTCATCAATGCCTCTTTGTATTCCTTTTCCAAGTTAGCCTGTGAAGGTGGTAAAAATGCGCCCGCAGGATTATACACAAGGTTTAACAAAAGACCCGAATTTTCTTTGCCATATCCAACTTCATTAAGCATCTGTAATGCCTTAATGGAATCTTCGAAAACCCCATCTCCTCTTTGCCGGTCGGTTCTGTTGCGCGTAAAATAAGGTAACGATGAAACCACTTCGATGGCGTGTTGCTTAAAGAACAGGGGCAGGTCGTGGTATTTTTTATTGGCAAGGATGATGGTAAGGTTACAGCGCACGATGATGTGCTTGCCCAGCTTCCTGATCTCTTCCACAAACCAGCGGAAATCCGGATTCATTTCGGGGGCGCCGCCTGTCAGATCTACCGTTTTGAAAGAAACGTCCTTTTGCAGTACCTCCAGGCATTGGTACATGGTTTTACGGGTCATGATCTCTTTGCGGTCGGGACCAGCATCAACGTGACAATGCCTGCAGACCTGGTTACACATTTTCCCAATATTCACCTGGAATACATCAATCGCAACCGGCTTCAGTGGAAAAAGACCAATGGCTTCCAGTTTTTGCTGGAAAGGAACGAGTCTGAAGGCATCATCGTGGTTGACGCCATGCTCCAGTATGTCGAGTTGTTCATGTGCATCTGCCAGAATATTCCCCTGTGCTTTCAATGATTTCATGATTCCTTTTTAGGGTTACATTGCAATTTCCTTCACCTTATTCATCATCTGTACGCCATGTACAAGGGCAGCCCCGCCTTTGATGGCAGCTGCAATATGCACGGCTTCCATCATCTGTGCTTCATTCCATCCTTTTTCATACGCATCGCTGCTGTAGGCATCAATGCAATAAGGACATTGTACCGCATGCGCCACTGCTAATGCTATCAATGATTTTTCTTTGGCGCTCAGCGCACTATCTGCAAAAGCGGCGCCATACCAGGCAAAGAATTTATCCGCCAGGTCTTTCTGGTATTCGCCTATCGAACCAAATTTCCCCAGGTCTGCCGCATCGTAATAATGATTTGTCATAACAATTGTTTTAGCTATTATAATGATCAAGGTGCAAATTCCAGCTATAGGGTTTAAATCGGATAAGCGGATCCTTGCCAGACGGTAGAATGCCTATATCCCTTACAAGAGCTTTCATTTTTTGCTTCCCGCCAAAATCACCGCGGAACCAACTCATCAGCTTCGGCAATTGCAGGGTATTGGATACGCTGTCATAGGTTGCTTCGCCAAGCAGGTAGGCCCTGGTAGCCATATCCAACTGTTTATTAATGTTGCCGGGATCATAAAAAGCGATGGGCGGGCAGCTTTCCGCTCCGCAATTCAGTGCAAAATGAATACGGTAATCTACCGCGTCTACACGCAAAATTTTTTCTGTTTTTGACGGGAAGGGTTTATTCAGATAACCCTCGCTCCATTTTATTTTTGAGCGCCGCAATATCCCGTGTTCTATTTCATCCAGGCTGAAAAGATGTCCGCCAATATTGATTTGACCGGAACCAAAAAAACGGCTCCTGTTTTGGTAGGCCCCTTTGTTTTGCTTTAACAAGTATTGTGTGAAACCGTTATAGATATTGATCCAGAAAGCTTTCTTTTCCGCATCGTCTTTCAATAAGCCGGGCAATGTTGCAAAGTCTATACCTGCCAGTTGTGATACCAGGCCTGTTGTTGCATTCCCTGTCCTGGCAGCATATATAAAATCCTGTGATAATTGAATCAGTTTGCCGTATGTTCCTTTTGTAGGTTTTATAGGCATTACTATTACAGCTGCTGCTTTAGCAGCCTCCGTGTTCTGTACAACCACGGACTTAGGCTGTTCCAACCATCCTTTTATCGCATTTTCCGTTAAGGCAGCGGCATTGGATACAGCTACAATCACACCTGCTTTATTCAGCACGATCGTATAAGGATATGATGGCGGCTGGAACAGCGCAGTGACTGACTGGTCTGTGTCAATGATCAAAGGGAAAGGAAAACCGGGTCTCTTCATTATAAAATCAGATAATATTCCCCGTGTTTCCGTTGAAACAAGTACGACACTTAATTTACCGGCAAATTGTTTCTGCAGTTCCTCAAGGTGAGGTATGGCTTTGATACAAGGCGCACACCAGGTACCAAAAAAATCGAGCACGGTCAGTTCGCCCTGTAGTTGGCGGAAATGAACTGCCTGCGTCTTATCATTCAAGACAGTTCCAACAGCAAAGTCGTTTACCTTATCCCCCGTCACATATACTTTCTGCGAATTGGCATAAAGTGTCATAAAAAATAAAAATATGAAGGCTGTCAGACGCATCTTTCTAAATATACTATGAAAAATCTACCCGGATATACGTATCTGCCAGTACAATGGTTTTTTATTCATAACACCTTTATTGCCTCAACAAATAAATGGGACAACTTGCTATCTGCCATACCAGCTATTTCAATAATCTCTTCAATATTTACAGGTTTAAGATGATCAGGGTCACATTCGTCTGTAATGACCGAAACAGCGATACAAGGTAATTGCATATGAACGGCTGCGATTACTTCCGGAACAGTAGACATACCTACCATGTCTGCTCCTATGTTTTTCAGGTATCGGTATTCGGCTTTTGTTTCCAGGTTAGGTCCGTGAACAGCGGCATAAACGCCCTTCTTTAATTCAATGCCCAATTCATTTGCCTTTTGCTGTAACAGGTATTTGAGATGCAGATCGTAAGGCTCGCTCATATCAGGGAAGCGACTGCCTAGCTCATCGTAATTCTTACCACTTAAAGGATTGCCGGCAAGCAGGTTGATATGATCATCAACCAAAACCAAATCACCTTTTTTAAATTGTAAATTAATCCCCCCGGCCGCATTCGACAAAAACAGCCTTTGTATTCCAAGCAACTTCATGACTCTTACCGGAAATACGATTTGTTGCATCGTATAGCCCTCGTAAGCATGAAAACGACCTTGCATAATCAGAACGTTTTTACCTGCCATACTTCCATAGATCAAATTACCTTTATGGTATTCTACGGTAGAGATAGGGAAGCCCGGAATATCCGCATAAGGAATGGTCTGTTTTACATCGACATAGTTGAGTAACTGATGCAAACCGGTTCCCAATACAATTCCTGTTTCAGGTTGCATACTTCCTTTGCTGAAGAGGAAATCCCTGGTTTCTTTTATTTGTTGCAGTAAATTCATGATTATTATTTTCCGGTAATATGTTGTAGTATATCTGGTGCTTTTCTTTGTCTTATGCGGTAATTTAGGATGAAAAAGTCATTCTTAATTACATATCCTCTTTTAAGGGCACATCATAGCGGTATGAACAAACCCCGGCAGCATCGATTGCCAGGGTTTGTTCATACCGGAATTGATCAAGCAATCTGCTCCGGCATCTGCACTTTCAACAGAGACAGGTTAAGGCAGCAAAACCTGGTCAATCACGTGCACTACTCCGTTGGTGGCCATGATATTAGTGGCAATGATAGCGGAAGCCGTTTTATTACTGTTGCCTTTAACTGTTGCTCCATTTGTAAGGCCTATTGTAACTTTACCGCCATTCAAAGTAGTAACCATCGCTCCATTCACTAAATCTGAAGAGAATACCCTTGCCCCTATTACATGATAAGTTAAGATAGCTGCCAGCGTATTGGGATCTGCTGCATTGATAGCGGCCTCTGAGGAGAAACCGGCATTTCGGAACGCCTGGTTGGTAGGAGCAAATACAGTGAACGGACCATTTCCTGATAATACCTGGGCAACATTGGTGCTGCCTTGTGAAGCCCGTAATACAGCAGCCACGAGGTAAGAGAAACCGGTATCACTCTGGGTCACCTGCACCAGGTTGCCTGCCGGAGGCAGCAATACACGATTGATGACATGGATCACACCATTACTGGCCGGAACATCAGCCTGTGTAACCTTCACCCCGTTCACAAATACACCGCTGCTGTTTTTGGTCACAAATAATTCTCCTCCGTTGGCTGCCTTTACAGATGCATTGGGTCCGGCGGGAACATCTGCCGACATGATCTTTGAAGTAAGGGTGTGATAGAGCAGTATATTCTTTAACTGATCAGATGATAATGAGCCAATGGTTGATGCACTGATGCCTGATGTCTGAAACGCATTATCATCAGGAGCAAAAACAGTAAAAGTACCGCTGCCGCTGAGAGTGGTTGCCAAACCCGCTTTAACAACTGCAGTTTTCAATAAGCTGAAACTGGCATTACCCGACACTACATCGGTGATGGTATTGCCGCCGGACGAGTTGTTGTTTTCCTTGGTGCAGGAACCCGCAAATAATAAAATGAGCGGCAGGGTAAGCATCCATTTTCTACGATAAAGCCTGGTTTTCATGATCATTTGATTTTAATGTTTAAAAAATAGTATTGAGGATTTCCCAGACTTAATTACAATAATCGTACAAAAATATACTTTTTATATTAAATTAAACTTAAAATAGTGGTTTTTTAGGTGATAAAACAATCGTTTTAGTGCACTTTTATACTTTTACTGAGATGTATTTTATGAATTACCGGTTGATCCGGTACGGTTGGGTAGGGCAAAGCAATTCCGGGAACGATAAAAGAAGCAAAGTCATTAATTCAGTTACGTATCTGCCCGGTTCCTTTGACGATCCATTTATAGCTGGTGAGTTCTTCCAGCCCCATCGGGCCACGGGCATGCAGTTTCTGTGTACTGATGCCGATCTCTGCACCGAGGCCAAACTGCGCTCCATCGGTAAAAGCGGTGGAAGCATTTACATAAACGGCAGCGGCATCAACCTGGTTGAGGAACAAACGTTGGTGCTCGGTATTTTCTGAAATGATTGCTTCGCTGTGTTTTGAGCTATGTGCGGCGATATGATCCAAGGCCTCGTCGATACCCTGCACTGTTTTGATCGCCATCCGGAGTGACAGGAATTCCGTTCCATAGTGCTCTTGTTGTGCATGATGCAGCAATGCAGGAGGATAGTGCCCTTCCAGGTTTGCATAACTTGCAGTATCGGCATAAATTTCTACCTGCTTTTCTGCAAGTGGCAGCGCCAGTTCGGACAATACCTCTAAGCGGCTGCTGTCTATCAGCAAACAGTCGAGGGCATTACATACGCTTACCCTTCGTGTTTTGGCATTGCAGATGATCTGCTTTCCTTTTTCTACATCCCCTGTTTCATCAAAATAAGTATGTACGATACCAGCCCCGGTTTCTATCACAGGCACGCGGCTGTTTTGCCGAACATGATCGATCAATTGCTGGCTGCCACGGGGAATCAGCACATCTACCAAACCTGTAGCATTCATTAACGCAGTAGTAGCTTCTCGTTCAGCAGGTAATAGTTGCGCCACCGCAGTATCTACCCGATGCTTGTGCAACGCCCGGTGAATGATACCTATCAGCAACATATTGGAAAAAGCAGCGTCACTGCCACCCTTTAAGATACACACATTGCCTGTTTTGAAACACAGTGCAAATACATCCATCGTTACATTGGGGCGCGCTTCGTAAATGATGCCTACAACACCTAATGGCACACGAACCCGCGACACTTCCAATCCATTGGGCAATATTTTTTCATCGATCACATTTCCTAAAGGAGTAGGTAATGCGGCAACCTTCAAAATATCATTCGCAATATCCTGTATCCTTGCTGCAGTAAGCAAGAGGCGATCGTACTTTGGGTCAGCCGCATCCATCCTGTTAAGATCCTTCTTATTGGCAGCGAGTACCGCATCTGTTTCCTGCACCAATATAGAAGCCAATTCTTTCAATACAGCATCTGTCTGCGCGGGCGCCAATCGAATCATTGCCCTGGTAGCGCTGCGGGCCCGTTCAAAATATTCCTTATAATCCATGCTGCATCTGTTTAAACCGAGAGGTAAAAATAATCATAATGCACCAATGCTTTTTGGTTACGCGCTCCTATCCGCTCCTGTGCCTTATCTGAGCCATATTGTGCGATACCTAATCCCACCAATTGTGCCGCTTCATCTACCACCTGTATGATATCTCCTTTTTGGAAATCAGATAATATCGCTGTTACACCTACAGGCAGCAGGCTTGTTGCCTTGCCGGAGAGTAATGCTGCTTTGGCGCCTTCGTTGATTTGCACCACACCTGTGGCCGCATTGGCAGCGGTGGCCAGCCACTTCTTCGTACCGGAAGCATTTTTATCCGGTACAAACCGGGTATGCGTCAGCTTATTATCCAACAGATCCGGCAGCACATTGTCTTTTTTCCCATTGGCTATGTGTACAGGTATACCCAAACGGGCCACTTTCTGTGCCATCACCGATTTGGTAACCATTCCTCCGCGCCCGAACTGCGATTTACCGGGAGAAACAAAGCTTGCAAAATGGGTCTCCCTGGCACGTATCTCTTCAATCACCTGCGCGCCTTCCTGCCTGGGATCACCATTGTACACGCCATCCACATTCGATAAGATGATCAGGGCATCTGCATCCAACATGGCCGCTACCAATCCTGCCAACTCATCATTATCTGTAAACATCAATTCGGTAACGGATACCACATCGTTTTCGTTGACGATGGGCACCACTTTATTTTGCAGCAGTATCTGGAAACAATTCTTCATGTTCAGGTAATGCTTCCGATCACGAAAATCTTCCTTAGTAACCAATACCTGCGCGCAAAGCATCCGGTGTTCCTGGAAAAGACTGGAATAAGTGTTGATTAGTTGCACCTGTCCTACTGCTGCCAGCAATTGCCTCGCTGCAATAGCATCGGTTCGCTCCGGTACGCTGATCAGGCTCCTTCCTGAAGCTACTGCACCGGAAGAGACCAATATAACCTCCACTTCCCTGTCCTTTAACTGGGCCAGTTGTGAAGTAATATTTTTTATTCTTGTAATATCGGGCAGTCCGTCACGCTGTGTGAGCACATTGGAACCAATCTTGACAACCACGCGTTTATAATGAGAACCCATGAATAACCAATCTTTAAATGAAGCGTAAAACTACTGATTAATGCCAAGTGTTGTGGAATCCGTCATTCTTAGCCGATTAAAATCTGCTGTGTGCTTACAGTTCATTGCTCATCTTGCCTCAGCGCGCTCGTTGGTATCCATGGGCTGGCTCTCAAGGCAGTTGGAGCGTTTACACGCTAGCGAGCAGTGCTGGATGATTGTGCAATTATTACTCATCAATACTGATAGCTGCATCATGATGGCATTGCGCCGTCCTATTGTACAATGAGGAATTAGCTGTATTTACCACCTCACAGAAGGAACAAGTATTAGCAGGCTATCCCTGGCGCCAACCGTTGAGTTAACGGCCCCGTGGATTGAACCCACGGGGCCGATGTCCGAATCCACGGGCCCAATGTCCGAATCCACGGGCCCAATGACTGAATCCACGGGGCCAATGTCCGAATCCACGGGGCCGATGACTGAACCCACGGGCCCAACGACCGAATCCATGGGGCCGATGACGGAATCCACGGGGCCAATGTCCGAATCCACGGGGCCGATGACGGAACCCACGGGCCCAATGACCGAATCCACGGGGCCGATGACGGAATCCACGGGACTGATGACTGAATGCACGGGGCTGATGACTTGGCGCTCAAGCTTAATCACTGCATGCTCGGGCCTGATGACTGGATCCGCGGGGCAGAGCACTGGATATTCGGGCTGGATGATTATGTTACTCACATTAGGAAAGCACCTCAGGTTAGGCTTATGATATGTTGTTAAGCTAACCTGTGAAGAACTGTCTTTATAATGTTACACAATTGTTATAATGAATTTTTGGTACCTTACCCTATCGTAACAATAAACGCTATAAAACATCTAATTATGCATCAGACAAGACGAGGTTTTCTGAAAACAAGCTCTCTTGCGTTGGGGGGGACCTTGCTTTTTTCTAATGAACTTTTTGCTGCCTACAAACGAAAGGAGATATTGGGTATTCAACTTTATTCGGTAAGGGATGATATGAAGAAAAGCCCGGCCGAGACCCTGCAACAATTGTCTGCCATGGGTTACAGGTATGTTGAACATGCCAATTATATCGACCGGAAATTCTACGGCTATACAGCTGCTGAATTTAAAAAACGGCTCGACGGGTTAGGCATGAAGATGCTCAGCGGTCATACTGTTTTTAACAAGAACCATTGGGATGCTACCAAAAAGGAATTTACCGATACATGGAAATATACCGTGGAAGATGCTGCCACTGCAGGACAACAATTCGTTATCAGCCCCTGGCTGGATGAGAGCTACCGAAAAAATGCCGATGACCTGAAGCATTATATGGAGGTTTTTAATCAATGCGGGGAATTGTGTAAAAAATCGGGGATGAAGTTCGGGTACCACAACCACGATTTTGAATTCAGCCAACACCTGGGTGGCATGCGCGTGTATGATATCATCCTTCAATATACCGACCCGGCACTGGTAGCGCAGCAACTGGATACCGGCAACCTGTACAATGGTGGCGCCACTGCTATGGAAACTGTTAAAAAGTATCCGGGCAGATTCGAGCTCATGCATGTAAAAGATGAGATCAAAAGCGAAAACGGCAACGAGAAATTCGAAAGCACTGTTTTAGGCAAGGGCATTGTGAACGTAAAGGAAGTGATCGATTTCGGCCGCAAATCCGGTGGTACCACCCATTTCATCATCGAGCAGGAAGCCTACCAGGGCAAATCGCCGCTTGACTGCGCCCGCGAAGACTTCAGCGTGATGAAAAAATGGGGGTACCTGTAAAGGCCGCTTACAACGGTCTCAACCAGATATTCCGGTAGCTCAACGGCTCACTCTTATCACCATGCGCCTGCAACTTAATGGGAGCAGGACCGTGTTTGTGATAACTGGGTTGGCCTATATAAGGTGTATCTCCTTTTAACTCCGTATTATTTTGTACCAACACCCCATTATGGAACACGGTAGCACGCGCGGGTGACTTGAGGGTTCCATCTTCATTGAAACGTGGTGCAGTCCATATTACATCATAGCTCTGCCATTCTCCGGGTTTTCTGCAAGCATTCACCAGTGGCGGCGATTGCTTATATATACTACCTGCCTGTCCGTTCACATAAGTACTATTGTTATAATTGTCTAACACCTGCAGCTCATAACCACCGGCGCCAAAAGGTATCGATGCGAGAAAGACACCGCTGTTACCCCTGGCCTGGCCTGTACCGGTAATATTCGCCGGAATGCGGTATTCGATATGCAACTGAAAATCAGTAAATGTCTTTTTTGTCTGGATATCGCCCACACTTTTATCTACTGTCATGATATGATGGACTAATTTCCAATTTTTGCCTGGAGCAGGATTCTTTACAGCTTCCCATTCATCGAGACTGGTCCCATCAAATAATACGATGGCGTCTGAAGGTGCATTACCGCAGGTTTCTCCCGGTGTAACAACTTTGGGTACAGGGCTGTAATATTCGGTTGCGCGGGGATCACCCTGTTGTGCATAAGAGGCTGTAGTAGCGAGCGCAATGGCTGCAATGCCTGCAATGATTTTCTTATTCATCTGATTGTGTTTTATTGTTCAATAAAGAATTAAATCTTCGGTAAATGGTATCCGTTATGGTATTGTTTCATCAAGTATGCTGCATTAACCGCATCATCGGTAAATTTCGAAAGGGCCTTATCCCAGTACAATTTTTTTCCGGTACGATAAGATATATTACCCATTTGTGCTACTGTAGCTACATGCGCCCCGGCCTGTATAGAACAGTGCAATTCATCCATCTTTCTGGATTTCACCACACCGACAAAATTTTCCCAGTGCTTGTCGAGCCCGTTATCGGATGGTTTTACCAAAGGTTTGCTGACTTTATTCTTGCTTTGTCTCTCTTCAATCACTTCCCATCCACCTCTACTCAATACAAGCGTTCCATTGTTTCCTATAAACGCAATTCCATGATCTCTTCCATACGACCCGTTGTCAATACCCATAGCAGAATCCCATACCAGGTTAAAATGATCGAACTCATACATCGTGGTAAGCGTGTCTGGTGTTTCTTCATACAGATCGGGGTAAGCAAACCGTCCGCCCATTCCATCGATCGTTTTAGGAACGCCAGCCTTCATGCCCAGCAGGGCATAATCCAGTAAATGTACACCCCAGTCGGTCATGAGTCCGCCCGCATAATCCCAGAACCATCGAAAATGAAAATGGAAGCGGCTGGCGTTGAAAGCCCTTGCAGGCGCGGGTCCCAGCCATTGTTGATAATCAACGCCTGCCGGTGGAGCACTGTCCGGCACTACTGGCTGAGGACGCATCCATCCCTGGTAACACCAAACCTTCACCGTACGTATATTGCCCAATTGTCCGCTTTGTACAAAATCCACTGCATCCCTGAAATGCTGCTGGCTACGCTGCCATTGTCCGGCCTGCACCACTTTATTGTATCGTTGTTGCGCCGCTACCATCGTCCTGCATTCCCCAATGGAATTGCCTACGGGTTTTTCTACATATACATCCTTCCCTGCTTCGCAGGCATGTACCATGATTAATGCATGCCAATGATCAGGTGTTCCAATGATCACGGCATCTATGTCTTTTTGCTCCAATAATTTACGGTAGTCGGCATAGGTCTTGATCCTGGAAGTATCAACACCGGCTTTGGCTAGTTCGCCCAGTCTTTTTTCTATAACATTCCTGTCAACATCGCAAACGGCCACCAAGTTTACTCCTGGTATTTTCATGGCCGCCCTTGTATTAGACCATCCCATTCCGTTAATGCCAATTGCACCGATATTTAATTGATCACTGGGAAGAATGCGATTTTTAAAAATGGCAAAAGCTTTGTTATCGAAGGCAGATGCCAGTGCTCCTGCGCCGAGCAGCAGCGAGGATTGTTGCAGAAATTTTTTTCGTGAATACATATGGCAAGCCGTTTAATGATGATTCAAAATAATGATTATTCCGGTAACAACTTCTTCTGGTAAGCTTTTTCTAATTCATCCAACGCTGCGTCATACCCTGCCCGGTCGTTAAAAGCTGCCGGATTGTATCCATCTCCCGGTTTATGTTTTTGATGCAGTCCGAATTGACTTGCATGTGAAGCGAACCACAGATCAAACTGCAACCCTCTCATTGCACGAAGCGTATAGGCGTAATCTTTCCCTACTTCCGGATAGCCCGGCATGCCGGCCAACCTGGTCTCGTCGAGTACCGAAGGCATGTTGGCGATCAGTACCCGGTAGGTTCGCTGCGCGTCTTTTACATCAAACAGGAAACTATTAGCACCTTTAGTATGACCGGGATGATGCAGCATTTCTATTTTCATATCTCCCAGCCTGATGGTATCATGGTCATACAGCAGCCGGTCTGCTTTTACCGGTAAAAAAGTGCTGCCTTTTCCACCCAATACATAATCAGAATTACCGCCATCTGCCAATACCTCAGCGTCTCTTGCATTGATCATCATTTGTGCACCTATTTGTTTTTTGATGGCTGCCATTGCGCCTACATGATCGAAGTGTGCATGCGTAGCCAGTAGTATTTTAATATCTCTGAACCGATAGCCGAGCGTCTTAACATGGGCACGGATCAATGGATAGGAATCATCCAATCCTGTATTGATAAGGATATGCCCTTGCGGCGTGGTAATAAGATAGGCCGCGAGATCATAAGTACCCACATAGTACAGGTTCCCTGCAATACGAAACGGCTGGTAATCCTGCGACCATTCTTTATTGTGATAAGAAGATACAATTAGTTTTTGGGCATGGACCCGGTAGCTGAAGCCAATAAAAAAAACAACCAGCGTAAATGACCACCATCTTTTATATAAAGCCATGTCGTTTCTATTTTAATAATCACCTGATCTATTTCCAAGGCATGCTGAACTGGTATTTACCGGAACCTGCTTTCAATATTACCTGTTCTTTTTCTGTGCCCACTACTTCGATATCTTTCAATGCTGACAAAGCCTTGCCGCTTTCCATTACTTTTTCTGCACCGGTGGCAGGAACATAAATAGTAGCTGTTGTATTTGCCGGTATCTCTACATCCATGATCAATTGATGATTCTGTATTTTCCAACCCGAAGCCAGTTTTCCGTATAAGGTTTGATAACTGGCAGCTGCCTGGGTAAAGCCTCCGCCGATATGCGGTTGTATGCGGATGTTTTTATACGCACTTCCGTCTTCTTCTGTATCCATACCCACCATCACCCGGTATAACCAATCGCCAATAGAACCGTATGCATAGTGGTTAAAAGAGTTCATGCCGGCTGTTTGAAATGTGCCGTTGGTTTTAATACCATCCCAGCGTTCCCATATAGTGGTAGCACCCATTTTTACAGGATACAACCAGGAAGGATAGGTATCCTGTAACAACAAAGTATAAGCTATATCTGTATGGCCAAAACGACTGAGTACCTGGCAGAGATAAGGTGTGCCCAGGAAACCGGTGGTGAGGTGATTCCTGTATCGCTTGATATTCTCTACCAGCCTGTCTGCCGCCTGCTGGCGCAAAGTCTCCGGCAACATATCGAATTGCAATGCCAGCACATAAGATGTTTGTGTGTTGGACATGGTAGCACCGTTGGGTGTAAGATATTCTTTTACAAATGCATCTTTGATCCTTTTTAAAAGTTCCGTATAGGTTGTTGCATCGTCTGTTTTACCCAATACTTTGGCGGTATTAATGAGTAATTGCGTAGAGTGCGCATAAAAACACTGTGCAATAAGGTACTTATTGGTAATAGCAGAATTACCGTCGGGGTCATCACCGAGACTGTAGAATAGCCAGTCGCCAAAATGAAAGCCTTTGTTCCACAAATCATTAACGCTTTGGCCCTTCATATAATCAACCCAGGCCTTCATACTGGCATACTGATCTTCCAATATTCTTTTGTCACCATAAGCCAGGTACATGTTCCATGGAACGATCGTTGAAACATCTGCCCAGCCTGTACTGCCGCCTGCAGAGGGGCCCAGCACATTGGGAATCACATGCGGAATCCTTCCGTCAGGCAATTGATCGGCCGATACATCCTTCAGCCACTTGGCAAAGAAATTATGTGCATCTCTTAAGAAAGTAGCGGTACGTGAAAACACTTGTGCATCACCGGTCCATCCCAACCGTTCATCTCTTTGCGGACAATCGGTAGGTACATCCAGGAAATTACCCCTCAATCCCCATTCAATATTATGCTGCAACTGGTTGATCATGGCATTGGAAGAAGTAAAACTGCCCGTGGGTCTCATATCGGAATACAGGGTAACGGCAGTGATGTCTTCGGGTTTTAACTCACCGGGATAGCCTTCTATTTTAATGAACCGAAAGCCATGCCAGGTAAAATGCGGCTCAAAAGTTTCTTCGCCTTCGCCATTTAGAATATAGTTATCCTGTGCTTTGGCGATGCGCAGGTTCTCGGTATAAAAATTGCCATCTTTATCCAATACTTCTGCATGGGATATGTTGATGCGCGTTCCTGCTTTTCCTTTGGCTTTGAGCACCACCCAGCCTACCAGGTTTTGTCCGAAGTCAATCACCTGCTCGCCCTTGGGTGTTTTAAATATTTTAACCGGCTGGAATGTTTCGTGTTTTTTTACCGGCTCATTGTATGTTGCTACCAGCACCGATTTGGAAAAATCTGCACGCTTTACACCGCTCCAATCATTATCGTGATACCCAGGTGTTGCCCAGCCTTTTTTTGCCAGCCTGGCGTCGATGGTTTCGCCATGATAAATTTCCGAATAGCGGATGGCACCTGTAGAAGATTTCCAGCTTTCATCCGATACAATGCTCTTGGTAGTGCCATCCGTGTACGTAATATCCAACTGAAAAAGCAGCGCAATGTCTTTACCATAAGAATCGTGGTTGCCACTCCAGGCAATATAACTCCTGTACCAACCATTGCCCAGCGTAACACCAATGGCATTATCACCTTCCTGTAAGAGATGGGTTACATCATAAGCCTGGTATTGCAGGCGTTTGTTATAGCTGGTCCAGCCCGGTGTGAGGTAAGCATCCCCTACCCGCTTGCCATTGATCTGCGCTTCGTACAAGCCATGCGCTGTAATATATGCTGTGGCCGATTTTATTTTTTTAGCACTGTTGAATGCTTTCCTGAAAAGCGGCGAAGCGCGCAGGCTGTCTTCTTCAAATCCAGGCACGATCCATGCGGCTTTCCAATCTGAAGGCGTCAGCAAACCTATTTGAAAAAAAGCCGGTGCACTCCAGGCAGAAACATTGCCCGCGTTGTCCCACACACGAACCTGCCAATAATAACGCTTACCAGCTTTCAACGCTTCTCCATGATAAGGCACATAAAGGGATTGGTCTGAAACTACTTTTCCAGTGCCTTTATTTTTCGCCATTTCATGTGGGTTGTCGCCCATTCTTATTTCATAGGCAGTCTGTTTGCTGTTCCGTTGATCTGAAACAAGTTGCCAGCTAAACCGGGGATGTGTAATATCCAATCCAATTGGATTATCTGCATTCTCCGTACGCAGGTTTTCCAGGCGCACTTGCGCAGTTAGCGACAGAGAGAACAATACTTGTAAGATGATAACGAATGAAAATGCTTTTTTCATGGCAGGCATTAAATGTTAAATGGACAGTAATTTAACTATTTTTATGCCTGGACTATCATGTAGCATCCTGCCTTTTATTACTGGTTTTTCAAAGGCGTGAAGGCAAACACCAATGCCGGGGATTTTTCACCCGTTTTTTTCACTGAAGCGGGTATTTTGATCGTTGTTTGATCGCCTTGCTGCGACCATTCCGCCTTCTCTCCTGTTTGCAGCAATTTGATTGTAGCCCCTTTTGCAGGTGCATTGCCATGCCATGTAACAGCAGTTGGTAATGATTCATTTTCTTTCAGGCAAACCAGTGCATACCTGGTGTTGGTGGTATTGTTTTGGGTAAAATAAACAGCGCCATCATTATAGTTGGGCGTGATCCGCGTATTGTAAATGGCTTCACCATTCACGCGCATTCATTGCCCAATTTCAGTCAACCGTTCTACGGCCATTGCCGGTAATGTGCCATCGGGTTTGGGACCGATGCCCAGCAACAGGTTACCACCTTTTGCCACTACTTCAATGAGTGAATGGATCACCTGTGCAGCGGATTTGAAACGGTCATTGGGAACATAGCCCCAGTTATTGGCCAGCGTCATGCAACTTTCCCAGGGATGATCGAGTTGTTTTGCCGGAATGCGCTGCTCGGGAGTTTGGTAATTCTCATAAGGGCCGTGTACGGTACGATCCACTACCAGCAATCCTGGCTGTGCTTGCCTTGCCATGGCTGCAATGTGTGGTATATCTATGTCCTGGCTCCAGTCCGGTATGGGAGCCCCCCATGAAAGCACTTCTTCATTTACTGTTTCCCGCGGCCTCACCCAGCCGCCATCCAGCCAGAGTATGTCGATACTTCCATAATGGTGCATCAACTCCCCGATCTGGTTATAAGTGTATTGTTTGAATTGATTCCAGCGCCAGGGGTTCTTTTTGATATCGTAGTTGTTGTTGCGGTTGGGCGTGGCATATTTAGGCCACCAGTAGTATTCCGAGTGCCAGTCGGGCTTGGAAAAATAAGCGCCGATCATGAACCCCTGTTTACGGAATGCATCAAACACATATTTCGCTACATCGGCTTTCGGGTTGCCGGCAAATGGACCTTTCGCAATACTGAAATCAGATTGTTTGGTATCGAACATGGCAAAGCCGTCGTGGTGTTTGGTAGTAAATACCAGGTAACGCATGCCTGCCTCCTTTCCTGCACGGGCCCATGCATCCGGATCGAAATGCACCGGGTTAAAATCTTTTTGCAATCCCCAATACCATTTTTTAAAATCATCATAACTCCTGGTGCTATCACGGTTGATCCAGTCTTCCGAGCACAAAGCCCAGGATTCAATGATACCGGGCACTGCGTACAATCCCCAGTGGATGATCATACCAAATTTTTGATCCTGCCAATGCTCCAATTTTTCCTTTACCAGTTTGTCTGTAGGCCATTCGTATTGGGTTGATTGTGGATGTATGTTGCCTTGCGCGTGTGCCGTAACCATCGTTGCATGAACGGCAAAAAGGCTGGCAATTGCTGGCAATAAGGATCGTAATGAATGCATAACAAGTGTTTTAAAAAAAGCTGTAGCAGCCATTGCCCTGGGGGTAAGGGCATGCACTGCTACAGTATGAAAGGAAATATGTACGACGATTACCTAACGTCCCAGAAAATCTTGGTACTCAGGTTATCTTTTGCCTGAACAGCCTGATAGTTGGCTGCATTGTACGTTTGTTCATCTGTCGGATACAACCACCTGGTGGGCGGTAATTTTTGAATACCGGCATCAGGTACAAAAGTCAATGCAGGGAGCTTCAGCCTTCTCAACTCTGACCAACATTCCATCGGCTGTAAAACACTGAAGTTAATCCACTTCTGAACAGCGATCTTGTTTAATTTTTGTTGTGAAGTGGTAGCGTTTGTCCAAAGAACACCTGGGCTGGAAAGATAGTTACTAATCTCATTCGATCCCAGGGGCGTTAAAGCGCCAGATATACTACTGCCACTCAGTGTTCTTAACCAATAATAGTAGTTCACAGATTGGGTGATTCCCGCTTCATAAGCAGTCCTTGCGCTAGCATCATTATTAGCATTCAGGTAATATTCTGCTATCAGAAAATCAATTTCTGCCGCATTGATCAGGGTGCCTGGAAGAAAGATATTCTGTGATAAGGTAGAACGGTTATACGTTGCTATGAGGCTTTTATTTAAAATGGTATTCTGATCGGTGCTTGTTAATGAAGGATCCAGACCCATATATACACCCTGCGCGCTGTCACCTGGTTCAAACATGGCCCTCAATCTTGGATCGGTATTGTTGTTCATGGTGTCGATCATTACTTTACCAGCCCTGTCTGCAAACTGCCATCCGATCAATCCACGGTAAAAATCAGAGGAAGACCCGGTATTGGTGCCGTTATTGATGCCGGTAGTGTTATTCACTACTTTTACCATGATATTATCTGAGTTCGTAGTTACAATGGGATAATTGGTTGCATTGCCCAGGATGCTTGCCATTTCGCTGTTCACCCGTGATTGGAATGCGGCTACGCCATTTACCCTGCTCAACATTCTGATGCGAAGTGAGTTACAGTATTTCTTCCATTTTACCACATCGCCATGATTTACAAAATCCTGCGTTTTCATGGCAGCAGCAATACCCGAACTTACTGAGATGGTGTTCAGTTCATCTGCGAAGCCTTTCAAATCGTCCAGCATTTTGGTATAGATGGTAGCGGCATCATCATACTTGGCTGCAGAAGCCTGGTAGTTACCACCGTTGGCGCTTAACAAACCAGCACCGCTCCAGGGAATATCGCCCCATATATCCACCATTTTCTGGGTGAAATCATAGAAGTAGGTGGTAGCCGCGATATAATACATGCGGTTGGTTTGCTGGTCTGTTTTGCTAGCTGCATTATATAAGCGCAACATTTCCTTGTATTGTGCCAGCAGCTTATAGTAAGTGCTCCATACATCGCTGGTAGCAGCTGCACCTGGTATATACCTGCCATTACTATTGAGGGTGGCAGCCGTTTGGCTCCAGGGCATCATTGTATTCTGGTAAACGGCAAAATACGCGTAGTAACGATACATTACATAATTAAGATTGGAAGACAACATGCCGGCAAATTGTCTGTCGACCGTTGTAGAGGAAAGCTTTGAAGGATCGGAGTACGAATCCTCAAACTGTTTCTTGGTACAGGATGTGATACCAAGTATCGCCAGTAGGCTTATGGAAAATATTTTTTTCATGATAATTTACTTTTAAGGATGACGGATTAAAAGCTTGCTCTTAAAGTAACACCGAACGAACGGGTAGAAGGTTGGTTTCCAGCATTGCTCACGTTGGAATCCCAGCTCAATCCCGAAGTCAGCTGTTCTGCATCCATGTCTTTAATGGTTCTATACAAATAGAACAGGTTACGTCCGAATACAGATAATTGCAGTTTGGTAGCTTTTATTTTAGATGCAATAGCGTGTGGCAAATTATAAGTAAGCGAGATTTCACGCACTTTCCAATAAGTATTGGTTACGATATACTGGAAATACTGTGAGTTGCTGTATTGAGGACCACCCCAGTTATAAGTATCCCAATAATAGTAGAACTGAGAAGTAACGTAATTGTTGGGTGTTCCATCAGGGAATACACCACCCAACTTCATACCATCGTGGTATACTTTTTCTCCATTAGGACCGGTAGCAGCAGAAGTTGCTATTCCCCTTCCCTGTGCATCTTTATAATAAGCAACACCACCGTGAGCGGCATCCATTGCATGCAGGCTCTGCTCGGTGAGACCACGGCTTGTCATCCAGAAAAGACCGGTAGGCATTACATCACCGCCTATTCTGAAATCAGTGAACACACTGAGTGTGAAATTTTTATATTTGAAATTGTTATAGAAACCACCAATTGATTTCACCTGTGTATTACCATATCTTACCAGTTTAGAACCATCTATCTGGTAATTGAACTCGCCATTACCCAGGTCAGCAATGATATTATTGCCTTTTCCATCTGTCAAAATCGGGTGTGCATAGAAATCACCGATGGGCCTGCCTATCACCGATTTTAGCACTGCTGCATTTCCATCGAAATCCCTGTGTGTGAATTCTGAAGAACCGTTTGTCAGCTTGGTGATCTTGTTATTATTGAAGCTGAAGTTCGCCCCGGCTTCCCACTCGAAATTCCTGCCTCTGATAGGAGTTCCATTGATATTCACTTCAATCCCTGTATTTTGCAACGTACCGATATTTGTCAGGATATTGCTGGCGCCGGTTGTTTGTGCAATTTGTAAAGGCACAATCATGTCCATCACTTTGGCGCTGTAATACGACACATCAAAATTCAACCTGTCATTCAACAACCTTGTTTCCAAACCGAACTCCAGTTCATGCTTTTTTTCCGGGCGTATATTATCATTTCCGTAAGTACCGGTTGAAGTAGTGGTAGCTAATGTAGCGCTACCTGAACCCTGGTCGCCTAAATTAGAAAGATTGTATGCAACGTTAGCGGCGTATTGTGTGGGATAGTTACCCACGATACCCCATGATGTTCTCAGTTTTGCGTAACGCACAATTTGAGGTAATCTAAATATATCTGACAACACCAATGCAGCATTTGCTGAAGGATAAACAAATGCATTGTTGTTGGGGTTCATGGTAGAAGTACGGTCTCTTCTCAGGGTTCCCTCTACAAACAGGTAACCCTTATAATTGGCATTCACGGTTCCTATGAAAGCATCTTTGGTTAAATAAGCTTTCGTTCCACTGCTGGAATAAGGTGTTTGTGCGGAAGAAGTAAGGTCAAAACGGTTTTCAGTAGTCAGACCGCCTTTGGTACCTATACTGGTAATATAGCTGGTTTCTTTATCGGCAGTGTATCCAGCCATTGCTTTTAATTCGAGATCCTTATTAACCTTTTTAGTATAAGTCAACAACAGGTCTCCGTAGAAAATGGAATAATTGGTGTTGCCAATACCGTAGTAACCGGAAAATCCGCCCAAAGAAACAGGCACCGTTGAATATTCCTTGTTTTCAGACACGTTGGAAGTCCAATCGGTCGCTATTTTACCCCTCAATTGTAAATCCTTGGTAATGTCATAGTAAGCAGTAGCGCTTGCAATCAACCGGTTATTGGATTCGCGGGTCTGTTTTTTCATCACATTCCACATATATTCCAGAATATCTCCCCTGCGGTTGGGTATTGTGAGATTTTCACTGGGGGTAAGGCTTGGATTGGTACCAGTAACATATTTGTATCCTAAGCTGGTTTGAAATCTGTTGCGATACCAAAGTCCGTCGTCAAATGCAGGCATCATACCACCAAAATTATTGATGAGCCTGTCGGTCAGATACGGCCTGTTATTCACCCTTGAATAAATATCATTCGCGATCAGGTTGATCCTGAAATTTTTGCCGAACTTATAATTGCTGTTCAGGTTGAAAATATATTTATCGTTGGCTGAATTCAAACTTACACCTTCATAATGGTCTTGTGTAACAGAGAAACGGGTTGAACCATTATCGCCTGTTGAGGTGAACGCCACATTGGTAGCGCTGTTATTAGCATGCTGAAACAAGTTAGCCCATCCGTTCTTGATAGGAGAATAAGGTCTCACTACACCATCCCAACTAGCAATGGGCTGTCCGTCGAATAAAGGGCCGAAATTCAATGATCCCGATATCAGGGCCCTGTAGCTTTGTCCGTTGATGGTATAAGTATTTTTATTAAATCCATTGGCGTCTTCGCCGTATACATCGTATTGCACAGGGCTTCCCGCACCACGTACTTTTTGAAGACGGGGGAGATAAGCAACCCTGTCCTGGAAGTAAGTAGTACTGAAGTCAACAGAAAAACCTTTTTTACCTTTTCCGGATTTTGTAGTGATCACCACCACACCATTGGTTGCTTCAGAACCATAGAGGGCAGCGGCAGAAGCACCTTTTAAGATGGTAAGATTCTCAATGTCTTCCGGGTTCAGATCAACCAGTCCATTACCCCTCAATCTTTGATCGCCCCAATAATTTCCATTGTTGAAGTCTCCGTCATGGATAGGAACACCATCCATGACAATCAGGGGTTGCGTTCTGCCGAAAAGTGAATTGATGCCACGGATCTGGATAGCTACCCCACCCATAGAACCTCCGGGAGAAGCAGCGATCCTTACACCAGGCGCTTTACCATAAATAGCAGCGGCGAAGTTGGTGGGAGCCGTTTTGGTCAACTCATCCGACTTAATGGTAGTAGTTGCATAGCCGAGTGATCTTTGCTGTTTCTGAATACCCAAAGAGGTTACTACCACATCCTGTACAGTACCAACCGACTCTTGTAAGGTTACTGTGTAATTGCTGCTGCTGCCGGTTTTGACGGAGAAATCCTCATACCCAATGTAGCTGATAATAATTGTAGCGCCTGGTTTCACTTTCAGTGAAAAAGCGCCATTGGCATCCGAAGTAGTCTTGTTACTGGTGCCCACTTCACGTATAGTGGCACTCGCCAAAGCTGCGCCCCCGGGGTCTTTTACCACACCGGCAACTGTACGTTTTTCTTGCGCCAGCAATACCGTGTTGCAAAGAAGCAAACAAAGTAAAGCGAGCAGCACTTGCATTCGCGTTTTCATGTTTTGGTTGTTTTTGAATTTTAGTTGATACATATTGGCCTGGGAAATGAAAGATTGTTAATTATAGACCTCGTAATTGTCCATCACCAGCGATGCGGCGCCCATCAGCTCTGCATTGGCGCCCATGGCAGATATCGATAATTTTACATTTTGCGCTAAGCGGGGTATACAATGCACATTCAGCGCCTGTTGGATCGGCGCTTCCCATACTTTACCGGCGTTCGCTCCTCTTCCGCTGATGATGACCATCTTCGGGTTGAGTATATGGATCAGTACCGCCACACCCCTTCCTATAGAGTAACCCACATCTGAAAGCAACTCCGTAGCAAAAGCATCGCCTTTATTCGCCGCTTTGATGATCGCTTCAAAACCTGTTTCGGGATTATCCACAGAAAGATTTTCCAGCATCGATACCCTTCCTTCTTCCAAACCTTTGATGGCTTTCTCTAGTATGACCAACAACGAGGTCTCGGTTTCAAGACATCCCGTCTTACCACATTCACAAAGCTTGTTATTGGTGAAAAGCGGAATATGGCTGAATTCACCCGCGAACCCATTATCACCCCTGAACAATCGTCCGTTCAATATCATACCCAATCCTACTCCCCAACCCAGGTTTATGACCAGTGTATTATCGTGGTACTTATGGGCTCCGAAACGCTGTTCGGCCAATGCAATCAGACTGGAATCGTTATCGATGAATACCTTGCAACCGGTTACTTCTGCAATTGTTTCTGTGACAGTTTTTTCCTGGCTCTTTAAAAAAGTGTGGTTGATCCCTTTTTGGGCATCAACAAAACCAGGCATGGCAATGCCAATACCCGCAATCTTGGATGGCGCAATGCCCGATGCCTGAATAACTTTTTGTATTTCTTCGGAAAGCCTGGAAAGCGCCTGTTCATTATTGGCCAGCGGAAGAGAGATTTTGTCTACCTGTGTTACAAACCGGTGCGACATATCCATGATGGCGATCTTGGTAAGCAACTGGTCCATCGCCACAGATACTACATATAATGCGTCGGAAGTAATGGAATAGACAATGGGCCTTCTTCCTCCGGAAGAAACACCCAAATGATCTTCCACTACTACACCTTCGCTCACCAATTCGCCCAGCAGCTTATTGGTAAGGGGGATGCTTTTGTCAATTTTGGCGCTCAGCTCGGTTCCCGAAAGCAGGCGCGAAAAGAAAAGCTCCTTGATAATTTGTCTTCGGTAGCGGCTTTTTTTCGTAGTCATGCAAGCAGCCAAACATTGTAAATTATTTTATCATTAATGTTTGGAATTTTAAAAGTAGGTAAAACTTCATAAAATTTTTAAAAAGTTTTGTTTTAAAGGATTTTTTAAGGTCGGGCTATCCCAATCCGGTCAACCGACTCGTTATTCGTATCTAAAGCATCCATAAACTATATAGAGATCCAGGAACATAATAGCCTGGTCGGTGGCACTAAACTAAATGGCGTCTGCTTTCTTTTGGATGGATTGTTTTTCAGCAGTGGTCTTTGCCAACGACGAAGCACGCTGAAAATGCTGCTTCGCTTTTTCATTATCGATGTGCAGGTACAACTCCCCCAATAACAGGTAATAGAAGCGATCACCGGTGAGGTTCAGTTTTTCTGCCTCCTGTATAGCAGCCGGCTTCCCGTATACTTTTGAAAAGGCATAGGTCCTGTTCAGTGCAGCAACCGGCGAATAAGCTAATTGCAACAAGCGGTTGTACAACTGCAGGACCTTATTCCATTTTTCTTCCGAGTCGTCTTGCTGCGTATGCCAGTAAGCGATGGCTGCCTCGAGATGATAGGCAGACAGTTCATTTTCACCCGAAGCACATTGCAGGAAATAACCTCCTTTGCTGATCAGGTCGGTATTCCAAAGGCTGGCATCCTGATCGGCATACAATACCAGTTCGCCATCCTTATCAATACGTGCATCAAACCGGGAAGCGTGGAAACACATGAGCGACATGAGGGCGTTGACCGCAGGTTTATTCGTGCTGTTGTTTTCAATCAGCATTGTACAGAGCCGTATCGCTTCCAGGCAGAGGTCTTTACGTAGTGTATGGTCTCCTCCCGCAGCATAATATCCTTCGTTGAACAGCAGGTAAATGGTTTTCAACACCGCCGATAAGCGCTCTTCCATTTCGCCGGCAGAAGGTAATTCAACAGCAATATGTGCTTCTCGCAATTTTTCCTTTGCCCGGTACAATCGCTTGTTGACGGTTTCTTTATTCGTAAGAAAAGCGCGGGCGATCTCTTCAATACCAAAACCGGACAGAATACGCAATGACAGACCGATCTGTGCTTCGGGCGGAAGTGCAGGATGACAAACCGCAAACATCATCTGCAACTGGCTGTCGATGATGTTACGGGGCGAGAGGTCTATATCGGCTTCCTGCCATTCCGGGTTAACATTCTTTATCTGCGGAACAACTTTATTTTCAAAAATCTCCTTCCGGTGCATGGCATTCTTTGCTTTATTCTTTGCTACCTGGTAAAGCCATGCAACGGGATTAGCGGGCACCCCTTCCACACCCCAGCTTTGTGTTGCGGTAAGAAAAGTATCGCTGGCAATATCCTCGGCCAATGCCACCTGGCTCAACCCAAAATACTTACAAAGCACCGAGACGATCTTCCTGTATTCTGTCCGGAATAAATGCGGTATCAGTCCATCTTTGTTCATGTGCGCACCGATACCACTTTGCGTACTTCTACACTATTGCCATCACCCTTTAATATGGGGCATTCTTTGGCAATGGCCACTGCATCATCAAAATCTTTTGCCTTGATGGTGATGAAGCCGGCCAGCGACTCTTTGATCTCTACAAAGGGTCCGTCGGTCATGAGTTGTCCGGGTTTCAGTACCCTGCCTTCGGTAGACAATCCTTTACCGCCAACAAATTGGTTACGGGCAGCAATACTGCCTACCCAATCCTGGTACCACTGCATGTACACCTGCAATTGTTCGGGCGATGGTTGCGCCTCCTTGGTTAGCAGGTCGAGGCGCATTAATATCAAATACTCTTCCATAGTAATTTCGATTGAACTGTGAAAAAATCATTTTTAAACTGGTAGATCAGAACGCTGATGCTTTCACCCACATCTGTAAAATAACCATTGGGTGTAATAAAGTTAAACACGCTGTGCCTTCTCATAATAAAGATTTTTAGGGTTAAGAAAACGGCTTCCTATTTATAACAAACGGGGAGAACGGTTTTGGACAGCGCCGGTCGTATCCGGCCCTTAAAAATGTCGTTTTTGCACCCTTAGATTATCTGGCTTGTTGAGTAGGTTTGTCTTGCATATCAATCATTCAATTAAAATACTCCTATGCAAAAGATCACGCCCTTTTTATGGTTCAATGGCCGCGCCGAGGAAGCCATGCACTTTTATGTTTCTGTTTTCAAGGATGCGCAAGTAGGTCAGGTTTCCTATTATGGAGAAGCAGGGCCCGGTCCTAAAGGATCGGTAATGGTAGCCGGTTTTCAACTCAATGGCCAGCAATTTCTTGCACTGAATGGCGGACCGGAATTTTCTTTCACACCTGCTGTTTCTTTTGTGGTGAATTGCGATACGCAGGAAGAGATAGACTATTACTGGGAAAAATTAGCTGCCGATGGAGGCAAGCACCAAGCCTGTGGATGGTTGCAGGACAAGTTCGGCCTTTCCTGGCAGATCGTACCGCCCATACTGAGTGAATTCATGCGGGGCATAGACGCCAAAAAAGCCAACCGTGTTATGCAGGCCATGCTTACAATGACCAAGATCAACATCGCCCTGCTGGAGAAAGCTTATGCAGGCGAGTGAGGATATTATTTGTTGGCATCTGCGGTTGCAATAGCAGTGGTGTGATTGCTAACCACCACCTCATTACCGGTTGTTTGCTGCGGCTGGTTTTTAGGTAATGCAATCGGACCTGCTACATTGTGTGTGGCAATGAATGTTTCACCCAGCAAATGAGATACAGTGGCAGCAACCTGCTTTTGGTGGTGTTGCTGCTTTTCTTTCATTTCACCTAAAGGTGCAATGCCTGCTCCCAGCATGGCTATCCAGGTTTCGCCCGACCCTTTTACCCAGAATCCATGTCCCTTCCAGGAAGCACCTCTTCCCCTGCCATGATCGGTGGTGATGATGAACGTGGTATTATTCCTGTAAAAAGGATCTGTTTGCACATAATACCAGAGATCGGCAATCAGCATATCTACCTGGTGTGCTTTCTGTAAGTAAGTATCATACTGTCCCTTGTGCGCGAACTCGTCTGTTTCCCCGAATCCAAGGAAAAGCACCCTGGGATGTTTTTCTTCTATGTAAGATTTTGCGCTCTCATAAGTAAGCATATCGTGCCGCGTATTCGATTGACCGGCAATATTTCGCTGTACCTGGTTGATGAGTATGTGCAAAGTATCTGTTGTTTCATCCAGCATTTCATACCCGCTGTTCACGGGAAAATCATTGTGCTTTTCGTCCAATATATAAGGCATCACATTCCATGAGCTGAAAGCGGCGATCCTGCCGGCATAAGCAGATTGTTTGTTCAAGTATCCCAGTATATTTTGGTTCCTGTTTCGAACGGTTAAATTGGGGATGAACCGGTAATCGGCAAAGCCCGAAAGTATTTCATTGTATCCGGGATAAGATATCTTATACAGGTTGGCTACATTCACGCGGTTATCATAAGCTCGGTTGCCTAATAATTGTCCGTTTTGCGCAATCACATTCCAGAAAAACGGCAGCAATTTCCTGCGGCGTATTTCCATATCGGCATCCCAGAATGCTGTTTTCAGTAAGCTGGTATCTTTTACCAGTTCGGGGTCGGAGATCAGTGTGGCGTCAGCGCCGTTGAAGACTTCCTGCCACCTGAATCCATCGGTAGTAATGATGAATACATTGTGTGCAGCTGGCGTGTTTTGCGCTGCCAGTCCCAGAGCTAAGAACATGCAGCAGGCGCTGAAGAATGCTTTCATTGCGAAAGGTTTTACAAAGAACCTTCCTGAATGTAAAGCAGGCGTGAACAGTCGATTAAGTTAATGTTATTCAGGTAAAAGCATCAGGATTTTTTTACCGTACGTTGTTGTTGTATGATGTAAAGGCCCGCCACCACCATCATCACACCCATCAACGTGTAAATACCCAGCGGCTCATGCAGGGTAATGCTGGCAATGATGAACCCGAATACAGGACAAAGGAATAACCAGTACGATGCTTTCAGCGGGTTCACCGTTAGCAACCACAACCAGCATTGTACCGCGCCGATGGATACCGGCAATGCCAGCCACACAACAGAGCCGATCAACCGGTAATCCCAGTTGTTTTGTTCATGGCGATAAGTGAACAACAATACCGGCAATAAAAAGATACCGCCCAACAGCGTTTGCCATCCATTGATGGTGAGCGTATTCAGGTCGTTCCATTTTTGCCGTGCATAATAGATAGCGCCTACAGAATAACTCAGCATGCTGGCCAGCAATATCAATATGCCGTCGGTGCTGGCATAACTGTTTTCCAGCAACGGATAAGCCGCTACAAAAACACCGGCCATGCAGAGCAGCAGGCTGACAATATTTTTCACGGTCATTTTTTGCCCTAAAAAAAGCGTCGAGATAAAACTGATCATCACCGGGTTGGTAGCTGTTCCCAGGCTGCCGATACCAGCCGCAATTTTTTGCATGGCCAACACATATAAACCCAGGTAAATGCTGATGTTCAGCAACCCATAAATGATCAATTGTTTCCATTCTTTTCCAACCGGCAATCTTTTACGGAAAACGCCATGCGACACGCCCAGCATCAGGAAGCTGGCCAGAAAAAAACGCGAAACGGCAATCACAAAAGGCTGGGCCGATTGCAGTCCGAATTTGGTGGCAGCCGAAGCCGACGACCATAAAATGGCAAATATGATCCCTATCCAAATGAATTTCAGTCGCATGTATCTGAATTATAATCGTAAACGCTAAAAGAGGCGGCAAAGTTAAGTAATTGAGGAACCAAGATTTAACAATTGATCCTTGCATTTACGGCCATTCCGCAGTAACTTAACAAGTGGTTTTTGCCAATGCTAAAAAGCTGTAACATGAACCTCTTACACCGCCTCGACACCCCGCGCGACAGCCGGATGGTTTTCGCGCTCCTCCTCTTAAGATGCATATTGGGTATCTTACTTTGGTTCAAAGGACTCAGTTTTATCAGTCATTCACCTGAACTGGAAGTCCTGATAGGCACCAGCCGGTTTGCCGATCAGTCGCACTGGATCGCGGGATATGTTACCTGGTCGCACTTTTTTGGAGGTGTGATGATCTTACTGGGACTCTTTACCCGCTTCGCCATCATTGTACAATTACCCGTACTCATCGGTGCTGTTTTCTTTGTACATGCGGCGCATGGCATCATGGGCATTGATACCCAGCCGGTATTATCCATACTGGTGCTCGTACTGATGATCTTTTACCTGGTAAAAGGGCCCGGTCCGCATTCGATGGACTGGCACATCAAAAAAATACTCCTTTAAAAGAGCCGCTTTGCCGCACAAATAATTTTACCGGATTCTTTGTTGTCATGACGGACATTCAACTTAATTTCCGTCCATGGAACCCAAGCAAACCGCACTAAACCCCTTTTCTGGCTACCAGAAATTCATCATCGCCATGCTGGCGCTGCTGCAGTTTACCGTTATACTGGACTTCATGGTACTATCTCCTTTGGGGGATATATTGATGAAATCACTCGATATCATCCCTGCCCGTTTCGGACTGGTCGTATCCAGTTATGCTTTCAGCGCCGGCATTTCCGGTATACTGGCAGCAGGCTTTGCCGATAAGATCGACAAATACAATCTTTTTGTTTTCGGTTCTACCGTGGCCATTATCATGGTGCTGATCTATACGAATATTACGTCGATCCCTTTATGGCAGGTTATCCTCATCAACATGATCATGTTCATGGGTATCATGAGCCGTATGATCCCGGCCACCACACTTACTACCAGCGTTCCGCAAATGAAAGACCGTGGCGCATTCATGAGTATCAATTCATCCCTTCAACAAATGGCTGGCGGATTTGCCGCCATCTGTGCGGGGCTGATCGTTACACAACCCACCAAGCACAGCCCATTGCAGCATTACAATATGCTGGGCTATGTAGTATCACTGGTGATTGTAATTTGTGCCTTCCTGGTATTCCGGGTGTACAAAATGGTAAAGGGTGAACAAGAAGGATATACTATTCCAGTTCAAGGCGGATAATGGTATCGGGACCTGTTACATCAATCACATCTGTTGGTATGATCAACTGACCCGATTGCTGCTCCACTTTCAGAGCGCCTTTACCTGTAAACAAGGATGCATTTTTGATTCGCTGTTGCCATCCGTTGATCTCTATTTTATTGTTCCCGGGTCTTTTGAAAAGATGCAGGTAAACGAATTTGCCTTTCTGTGTACTCACACCCCAGGCCTGCGGAGCCACCGGTCCATTCCTGGTACCATAAACGCTTGCGCCGTATTGTTTCAACCATTGACCGGCAAGGGCCAGCGTGTCGGTGAATTCAGACTGGATGAGTCCATTGGGCATGGGCCCTATATTCAATAACAAATTAGCATTGCGTCCCGCAGCGCCTACCAATAGTTGAATCACCTGCGCTACTGTTTTGTAGTTTCTGTCGGTGATATTATAACCCCAGGCGCCATTGAGGGTTTCACAGGTTTCCAACGGCAGTTGTGCAGAAGCTTTCTGAAAGCTCAGGCCTGATTTGTTCTCTCCGGGCAGGTCTCTTTCAAACATCTGGAAATCTTCTCCGTCCAACGGCGAAAGATGGTGGTTGTTCCCTATCATGCATTGCGGTTGCAACTTATGAATGAGTCCATATATCTCATTATACTTCCAGTCTATCCGCGAACTCCTGTCATTCGATCCTTCGGGCGCGGTCTGGTCCCAATGTCCATCAAACCAGATCGACATGATCTCTCCATAATTGGTGAGCAATTCAGTGAGTTGATTTTTCATGAACTGCAGGTAGGAAGCGTAATCGCTCTTCACAGTACGGCCCGTTCCTTTCCCGGTTCTTCCTGTTTCATAAGGATAATCGTTGCGATACCAGTCGAGCAAAGAATAATACAATCCCAGTTTAATGCCTTGCTTCTTGCATTCTGCTGCCAGCTGTTTCAACACATCTTTACCATAAGGCGTATTGGTGATCTTCCAGTCGGAATACTTTGTATCCCAATTCGAAAATCCATCGTGGTGCCGTGTGATGAATACAATGTATTTCATCCCTGCATTCTTCGCAGTACGTACCCATTGCACCGCATCGAAGTCCACCGGGTTGAAAGCCCTCAGTAACCTTTTGTAATCCTCTACTTTGATGTTGCGGTTGTTCATCACCCATTCGCCGTTGCCCAGCATGCTGGAAAGTCCCCAATGGATGAACATACCATATTTATTATCCTGGAACTGCTGCCTGGCATTCAGGTTATCGGGAGCCGGTTGATACGATTGGGCTTGCAAGGAAACGCATACACAGATCAGTGCAGCCAGTAAGTAGGAAGACCTGTACATCGATGATGGTTTTGTTTTGAAGAGATTATTTCAATAACTGAAGCGCTTTCTGCACCGTTGCATCTGTTTGGTTCTGCACTTCATAATAACCCGGTGTTCTCCATATTTGCCTTGCCATGAGGGCCTGCAAACGATTGGTGATCTCGGTCCTGTCTTTGTTCTTAATACCAGTTAATACAACACTGTCACGCTGTGCGAATGAGAGGAACGATTGCCAGTCGCTTTCATTGTTCATGAATTTTCCTGGAATCAGTTCCGCAGATTGAAACGATTGAAATGTACTCCTGTGCTCCATGTAATAATGGTACACAAAATTGCTGAGTGTGTTCCTGAAATAAAGTTTGCTGAGTGTAGGGTCAGACTGGGTAGTATCATAAGGAACGAATACATCGGGCGTAATACCGCCGCCTCCATAAACAATTCTGCCGCCTGGTGTTTTATAAGGCTTGGTTTCATGTTTGGCCGTATCGCCTTTGATCACTTCACCGTCGTGGAAACGTTCTATCAGTTCAGCTTCATATTCTTTTTTACCCTTGTTATAAGGCTTTTGTATGTTACGGCCCAACGGCGTAAAATAGCGGGCAACAGTGAGCCGTACCGCGCTGCCATCACTGAGCTGGAATTGTTGCTGCACCAACCCTTTACCAAAAGACCTTCTTCCCACGATCGTTGCACGATCCCAGTCCTGCAATGCCCCACTCAACACTTCACTGGCCGACGCCGAAGTTTCATCTATCAGCACCATCAGTTTACCTGTTTCGAACAAGCCATCGCGCTTACAATGATATTCGAAACGGGGCACGTGACTTCCTTCTGTATACACGATCATTTTATCTCCGCTGAGGAACTCATCGGCAATATCAATCGCTTCTTTCAACAGGCCGCCGCCATTGCCACGCAAATCGAGCACCAATTGTTTCATACCTTGCTTCTGTAATTTTTCCAGCGACTGCATGAACTCTTCGTAAGTGCGTTCACCAAATTTATTGATACGGATATAACCCGTTCCGGCTTCTATCATATAAGCGGCATCTACAGTTGGCACCATGATGGTACCCCTTGTGATGGTGATATACACAGTTTCATTTCCCCTCAATACCTGCACCTTCACATTGGTATTCATAGCACCGCGGAGTAGTTTGCGAACATCATCTGCCCTTAATTTTTTACCTGCTATTGTAATACTGTCGTTTACCTTGATGAATTTATCACCCACCTGTACATGCGCGCGGGCAGCAGGGCCACCTTCTATCACATTCATCACATTCAATGTATCGTTGAACAACTGGAACTCCACTCCTATGCCCTGGAAATTACCCATCAACTCTTCATTCACTTCCTTGAGGTCCATCGCAGGGATATAAACGGAATGCGGATCGAGCAATGACAACAACTGTCCGGCCGCCAACTGGTTGATACTGTCGGATGAAAGTTTGTCCACATACCGGCTCTTGATCAACTCCACCAGTTCCTGCAAAGAATTTCTCTTATTGAGACTCAGGAAACGGTTGCCCAGGGTCTTGCCCTTCAATTGATATCCTATCATCATACCCACCACCATTACCATGGCAAACAATAACGGTAGCCAGACCTGTAATTTTTTATTTCCCATAAATCTTATCTCATTATAATAGCTAAAAGCTGCGCAAATATCCGGATTAAGCGTGAAAAACGATAAAGCATGCAAGAAGTTTGATAATCGTGCGTTTTTATGCTTACTTCGCATTGAAAATGATATCCCGACATGTCAATTAAACTGATTGCCGATAGTGGAGCTACCAAATGCGAATGGTGCCTATTGCAGCAGGGGAAGAAAAAAAGCATAACCACGCAAGGTATCAGTCCTTATTTCCTTTCGGCCAGCCAGATCACCGGGCTTTTGACAGCAGAACTATTGCCCAAACTGAAGCAAGTGGTTGTAGATGAGGTGTTTTTTTACGGTACCGGGCTGGCCAATATAAACAATGTAAAAATTTTGCAATCGGTACTCAAAAAGGCTTTCCCGAAGGCTGCTATTGAAGTGCAGAACGACTTACTGGCAGCTTCCCGGGCGCTTTGTGGCAAAGAAAAAGGGATTGCCTGCATACTGGGCACAGGCGCCAATTCCTGTTATTATAACGGCAGGAAGATCGTGAAAAACAGCCCTGGCCTGGGTTATATATTGGGAGATGAAGGAAGTGGCGCTTACCTGGGTAAAAAAGTGATACAATATTATCTCTACCAGACATTCGATGAAGAACTGAAAGCGCGCTTCGAAAAACACTTTGCGGTGAGCAACAATGAAATACTGGAAAACGTTTACAAAAAACCGTTGGCCAACCGCTACCTGGCTTCTTATGCCATTTTCCTGGCGGAGAACCGCGGGCATTATATGGTAGAAAACATCATAGAAGACGGACTCAACGATTTCTTTTTCACTCACTTATATAAATACCGCGAAAGCTGGACCCTTCCCATTCATTTTGTCGGAAGCATTGCCCACGGCTTCAGGGATGTATTGAAGGAACTCTGCGATACCTATGAACTGGAACTGGGAACCATATTGAAAGCCCCCATGGCCGGCCTCATCGCCTACCATCGCTGATAACCTGCATGAACCCCATTAAACTTAAACGGATGAAAGAATTTATAAAGGTAACGGAGCAAGCATCTACCTACAGGCACCTCGAAAAAATGTCTATCGCCGATCTGCTGGTGAATATCAACCATGAAGACCAGACTGTTCCACTTGCGGTGGAAAAAGCCATTCCACAAATTGAAAAACTGGTAGCGGTCATCAGTGATAAAATGCTGGCGGGTGGAAGACTTTTTTATATCGGTGCCGGCACCAGCGGCAGGCTGGGTATTGTAGATGCCAGTGAATGTCCGCCTACTTTCGGGGTTCCTTATGGATTGGTCATCGGGCTCATTGCCGGTGGCGAAAAAGCCATTACCCAGGCCGTAGAGTTTGCAGAAGACAGCCTGGAAGACGGCTGGGCCGATCTCGAAAAACATTTTATCAATGATAAAGACGTGGTGGTAGGTCTCGCGGCCAGTGGCACCACACCTTATGTCATAGGGGCTTTGCAGGAATGCAGGAAAAGAGGTATTATTACGGGCAGTATCAGCTGTAATCCCAACTCGCCTGTTTCCGAAGAAGCCGATTTTCCGGTGGAAGTGGTGGTAGGACCCGAATTCATTACCGGCAGTACGCGCATGAAAAGCGGTACCGCACAAAAGCTGGTCCTGAACATGATCTCCACTTCCATCATGATCCAGTTGGGTCGCGTGGAAGACAATAAAATGGTGAACATGCAACTGAGCAATGTAAAGCTGGTGGACCGCGGTGTGAAAATGGTGATGGACAGGCTGCAGATCAAAGACTATGAAACAGCCAAAGATCTGCTGCTCAAATACGGCAGTGTGAAGAAGGCGGTGGATGCTGCGGTTCATTAATGGAAGACCATGCACAACTTAGAGCCATTCTATAACTGGCGACATATTTATACATCGGAGGAAGACCCTCGCTCTCCTTTCTACGGGCGTACCTACAGTGAGTTTGAATTCTCTCAAACGGTATACAACTATTATATCCATCCACAGTGGGACGATTTCGGCAGCCGAACATTGTACCTCAAAATGATCTATGCAGATTACGATCTGCATTTCGTGGTACTGGAACTGATCGGCGAATGGAACGATGCCATTGAGAACGATATCATGGAACTCAAAAGAGAAGTGTTGGATCCGCTCTTCAAACAAGGCATTACGAAATACATACTCATTGCCGAGAACGTACTCAACTTCCACAGCAGCGACAAAGAATATTACCAGGAATGGTATGATGAAGTGAGTGAAGAGAACGGCTGGATCGTGGCCATCAACATGAGCGCAGCGGCACAGCACGATTTCAAAAAGAAAAAACTCAACTACTATGTTGAGCTGATGGAGTTACCCGAATGGAGAACGTATAAGCCTTATCACCTGTTCAAAAAGATCGATGATGAATTGAACCGCAGGCTGGAATAATATCTTTTATTTTTTGATCATCACTTTCGTCCCTACTGGTATATACTGGTATAGTTCATCCACGTATTCATTCTTCGTGCTCACACATCCATAAGTCCAGTTCTCCATCCTGTTGATAGCCGTACCTTCTGTGGCCTGCGTACCATGGATGCCTATTTCCCCTCCTATCTTAGCATCTTTAGGAATCTCTGCATTGCTTTTGCGCTGATTGAATTTTTCAAGAGATGCCTCGTTGGGAAAATCGAGGGTCAGGAACTTATGCCATTTATCATGTGGTTTTTTATCAATGATGCGGAACTCTCCTTCGGGCGTATGCCGGTCGCCCTCGGTCATCTTATCTTCCGTTAATTCATTACTGCCGAACACCACCGGGTAAGTAACGATCAATGAATTATCAAAAGCATTGTACACGCGCATCTCGTATTTGCTTTTTTCAATCACGATATAATATCTTTTCTGGCCAGGCGTATTCTTCACATAAGCAGCAAAAGAGTTGATCTGCTTTGCCTGCGCATCACCGGCAAACACAGAGCGCCTTACATCTGGAACAGAAACTTTCGCAGTAGTAACCATCGAAGACCACTGTTGCTGTTCATTTTTATTGGTGGTATCTTTTATTGATGAAGCGGTATCTGAAGCAATCACCCTGGCTATCATGGTAAACACGGTATCCCATCCCGGGCATTTACCGGTATTGAGATCCTGCACCTTTAATTGGTAAGTGCCTTTGGCAAGCCGGTCAATGATAAATTTCGGCGAACTGGTTTCTTTTTCAGCCATCATCACATTGTTGCTCCACACCGAATACCTATACTTACCCGAACCATTCTCCAGCGATACATTCAATGCACCATTTGCAAACTCGTTGATGGCTTCTGTTTTAACGGCTACCTGTCCTTGTAACTGCGCGGTTTTCCTGGTCACTTCAATATCGCGGCTGGCCAACTGGTTGCAGGCATCTTTGATCACCACGGCATAAATGCCCGGCAGCAGGTCGGAAAAAATAACAGTGCGGCCGGATGATTGTTGTTTACCGGTAGCCGGACTGATCAGGTAAGTGAAACGGGAAGGATTGCCACCTTCTGTTTCCATCAGTATCTGTCCGTCGGGTGTATTGCTGCAAGTGGCTTCTTTTACTTCACTCGATTTGATGGTGAGTGCCGGGTATTGCGTAATGCTGAAAGCCTGTGTGATAAAAGTATTGCCCACTTTCATCCCCGCATTGTGCACCACCAGGGTATAATCGCCGGTTGCCAATCCTTCAATTTTCAATGCGGCTCCATTGTGAATCGTGCCCCATTTTATTTTTTGTTCCTGTCCAACCAGGTCGGGCTTTTCTTCTTCAGTGAGTGTCTTTCCTTTTATTACATAGTAAGCAAATTGATCGGCCACTCCTTTTACTTCCCCCATATTGATGATCCCTGTTGGCGTACCCGAACAAGATGGCGTGAGCGCAACACTGGCATTGGTGAATTCAGGCGCTTCGGGCGTAAACTTCGTTTCATAATATACATATTCGCCAGCTGCTTCTTTGCTGATCGCTTTCATCCTGAACCTGATCAATTGGGTGTTTTTGATGGGTGTTTTCAGTACATCGCGCAGCGGAAAAAACACCACCGACTCTGAAATGGTTTTACCCAACAATTTCCACTCATTGCTGCCTTCCAATTGAAACTCCCACTGGTATTCGAGGTTTTTCTTATTGGGCAGTTGCACAAAAGAAGAGAATTCTACCACTTTACTCACGTCATTGATGGCGAGGTGGTCTTTATGGCTGATGGGCGCCGGCATTGGCAACCCGTAACGCATCCTGATCTCGGCCCACAACTTCCCGTCTTTACCTGCCAATCTGTAGGGTGATGAAAATACACCGGGATCAAGTTCTGCCATCTTCACATCCACACCCGCGGTACTATAATGACGATCGCCTTTGTCATAAGTACAGGGATCACCTCTTTCGTGTTTGAATGCTTCCATGCGGATGCTGATCGTACCATCTTCGATACTCAACGGGTAAGGACGCATAAACCGGTTAAGGGAAAGTTGCGGGTCATCTGCCAGCAACACGGTTTTATCGGCATCTTTGGATGAAACGAACAGGCAGCCACGATCGGCAATATAATTCTGCGGAGCGATCTCGTTCCTGTAAAACTTGTAAACGGCTTCTGTAGTACGTTCGAGGAATCCCCTGATATGGCTGTAGCCCACTTTATCTACCATTACTTCCGCGGGCACTTCCCTGCCTTGTGCAGACAGTTGTAAACAGGGAACCAATAACCCCACCACAAATGGGTATAACCTTGCCATGTGCAATTTTTAACGGTTGAACGCAATTGAACAATAACAACGGAAATTGGATTCAGAGGGGAGGTATACTATAAATATATGACAAAAAAAGCATTAATGGAAGCGGCTGGTAAAATCCAATCCGTTCTTTCTCAAGGTATCCAATGCAATATCATATCCTGCATCTGCATGACGTATCACACCCATGGCCGGGTCGTTACGCAAAACGCGCGACAAACGTGCTGCCGCTGCATCGGTTCCATCAGCAACGATCACCATACCGGCATGTATACTATATCCCATACCTACGCCGCCGCCATGGTGAAGGCTCACCCAACTGGCGCCACCTGCCGTATTGATCAATGCATTCAGTATGGGCCAGTCGGCCACTGCATCGCTGCCATCGAGCATGGCTTCTGTTTCGCGGTTCGGCGATGCCACCGATCCGGTGTCGAGATGGTCTCTTCCGATAACAATGGGCGCTTTCAGTTTTCCGGTGCGCACCAGTTCATTGAATGCCAGTCCGGCTTTCTCACGCTCGCCCTGTCCTAACCAGCATATACGCGCGGGCAATCCCTGGAAAGCGATGCGCTCCCTGGCCATCTTCATCCAGCGTTGAAGATTTTTATTTTCGGGGAATAAATGCAGGATGCATTCATCGGTTACAGCAATATCTGCCGGATCGCCGCTGAGTGCTGCCCAACGGAACGGGCCTTTGCCTTCACAGAAAAGCGGACGTATATAAGCAGGTACAAAACCCGGGAAATCGAATGCCTGTTCAAGTCCGTGTTCCTGCGCCCTTGCCCGGATGTTGTTGCCATAATCGAAAGTGATGGCTCCGCTCTTTTGCAATGCCAGCATGAGTTCTACATGCAGCTTCATACTGTCATAAGCCAACGCTATATATTGTTTGGCATCTTGTTCGCGCAGTGTACGCGCTGCTTCATTGGTAAGTGTATGCGGTATATAACCGATCAGCGGATCATGTGCGGAAGTCTGGTCGGTGAGCACATCCACTTTTATTTTTCTTGCTATCAACCGTTGCAGCAAGTGTACCGCATTGCAAAGCACGCCGATGCTCAACGCTTCTCCATCTGCCGCAGCTTTCAATGCACGATCAATCGCCGCATCAATGTCTGTATATTTCAGATCAAGGTATTTTGTTTCGAGGCGTTTGTCGATACGCCATTCTTCTACTTCGGCGCAAAGCGCCACGCCATCACACATGGTAATAGCCAGTGGTTGCGCGCCGCCCATACCTCCCAATCCGGCCGTTACACTCAATGTTCCTTTCAATGATCCATGAAAATGTTTATCGGCCACTGCTGCAAAAGTTTCATAAGTGCCCTGCACAATGCCTTGTGAACCTATGTATATCCAGGAGCCTGCCGTCATCTGTCCATACATCATCAACCCCTTCTTTTCCAACGCTGTGAAATGTTCCCAGGTAGCCCATTTGGGCACCAGCTGCGAATTGGAGAGTAATACCCTGGGCGCATCGGGATGTGTTTTTAAAATGCCTACCGGCTTACCACTCTGTATGAGTAATGTTTCATCGTTATCGAGGTCTTTCAGTGCCTTGATGATCAATGCAAGGCATTCCATATTTCGTGCAGCCTTTCCTCTTCCGCCATATACGATCAACTCTTCGGGACGTTCTGCTACAGCAGGATCGAGGTTATTGAGCAGCATACGCAAAGCGGCTTCCTGTATCCACCCTTTACAATTCAATGTGGTTCCCGTAGGAGTTGCAGGGATTTTCATAACAATGAATATATTGAATTCCCTACATTTGGCATACAAAAACACACCGTATGGGATTACCGGTCAACAACAATAAGGGGGGTAAAGGAGGCAATAAAAGCCAGCCCAACAACAATCAGGCATCTAAATTCATTTCCAAGCCGGGAACCAAAGCCGTGGGCATTGCCAAGAAGCCCATCAAAACCGGCGGTTCAAGAGGCAGTTGATGATCCGGCGCTTATACCAGCGCCAGATCAATGACTTGTTGCATGGTTTTCACATAATGAAACTGCATGCCTTTGATGAAATTACTGTCGATCTCCGACACGTCTTTTTCGTTCTGCCAGCAGAGTATGATCTCTTTGAGTCCGGCCCTTTTTGCAGCCAGCACTTTTTCTTTGATACCGCCAACGGGCAATACCTGTCCGCGTAAAGTGATCTCTCCCGTCATAGCCAAATAAGGTTTCAGCTTTCTTCCGGTAAAGGCAGAAGTGAGGGAACTCAGCATGGTAATACCTGCACTCGGACCGTCTTTGGGAACAGCTCCTTCCGGTACGTGTATATGAATGCTTTTCTTAGCGAAGACTTCGGGGTCGATGCCATATTTACGTGCATTGGCCTGTAAATAACTCAATGCTGTGCTGGCGCTTTCCTTCATCACATTGCCCAGGTTACCGGTTAACTTCAGATCACCCTTGCCATCGCCCAGGATGGTTTCGATGAAGAGAATATCTCCGCCAACATAAGTCCAGGCAAGTCCCACCGCTACACCCGGCATATTGGCCGTTTTGTATATCTCGTTGTTATAGCGGGGCTGACCTAATATCTTATCAACATCTGCTGCTGTAATAACCGGTTTCACTTTATTTTTCATAGCCAGTTCCTTGGCCTGGTAACGCATCACAGATGCCAGCTGCCGGTCGAGCTCCCGCACGCCGCTTTCGCGGGTATGTTGTTCGATGAGTTTCTCCAGCACTTTGTCGCTGATCCTGATGTTTACCTTACCCAGTCCATGCGCTTCTTTCTGCTTGGGCACCAGGTGGCGTTTGGCGATCTCTACTTTTTCTTCCACTGCATAACCGCTCAGGTCAATGATCTCCAGCCTGTCGCGCAGCGCCGGTTGTATATTCTGCAGGTTATTGGCGGTAGCGATGAACAGCACTTTGCTGAGATCGTATTCCAGCTCCAGGTAATTATCGTAAAAACTATTGTTCTGTTCCGGGTCGAGCACTTCCAGCAGGGCCGATGAAGGATCGCCGCGGAAATCATTGCCTATCTTGTCTATCTCGTCCAGGATCATCACCGGGTTAGATGATTTGCATTTGCGGATATTTTGCAAAATGCGTCCCGGCATGGCGCCGATATAGGTTTTGCGGTGGCCGCGTATCTCACTTTCATCGTGCAGTCCGCCCAGGCTGAGCCTAACATATTTTCTGCCGATGGCATGCGCAATAGAGCGGCCGAGAGAAGTTTTACCAATACCGGGCGGACCGATAAAACAAAGGATCGGACTTTTCATATCACCCTTCAGTTTCAGTACGGCCAGGTATTCGATAATACGGCTCTTGATCTTCTCCATACCATAATGATCCGTATCGAGTACTTTTTTAGCGTTCTTCAGATCGTAGTTATCGGCCGTATAATCTTGCCAGGGAAGATCCAGCATCAGGTCGAGGTGATTGTACACAACAGAATAATCGGGCGTGCTTGGGTGCATCCTTTCCAGTTTCTCCACCCCGTTCTTGAACATATTTTTGGCAGCTTCCGGCCATTTCTTGGTCTCCGCCTTTTTCTTCATTTCTGCAATCTCACGCTCATTGGTATCACCGCCCAATTCTTCTTTGATGCTTTTCAACTGCTGCTGCAGAAAGTAATCACGCTGCTGCTTGTCAATCTCCGTGCGCGTTTTATTCGTCACTTTGTCTTTCAGCTCGGCAAACTGTAATTCCCTTTGCAGGATATGCATGAGTTTCTCAGCCCTCTTTGGTACATCCTGGATTTCCAGCAGTCCCTGTTTTTCTTTCAGGTCGCTGTTGAGGTTACTGCTCACGAAATTGATGAGGAAAGAAGGGCTCTCGATATTTTTCAGGATGATCGATGCCTCGGTGGGCAGGTTAGGCGATAACTGGATGATCTGGGTGGCCAGGTCTTTGATGCTGCTGATATAGGCATTGAAATCATCTCCTTCCTCGGCTTCTTCATCAACCAGCAAACGAACGGAAGCCCTGAAATAAGGGTCCTCACTTACAATGGAGCCGATCTCGAAACGGCGCTTCCCCTGTATGATGATGGTGGTGCCTCCGTCGGGCATTTTGATCAGCTTCACGATCCGGGCCACCGTACCGATACTGCAAAGGTCTTTGGGTTCAGGATCTTCCACATTCACATCTTTCTGTGCAAGCACCCCTACCAGCTTGTCTTGCTTATAAGCATCGTTCACCGCTTTAATACTCTTATCCCTTCCCACGGTAATGGGCAATACTACCCCGGGGAATAATACCGTATTCCGCAATGGCAATATGGGTAAGGTATCGGGAACTACCAGGTCTTTATCTGCATCCCCTTCCGTTTCATTGATAGGGATAATGGGCATGAAATCATTCTCGTCTTCAGATCGGAAAAACAAAGGCTCTTTGGTCATAATTTTCATTCTTGGGTCAAATTGTCACACACCCCGTGGTACGCCACATAAAAACTGGGGGACAAAATTAGGTCAATATTGGTGCCATGCCCCCTAAATCGGAAAATTTGGTACAAACTGGCACAAAAAAAATCTCCCGCGATTTACGCGGGAGACCTTCTTGCAAGAAGTAATATTGACTAAACAAATACTATTTCTTCTTAGTAGTGTCAACAGCAGCTTTAGCAGCTGTATCTGCTTTCTTAGTGGTGTCAGCAGCAGCTTTAGCAGCTGAATCAGCAGCAGGAGCTACAGTTGCAGTTGAATCTTTAGCAGCTTCTTTGTTTTCACCGCTGTTACAAGCAGCCATTACGCCAGCAACGGCCAGGATAGCGAATACTTTTTTCATTGTACTTGTTTTTTAAAGAGTTTTTATTACGGCGCAAAGATAGTTGCCAGGTTGAATTATGCAAATTTTAACGAATAAATTTTATTTCTTCCTGAAGAATATCCGCACCGGTACTCCCTTAAAATTAAACTGTGTTCTGAGCTGATTTTCAAGGTAATTCTTATAAGGTTGCTTGATATCATCCGGGTAATTGGTGAAAAAAGCAAAAGAAGGCACATGGGTAGGCAACTGGGTAACATATTTAATTTTTACAGTATTTCCTCTCACCACGGGGGCATGATATGCCTGTACTGCCTTCAGCATCACTTCGTTCAACTGTGAGGTAGGTATCTTGCGTTGCTTGTTGTCAAATACTTCCAGTGCCGTTTCTATTGCCTTGAAAATCCGTGTTTTATCTTTCACCGAAACAAAAAGAACCGGTACATCGGTAAAAGGCGCCAATTTCATCTTCAGGTTTTTTTCGTAATCACGCGCTGTATTCGTCTCTTTTTCAATGAGATCCCATTTATTCACCAGCACTACTACCCCCTTTCCTTTACGTGCAGCCAGACTGAAAATGCTCACATCCTGCCCTGTGATCCCTTTGGCTGCATCCATCAATAAGAGGCATACATCTGCCTCATCCATAGCTCTTATGGCCCGGATTACAGAATAAAATTCCAGGTCGTCTTTCTCTTTATTCTTCTTGCGGATACCTGCCGTATCTATCAAAATGAAGTCTTTCTGAAAGAGCTTATAATGGGTATGGATGGTATCCCGGGTGGTACCGGCGATATCGCTTACAATGGTCCTTTCCTGGCCAATAAGGGCATTCAGTAAGGATGACTTGCCCACATTGGGCTGGCCAATGATCGCAAACTTGGGCAGACCATCTTCCGGGCGCACTTCTTCTGTCTCTTCAGGCGCAATGGCCGACGTAATCATATCCAATAATTCTCCCGTTCCACTTCCGGAGATGCTGCTAATGAAGAAGTTATGATCAAACCCCATGCTGTAAAACTCGGCAGCTTCCAATTCACGTTCGCCATTGTCTACCTTGTTCACCACCAGGTAAACGGGCTTGGTAGCCCTCCTCAATAAATCGCCCATCGCTTCATCGAGATGGGTGATGCCTGTAGTCACATCTACCATGAAAACCACTGCGTTAGCTTCGTCTATTGCAATTTTTACCTGCTTCGCGATCTCCCGTTCAAACACATCTTCACTTCCGGAAACAAATCCGCCTGTATCAATCACATTGAATTGTTTCCCATTCCAATCGGTCATCCCATATTGGCGGTCGCGCGTAACCCCACTCACATCATCCACAATGGCTTTGCGGTGCTCCAACATCCTGTTGAAGAACGTACTCTTCCCCACATTGGGCCTACCTACTATTGCAACTGTATATCCACTCATAATAATTGCTGATTTGTTGATTTCTGATGTCTGATTTATTTTTAAAGAAGCCGACACAACTCATTTAAAATAAACGCTTTATAAAAAATGGCGCTATTGCCAAATTGTCGAATTACCAAATTATTCAATTGTACCCGTATTCTTTCAGCTGCATCTCATTATCCCTCCACTTGGGCCTCACCTTCACAAAAAGTTCAAGAAAGACCTTCTGGCCAATGAACCCTTCGATATCTGCCCTTGCTTTCATGCCGATCTGTTTGATCATTTTACCCTTATCGCCAATGATGATGGCTTTCTGGGTCTCCCGCTGCACAATGATATCGGCCTGGATCTTCACGAGTGATTCCTTCTCTTTGAACTCATTGATCATAACAGCGGTATGATAAGGTATCTCATCGCCAAACAATTCATAGATCTTCTCCCTGATCATTTCCGCCACGAAAAACTTGGTGGGCATATCGCTCAGGTCCTCTTCACTGTAAAAGGGCATGCCTTCGGGTAAAAAGGTCAAAATGACATCCAGCAGTTCATCCAGGTGTTCATGCCTGAGGGCCGATATTTTTACCAGCTTCCGGCAGTAGGGTTGCTTTGAAAAATAAGTTTCCGCTTCGGTTATCTTGTTGCCGTTTACACCATCTGTTTTATTCAGCACTACAACAGCAGGTACCGTCAGCTTCAATGCGCTGAAAATGGCATGACAGGATTCCCAATCGTCTTTGACGTCTACGATCAGCAGCGCCAGGTCGGCATCTTCCAGGGCGCCTTTTACGGCATCCATCATGCGCTCATGCAGTTTGTATTTCGGGTCGATGATACCCGGCGTGTCTGAAAAGATCACCTGGTATTCGCCCGGCTTATTCAGGAAAGCCTTGATGCGATGGCGTGTGGTTTGCACCTTGGGCGATACGATGGCCATTTTTTCGCCCACGAGCGCGTTCAGCAAAGTACTTTTGCCGGCATTGGGTTTTCCGAATATGTTTACAAATCCTGCTTTCAATGTTCCTTTTTTTTGAACCCGCACAAAGTTAGGCCTAAAACTAAAAAAGCCCCTGATGGGGCCTTTCTGTTGCGTTGCGAGGGAAGGGATCGAACCTCCGACCTTCGGGTTATGAGCCCGACGAGCTACCGCTGCTCTACCTCGCGATGTAATTGGGTTGCAAAGGTAGGGGTATACGGATTAGCTTCCAAATAAATATTGAAAATCAGCCGGTTTAGTCGTCGGTTTTTCTTTTGAAGGTAGCACCGCCGCTGATATCGCTGTTGCGCACCAGCGCCTGCCCTTTATAATAAATACCGCTTCCGCCACTGGCGCTGGCGTCTATTTCTTTATTGACTGTGAGGTGGATCGCCGACGCACCGGAAGCATTTACCTTGCAGTAATCGGTATGCAGGTCGTATCCTCTGATGCCGCTGGCACCCGATGCTTCTACCTGGGTCTTATTCGCTTCGCCCGATATGGTAATCCTGGAAGCGCCGGTAGCTACCAAGCGCAATAACGCTGTTTGCACTTTACCGGAAAAATCACTGGCACCGGATAATTCAATCTCGAGCTTTTCGAGTTTCACCGCATCTGTGAGCCGGATATTGCAGGCCCCGGAAGCTTCTATCCTTTTAAGGGTTTTAAAAGTTACATAAGCTTTCATGCGCTTATTGCCCCAGCTCCAGCCGCTTTTTTGAGGTGTGATATGCAATACCCCATTTTTCAGTTCTGTGTTGATACGCCCGGCATCTTCATCAGAGCCGGCGCTCACTGCTACCGCTTCTTCATTACCTTGGGAAAGATACAGGCTGATGGCACCCGATACTTCAATGCCGGTAAACCCACTGATGGGTCGCACTTGTACATTGTCATCCCTGACAATGTTTTTCTCCTGTGCACCTGCCTGCAAAAGGCACACCCCCATCAATACCACCAGCAGCCATTTTTTCATACACCCTGTTTTTTCGTATAACGAAAGCTCCGGCTTAAAGTTACACTTCGCCTTCATTCCGCAACAACGGACAATCAACGGCCGATCTTTTCCTGCCAGGCCAGCATACCGCCGGTTACGTTTACAACATGCTTGTAACCCATGGTTTCGAGAATGAGGCAGGCTTGTCCGCTCCTGTTACCACTGCGGCAATAGATGAATACTTCCTGGTCTTTGAGGTCGTCGATCTCATCTACCTGCATGGTCTGTATTTTACCAAGAGGCAATAAGAGGCCGCCGATATTGAACTCGGCATTTTCGTGGGGTTCACGTACATCCACCAGGTTAATGGTTTCACCGGCATCCAGTTTGGCTTTCAGGGCCTCTACGGTGATTGTTTGCATAGAAAGAAAATTAAAAAGTCAGCGTTCAAAAGTCAAAAATATTACATTTTGTCCTTTGAACGCTGACTTATATGAGTGATACGGTTAGTATTTCAGCTTCAGCTCTACCCTCCTGTTCTGGGTACGTCCGGCGGCGGTTTTGTTATCAGCTACCGGTCTGCTTGGGCCATATCCTGCGGCACTCAGCCTGGAAGCATCTACACCCTTGCTCACAAGGTATTTGTAAATGGCTTTAGCACGTTTTTCGCTCAGCACCTGGTTGGCGGCTTCTTTACCTACATTATCGGTATGACCTTCTATATCGAGTTTCAATGCTGCATCTTCTTTCATCACAGCCACTACCTCATTGAGCTCCCTGGTAGATTTGGTGGCTATCTTATCGCTGCCGGTGAGGAAGAGAATGTTTTTGGCATTTTTCTGCACTTTTTCTACCAGTTCTTTCTTCACTTCGGGACAACCAAAATTGGCTTTGGTACCTGGTACATCCGGACACCTGTCTTCTTCATCATTCACGCCATCGTGATCCCTGTCGGGCACGGGACAACCCTGGTAACGGGCCACACCCGGAACAGTGGGGCATTTATCTTCTTCATCATTGATGCCGTCACCGTCTGTATCAGGTACAGGACATCCATCGTATTTGGCAACACCTTTAACGGTAGGACATTTATCGTTTTCATCATTGATGCCATCGCCATCCGTATCGGGTACGGGGCATCCATCATATTTGGCAATACCCGGAACAGTGGGGCATTTGTCTTTGCTGTCGGGAATGCCATCGCCGTCCGAATCTTTATCAGGAGGCGGTGGAGGCGTTACCAGGGCAGTTTCCTTTCTTTCCACGATCGGGGAAGCGATGCCTATGGAATAACTCATATAATTCACAGCCAGCGAGGTTACGGCTGCTTTATAGGTTCCCAATGCATGTATGAAAGTACCTTCTCCCAACTTGAATTGTAAACCAACACCAATAGGTGCATACGCGGCAAAATAGCTGCCTCCGTACATGGAAGCGCCCACACCCGCCCTCAGATAAGGAACTAAGAAGTACTTGTCTGTAAGCAGTTTCAGGTTCAGGTTGGCATCTGTTTCCAGCAAGAACTTGCTATTATTGGGTGTAGCGATCCCGCTTTTATAATAAAAAGGATAGGTAACAAATGAGCCATTCAATGTGCCCATGAAATCCAGGTGCTCGGTGAGCCCTTCGAAATACTGGATAGACAAACCCGGATCCATGTCTTTGATCTTGGTCCAGTAGCCATTCGACAAAACACTGGAGAGCGATTTTGTTTCGAGCAATTTCGCAGTTTTCATGTCCTGCAAAAAGAAACTGATGCCCAGGCTGGGCCTTTTCTTGTAACTGGATTCCTGCGCTATGGAAGCTATTGATAAACCAATTCCAATGGCGGCTAGAAGGATTTTCTTCATAAACAGTAATTGTTAGTTAAAACAAATGTACAGGCAGATTCCCGTTTTTGTATATAGCAGTTTTAAATTATTCCACTGTTCCTTTGGGCACTACTTCCACTTTAACTTTTGTCAGTCCGCTCTTCATAAAGTCCAATTGCCTGGCCGCTACCCTGCTCAGGTCCACCACACGTCCTTTCTTTTTCATGCGGGGATGCATCCGGTCATTGATGCGAACGATCACTGTTTTATTATTTTTGAGGTTGGTAACCCTCACCCAGGTATTCAGTTTGAGGTGGTTGCTCGCAGCTGTGTATTTGCTGTTACGGAATATTTCACCGGTGGCGGTTTTGGTACCATCCAGGTTGGAGCTGTAAAAGCTGGCAATACCCGTAAAGTTGATGGCTTCCACAACGGAAAGCGAGTCTGTTGCAGGCTTGGCCAATACTGCCGCCGCCGAATCGGTGCCGGCTTTAAGCAGAGAGTCGGTTCTCACAGAGTCTGCCGGTAAAGGCAGCGTATCCGTCCGGGGTACCACTGTTGTGTCCCGTTGTATGAGGCCGTTGGCCTTTTGTACCGGGGTATCCATACGGAATCCCAACCAAAAAAGGCTGCACAGGGGAAAGAGCACGTAAATGATCTTTTTCATAAAATCGGTTTAATCGTATATCGCACACCGACCCTCCGATTCACATAATCAAATTAGGTAATTATCCGTTGCTTAGGAGGGCTTTCACTAGGATGTGTATAAATACAGTTGCCCTCCCTGGCCAAACACCATGCCAAAAAGCAAGTCAATTCACCAACAGCGCTGGTTATCAATATATTAGCAGATATTATTTTACAATTAACTGACCAATCATGACATAAACGACGGTCCTATACGCCCGATCCGCTGCTCCAACAGCATCAGGTCGACCAGGGTGAATGCCGTTACAGCTTCCAGTACCACGGGTACCCGAAGGGCTATACAGAGGTCATGCCTGCCCTTGACAGAGAAGGGCTCAATGGTATTGGTTTCCCAGTTCCAGGTCTGCTGTTCTTTAGGGGTGGAAGAAGTGGGTTTGATGGCGATGCGGAAGACCAGCTCATTGCCGTTGGTAATACCCCCCACTATGCCGCCGGCATGGTTGGTACGCGTTCTCCCGCTGGCATCTTCGATGGCATCATTGTGCTCGGTACCGAACATCCGGGCAGCGGCAAAGCCTGCTCCGAATTCAATGCCTTTCACGGCAGGGATGGCAAAAACAGCATGACTGATCAAGGATTCTGCCGAATCGAAGAAATGCTCTCCCAGGCCCACCGGCAGTCCGTTCACCCGGCACTCAACAATACCGCCTATAGAGTCTTTGGCATCGATGGCTTTTTGCAGTCCTTTTTCCAGGTCTGCCTCTCCTCCTATTTCAAGTATGGTGGATACAACCTGTATATGACCCAGCAGTTTTTTCGCAATCACACCGGCGGCTACCATGCAAACCGTGAGCCTGCCGCTGAAATGTCCGCCTCCCCTGAAATCTTCAAAACCGCCATACTTGGCGTGAGCGGTAAAATCTGCATGTCCCGGCCGCGGCACAGCGCGTTGCTTTTCATAATCGCCGCTGCGGGTATTCTTGTTCTCGAATAAAATAGTAATAGGAGCGCCCGTTGTATGCCCGTTGAAAATGCCGCTTTTGAAAATGGGCAGGTCGTCTTCCTTGCGGGGAGTGGTTCCTTTATGGCTGCCGCCTTTGCGACGCTCGATATCGGTAAGAAAATCTTCCACAGACAGAGGCAGTCCGGCCGGGCAGCCATCTATCACAAGCCCCACACTTTCGCCGTGCGACTCACCAAAAATATGTATGCGGAAAAGGCGACCGAAAGAGTTCATAGTACGCGTGTTTAATTAAAAAGACTGCTTGGCTTTTTACTTTTGAATTTTTATCGCTGCTCCCAATTGCTGAATATGTTCATAGAAATCGGGATAAGATTTATTGATGGCATCGGCTTCTTCAATGATCACGTCTCCGTTTGCTTTTAACGCTGCAACAGCACAGGCCATGGCAATGCGGTGATCGTGGTGCGAATGGGTAACAGCGCCCTTCATGCCTGTATTACCTTTTACCAGCATCAGGTTACCCTGCAAGGTGATTTCAATACCCAATTTACCAAACTCTTCCTGTAAAGTGAGGCCGCGGTTGCTTTCTTTGTGAGCCAGTCTTTCCACACCTTCAATCACCGTAGTTCCTTCACAGCAGGCGGCTAAAGCCACCAGCGGCGGAAAGAGATCGGGACAATCTGTGGCATTGAAGTGGAACGCTTTCAGTGGCAAGGGACCTATCTCAATTTCATCAGGACGAATGGATAATTTGCATCCGCTGTCTGACAAAGCCTGTAAAATAGCTTTATCGGCCTGGGTGGAATACACATCCAATCCCTTCACGGTAATATCACCTGCTACGGCTCCTGCTACCAGCAGAAATGCCGCGCCGCTCCAATCGCCTTCAACAGTGTAAGTAAATGCGGCTGGTGCAGGTTTCGCTTTTTGAAACCTGAACTGTTCATAATCGGTGTGTGATACCTCCCACCCGAAATGCTGCATCACCTGCAATGTGAGATCGATATAAGGTTTGCTCTTGAGGTTGTTCACCGTGATAGTTGCCCCGTTGGCGCCTGCAGCGCCATAAGCCATGAGCAAACCGGTGAGGAACTGTGAGCTCAGCGAACCATCTACAATGATATCTGCAGGTTGCAGCGGTCCCTGTATCTTCAGCGGCAAACGTCCTTTATTCGATTGAATGTTTACACCCAGTTGAGGTAATATCTCATCAAAAAAATCCATGGGTCTCGTCAGCAAGCTGCCGGTACCGTTGATGGTGAGCGGCTGAACACTCAGTGCTGCGATGGGCGTAAACATGCGTATACCCAAACCACTTTCACCGCAATTGATCTCGGGGTGCAAGGGAGCAACACCTTTAGAATGAATAACGATGTTACCATCTGCTTCTTTCATAACAACAGCGCCCAGTTTCTGTATCACATCCAGTGCAGCCTGATCGTCGTTGCTATTGCCCGGATTAACGATGGTAGTAGTTGTTCCTGCAAGCAACGCGGCGGCGCAGGCTCTTTGCATACTGCTCTTACTGGCTGCCGCTCTGATAGAACCTTTTATAACAGATGGAGAAACGGTAACGATCATGTAAACTGGTTGAAAATTTCTTTTAATTGCACAAACAACAAAGGCTGTACTACACCTTTACCGATCTTTTCCAGGAGGATATAACTGATCTGCTGGTTGTCTTTCTTTTTGTCTTTCTGTAATATCCTGAACGCTTCTTTGGTATCGAATTCGGCAAACGTGGGCAATCCGTACTTGTCCAGCACTGCTATCAGTTCATCGGCCTGCTTGAAACCTTTCAACTGTTTCGACATCAATGCCGCATACGTCATGCCGATGCTGATGGCCTGTCCGTGGCTCAGCTCATACATATTTTCAATGGCATGACCCAGGGTATGCCCGTAATTCAGCAGCTTGCGTTCTCCTTTTTCAAACTCATCGTTCACCACTACTTTGGTCTTGATGAGCACGTTCCTTTCAATGAGCTTGGCCAGTAATTGGGTATCACGCTGAAAATCGGTGAGGCGGTGCGACTGCAGCAATTTGAACAGGGCCGCATCTTTGATAGCGGCGTGTTTGATGATCTCTGCAAAGCCATTCTGCCATTCAACCTTGGGAAGGGATTTCAAAAAACTGTGATCGAAGAGCAGAAAAGAGGGCTGACGGATCAGTCCCACCATATTCTTATATACGCCTACATCGATCCCATTCTTTCCACCGATCGAAGCATCTACCATGGCCAACAATGAAGTAGGCACGAAACCACATGCAATGCCCCGCATATAAATACCCGCTACATAACCGGTGATATCGGTGATCACGCCACCGCCCACACCTACCAGGGTCGTCTTACGGTCGGCGCCCAATTCAATCAGCTGATCTATTACCACATCCACCGTCTGCTGCACCTTGAATTCTTCACCCGGCTTGAGCACGATGGTATTCCAGCCTTTGAATTTTTTCTGGTGGGCTTTGAACACATGTTCATCCGTGACGATCACGGTTCTTTCTTTGGCTACCAGTTTTTCCAGGCGAGCAAAATCGGCATGGAAATAATAATCCACTGCACTATTACTGAACGAAACTTTTTTCTTCTTCATGCTGCCGCTTAGGAATTCATGATCTTATTCTGGTGATTGATACTCTCCATGTGTACAGCATCAAAATATTTGGTCACGAATTCTTTGCTCAGTCCCAGTTGCTCCCCTTTCGCGAAAGCCCTTTCAAGAATAGCGTTCCAGCGATTGGTTTGCAGGATGGTGATGTTATTGTCTTTTTTATACTGGCCGATCTTTTCAGCTACTTTCATGCGTTGTCCGAGCAACAGCAACAATTCATCATCGAGCTGGTTGATCTGCTGGCGCATTTTTTCCATGGCAGCATGCAGCGCTTCCGAATCGATATCTTCTTTACGCCATACGATTGAGTTGATCATTTCACCCAGGCGCTCCGGCGTGATTTGTTGTTTGGCATCACTCCATGCATGATCAGGATCGATATGGCTTTCAATGATCAGTCCGTCGAAATCGAGGTCGATCGCTTTCTGTGCCACATCCAGTAATATGTCTCTTCTTCCGCAGATATGCGAAGGATCGTTGATGAGCAACAGACCGGGGTTACGGCGTTTCATCTCAATGGCCAGGTGCCACATAGGTGCGTTGCGGTATTCGGTATTACCATAAGAGCTGAAGCCGCGGTGTATGAGTCCGATATTTTTGATGCCGGCTTTTGCTACACGCTCCACTGCACCGATCCACAATTCGAGGTCGGGGTTGATCGGGTTCTTGATCAGCACGGGAACGTCCACACCTCTCAGTGCATCGGCAACTTCCTGTACGCTGAACGGGTTCACGGTAGTGCGTGCGCCGATCCATAATACATCCACATCGAAATGCAGTGCATCTTCTACCTGCTTGGCAGTAGCCACTTCTATCGCTACAGGCAAGCCGGATTCTTTTCTCGCACGCTGTAACCAGGGAAGACCTTTGGTGCCGATCCCTTCAAAACTGCCGGGACGGGTACGCGGCTTCCATATACCTGCGCGGAGGATGTCTACTTTACCGGTAGCCGCCAAACGGTTAGCGGTTTCTACCACTTGTTCTTCGGTCTCTGCACTGCAGGGTCCTGAAATGATGAGTGGGCGCTTGGTCAAGAGCGCTTCCACTGCTGATTTTTGGTCAATTGCTTGCTCCATATAAATTGAATTGTCTGTTGCTTGTTATGCTTCGCCACGTTTGTTAGGCCGGCGTCCGCCACCACTGTCGGCATCGTTCATGCGTATCCTTCTTCCCTTGTAATTCTTTCCATCCAGCGCACGGATCATCTGGTTGGCAGCTCCTTTTTCTATCTCCACCCAACTGTTCATGTCTTTCATATCGATCCTGCCCAGCACTTCTTTTTTCAGGTCGCTCATGTCCAGGATGAATTGCAGAAAGCTCGCTTTGTAAAATCCGTCTTTGGTACCGAGGTTCACAAAAAGGCGACTGTACCCGTTACTACCACCCCTGTCCCTGCGGCTTTCGTAAGCACCTCCTTCCCTCCTGCCGTTGCCGCGACTATCACGCTGTTCATTCTTTCCACGCTCCCGCACATTCAGGTCTTCGGCATTTTCATAATATTTGAGGAAACGGTCGAACTCCATCGCCGCTACCCTTTTCAATACTTCTTCCTTACTCACATCGGCGAATTTTTCGGCCAGCATGGGAACATAGGTTTCATAGTCACCGTGACTGATATCGGCCGACAACAATTTATCCATGAAATGAAAGAACTGTTTGCGGCACACGTCTTTGCCGCTTGGAATATCCAGTTTATGGAACTTGGAATTGTTGATCCTTTCGATCTGCTTCAGCTTGTACATTTCTTTCGAATGCACAATGGCAATGCTGATACCCTGGTTGCCCGCCCTGCCCGTTCTTCCGCTGCGGTGTGTATACACTTCCACATCATCGGGCAGTTCGTAGTTGATTACATGGGTAATACCCTGCACATCGATACCGCGTGCCGCCACATCGGTGGCGATCAGTAATTGCAAGCTCTTATCGCGAAACTGGCCCATCACCTTATCGCGCTGCACCTGTGTGAGGTCGCCGTGCAATGCATCGATATCATATCCTTCCCTGGTGAGCCGCTCAGATATTTCCTGTGCGTCTACTTTGGTGCGGGTAAAAATGATACCATAGATACCGGGGTTGAAATCGATGATGCGCTTCAATGTTTGATAACGATGCTGCGCCGAGGTTACATAGTACTGGTGGTCGATGCTTTTATTGGCTGTATTTACTTTGCCAACAGTTACTTCAACTGGTTCTTTCATGTAACGTTTGCTCACCTTGCGTATTTCCGGCGGCATAGTAGCACTGAATAACCAGGTGCTCTCGCGCTGCGGGGTATTCTTGAGGATGAATTCAATATCATCCTGGAAGCCCATGTTCAGCATTTCATCCGCTTCATCCAGTACCACATATTCAATTTGTTCCAGGTTGATCGCTTTTCTTTCGATCAGGTCTATTAACCTGCCCGGTGTAGCCACCACGATCTGCACCCCTTTTTTCAGGTCGCGGATCTGTAGCCCAATAGAAGTACCCCCGTAAACAGCTACTACAGAAACCCCTTTGATGTATTTTTTAAAGAGCTCTATTTCTTTTACGATCTGCAAGCAGAGTTCCCTCGTGGGACAAACCACCAGCGCCTGCGGATGTTTGGCTGCCGCATCGATGATGTGCAGCAGGGGCAATCCGAATGCCGCTGTTTTGCCTGTACCTGTTTGTGCCAGCCCAATAAAATCCTTGGTTCCGCTGAGCAAAACCGGTATCGCCTGTTCCTGTATGGGGGTTGGGTTCACATACCCCAACTCATCGGTTGCCTGAATCAATCTGGCGTCAATTCCCAACCCTTCAAATGTCGTCATGTATTAAAATTTGCCGCAAAGTTACCGTTTCTACAGGGCTTTGCTGTTTTTTGTTTACTTCAATATGCGTCTGATCCCGTTGGCATTTTCAATCAGTTCCTGCAGGTAATCGAAATTTTCCTTCTCCAGGCATGATTTGAATTTGCGCAACTGGGCAATATGTTCATTCAGTACATCCAACACATTTTCTTTATTCTGCATAAAGATGGGCACCCACATAGCGGGATTACTCTTGGCCAATCGCACCGTACTCTCAAAACCACCACTGGCCAGTTCAAAAATGGCGTCCTCTTCTTTTTCTTTTTCCAGTACCGTGTTGGCCAGTGCAAAAGAAGTGATGTGTGATATATGGCTCACATAAGCCACGTGCACATCGTGGTCACCGGCGTTCATGTACACCAGGTGCATGCCCAATAACCGATATACTTCTTCAACACAGGCTACCGCATCGGCATCGCTGTTGGCTTTATCGCAGATCACAGTGGCTTTATCGGTGAATGCGCCTTTTACAGCAGCTTCCGGACCGCTGTATTCCGTTCCCCACATCGGGTGTGTGGCCACGAAGCGCCCTCTTTTTGCATGACCTGCTACCGATGCACAGATCATTTTTTTAGTAGAGCCTACATCCATCACTACCTGTCGGTCTGCCATATCAAGCACCTGCGGCAATAAAGTTTCAGCCGCATTGATCGGCGTGGCCAACACTACCAGATCTGATTGTGCTACAGCTTCCTGCAATGGCAACACTGCATCTATCAGCCCCAGTGCCAGTGCCTTTTCTGCATGCGCGGCATGCTTTTCCACCCCAATGATATGCTTCGCAAAGCCTTTCTCTTTCAGGGCGATGGCCATGGAGCCACCTATCAATCCCGTACCAATGATCGTTACTCTCATATACCTGCGTTGCTGATCCTGTTAATGGCTTCTGTGAACCGTTCTACCGATCCGCACAAGCTGACCCTGATATAAGGTTCTCCGGCTTTGCCGAATATGCCTCCCGGTGTGATGAATACATTTGCATTGTATAATACTGCATCGCTCAGGGCAAAACCGTTTGCATGCGTAGCGGGAATCTTTGCCCACACAAACATGCCTGCCTGTTTTGTATCAAATGCACAACGGAGCAGGGTCAATAATTCAAATACTTTTTCTCTTCTTTCTTTATAGATCGCATTCACTTCATCGTACCAGTCTTTGCCGAGGCCCAGCGCTTTGGCTGCAGCCAGTTGCACGGGCAGGAACATACCGCTGTCCATATTGCTTTTGAAGCGCAATATTTCATCGATCCGCTCTTTCGCGCCCGACAACATCCCCACGCGCCATCCGGCCATATTGGAACTTTTGCTCAGTGAGTTCAGCTCAACAGCAGTTTCTTTTGCCCCTTCCACACTCAGCAAACTGAGTGGTGCATCATTCAAAATAAAACTGTAAGGATTATCGTGGCAGATCAGGATATGGTGTTTCTTTCCAAACGCGATCAGTTTGTTAAAGAGGTCTTTCTGTGGCAAGCGGCCGGTTGGCATGTGCGGGTAATTCACCCACATGAGTTTTACCTTGCTGAGATCTGTTTTTTCCAGTTGCGCAAAATCGGGTTCCCAGTTGCTGGCTTCCGATAATTCATACACTACGGGAGTAGCGCCCGACAGGCGAACGGCGCTGCTGTAGGTAGGATAGCCGGGATCAGGAATCAATGCCTGATCGCCTTCGTTGAGGTAGGTCATGCAAATATGCATGATACCTTCTTTACTGCCGATCAGCGGGAGTATCTCGCTTTCGGGGTTCAGCGTTACACCATACCATTTCGCATACCAGTCGGCAATCGCTTTTCGCAACACCGGCGACCCTTTGTAATTCTGGTAAGCATGCACGTTGGGCTTGGCCGCTTCGTCCTGCAATACTTTGATCACATCGGGATGCGGGGGCAGATCGGGACTACCGATACCCAGGTTGATGATCTGCTTGCCCTGTTTGTTCAGCTCCTCTATTTCGCGCAGTTTTTGCGAAAAATAGTATTCACCAATGCCTTCCAGTCTTTTTGCTGTGTTTACCTGTATCATCCTTTCACCAGTTTTCCCTGTTTATAAATACCGAATGTTTTGACCAAATTGGTCAGTGGCTGCATGGCTTTCAGCACTTCGTTCAATTGTTGCATGCCTTCGAATTCCATATCGGCATAGAAACCATATTTGAAATCGCTGCCCGGTATGGGCATGCTTTGCAATTTGCTCAGGTTGATGCCGGCGCTGGCAATATGTGTGAGCACGCGGGCCAGTGATCCTTTGGAATGATCGGTCTGGAAATAAACCGATGCTTTGTCGGCATCAGGTACCGGCTCCACATCATTTTCTTTTTGCAGCACCAGGAACCGGGTCACATTGTTTTTGAGTGTATGGATATTGGGAGCCAGGATTTCCAGTCCGAATAATTCGGCTGCGAGTCTGCTGGCAATAGCTGCAGCGTGTTGGCGCCGGTGCTGGTGCAGCAGTTTGGCGCTTAAAGCGGTGTCTTCTGTTTCCACCAGTTTCCAGTTGTGCTTTTCGAGGTAGTCGAGACATTGCAGGATGGCCATCGGGTGACTGTGCACTTCGCGGATGTCTTCGAACCTTACACCGGGATTGACCATCAGGTTCTGGCTGATGGAGAGGTATACTTCGCCGGTTACTTTCAGTTTGCTTTTTTGCAGGAGATTGTAATTGGGCAGGATGCTGCCCGCGATGGAGTTTTCGATGGCCATTACCGCGCCGTCGGACTGCTTTTTGTCTTCCGCTATTTTGATAAGTTCCCTGAAAGTATCACAGGGAATTACGTCAATGTTCTTACCGAATATGTGCATGGCGGCTACCTGGTGGAAGCTGCCTTCATATCCTTGAATAGCGATTCTTTTGTTCATAGTGGTTGGGTGGGGGGTATAAAAAATCCCGGCCTTTGAGCCGGGATCGTATTTTGATTCATTTTATCTTTTAAGCTTTCGCAAATACTACCCGGCTCCTTTGTGTAAAGAAGAAAAAGTAATAAAAGAAAAAGAAAGTATTTGTTGTTTTCATTCTGTGTCAAAAATAGCTACTGATTTGATACCAACCATCAATTCATGAAAAAAAATTAAGCTAACAAATAGTAGTTAGGAGTACAGCAGAAGATCACAATCGTACAATTGAAGCCTGTTTTTTGCCAACTGGCGGATGAAATCTGACAACTCGTTAACGGAACTATTCTCTTCACTCAAAAAAGAAAAAAGCCCCTCCGTGGAAACGGAGCGGCCTCTAACGATTGCTTGCCATATGAAAAAATCTTTGATAAGCTACCAGGGGCAGGCAAGCACGCCTCCGTTCGTTTTATATTCGGCAGCCTAAAATAAATTACTTCTTCTTAGCTGAAGTGTCAACAGCAGCTTTAGCAGCTGTATCTGCTTTCTTAGTGGTGTCAGCAGCAGCTTTAGTAGCTCCTGCTGCTGATTCAGTTGCAGTAGAATCTTTAGCAGCATCTTTGTTGGCACCAGAACCGCAGGCAGCAAGAGCGCCGATAGCTAAAACGAATAACAGCTTTTTCATTTGTTGTGTGTTTTTTGTGTGAGTGAATTTCTTTTTAATACCGGCGATACATAAAAGGTAACCTAGGGGCCGGAATATTTTTCAAAAAAACATTTTAGGACTATTTTGGGTTACTTTTACCCTCCTCACAGTATTAAAAGGTGCATAGTGAAAGCTGACAGCAACGAACAGGTGTTATTGAAAGGGTTGGCCAACAATGACTCGAAGGCCATTGATGCCATTTATAAGGAGAATTTCGCATCCATTCAGTCTTTCATTCTGAACAACAATGGCTCTTACGATGACGCAAGGGATGTTTTTCAGGAAGCGATGATTGCCCTCTATGAAAAAGCACAGAGCGAATCATTTGTCTTAACCTGTCAAATTAGAACTTATGTTTATTCAATATGTAGGAGACTTTGGCTCAAACGGCTACAACAACTGGGTCGTTTTACACGGCAAGTTGACCCGCTTGATGAAACAGTGGCGGTGGAAGAAGACCTGGAGATCCATGAGAAGCGGAATGCCGAGTTTGCGATAATGGACCGGGCCCTGAACAGCCTGGGGGAGCCCTGCAAGGGATTGTTGGAAGGATTTTACCTGAAGAAAATGGACATGCAGGAATTGGCGCAGGAATTCGGTTATACCAATGCCGATAACGCCAAGAACCAAAAATATAAATGTTTAATGCGTTTAAAGAAACTCTTCTTTGCGCAATATAATATCGGGGAGTAAGCACTATGATGGACGATATCTTATTACTGGAAGCTATTGAAAGGTACCTCAGCGGCGATATGGACGCCGCCGAACGGGCTTATTTTGAAGAGCTCCGGAAAAATACGCCTGAAATTGACCAGATGGTGGTAGAGCACGGTATGTTCCTGCACCAGATGGATTTTTATGCAGCCCACCGCACACTGAAACACAGCATGCATGAATCCCATGCCCGATTACTGGCCCGGGGCGACATCAATGAAGGCGCCGCACCTTCGGCTAAAGGGCGCGTTATCCAACTCTGGAACAAATACAAAAAAGTAACCGCCATCGCCGCTTCGGTGGGTGGTATCATAGCATTGGTCATCAGTGGCCTCACCGTTTACCTCTCCCCCGCTGTAAACGGCAACCAGTTGCAACAACTGAGCAAAGACATTGAAGTGATCAAAAGGAACCAGCAATACCAGGGTTCATTGATCAACGAAGTAAAAAGCAAGATACCCGAGAATGCCCGGCTCATCAGCGGCGGCACAGGGTTCCTCATCGATACCAAAGGTTATATCATGACCAATGCCCATGTACTCAAAGGTTCGGGCGCTATTGTCGTGAATAACCAGGGGCAGGAATTCAGCGCTACCATTGTGCATATCGACCAGGATAAAGACCTGGCCATTCTTAAGATCAGCGACAAAGATTACGAGCCATTGCACTCGCTTCCCTATAGTATCCGTAAAAACAATACCGATCTCGGCGAAGAGATCTTCACCCTGGGATATCCCCGGAACGACATCGTATACGGAATGGGATACCTGAGCGCCAAAACGGGCTACAACGGAGATTCACTCTCCTACCAGGTGCAGATCAGCGCCAATCCCGGCAACTCAGGCGGACCCGTATTCAATACCAACGGAGAAGTGGTAGGTGTATTGAGCACCCGCCAGGCACAGGCAGAAGGAGTAGCATTTGCAGTTAAATCCAGGAACATTTTCAGCATGGTGGAAGAACTCAAGAAAAGCGACAGTTCCATGGTAAAAATCAAACTGCCGGCACGCAGCAGTCTCCGGGGTGTACAGCGCAAGGAACAAATTGCCGAACTGGAGCCTTGCGTATTCTATGTAAAAGCTTACAGCAGATAATCATCGCTCAGATGAGGATTAGGTCCGATTATGGGCCGTCATCCTGAGCGAGCGAAAGCGAGTCGAAGGATCTGCTGAAAGTTTGGTCAGATCCCTCGACTACGTTCGGGATGACGATGGATATCAAATCAAGCCCAGAGATTATTGGGGTATTCTCCCGCAGCTACCAATTGATCGATGCTGGCCTGTACCACCGGGGCATCTTCTTTATAAGTAACGCCGAACCATTTTGCTGAAGTAGGTATTACTTTCACTACACCTTTTCCGGATGATACGAACTGTCCCGCTACAACAGGAATGAAAAACTCCGACTTGAGGTTATTGATATTCTTATCCAGGAACTCGCCGAAAAAGCCTTCACAAACATCAATAAAGCCCGGAGCAAAACAGAGATAGTTCATGCTCACCATTGCATTTTCGGATAATACATGATGGGTACCAGTCTCGTCTTCAAAAATAATATCACCGTTGGCCTGGCGTGAAATTTTGGTACGTTCGTTGATATCGGTCAGGTTATTATCGGCATCCACTTCGCAAACACCCCTGCTCACACTGCCGTTATCGCTCAACGTTTTATTCAGCTCATATCCGATGATGCAATATGTTTTTTCGTTGCATTTGGTAACGAGAAAATCATAGGCCTTGATGAAAGCATCGCGTCCATAATAATCATCGGCATTGATCACTGCAAAAGGCTCGTGTATCTTGCCTTTACAACATAATACCGCGTGCGCCGTACCCCAGGGTTTGGTTCTGTCGGCAGGTATTACCCGGTTGCCGGTAAAAGATTTGAGGTCCTGGTACACATAATCGATCTCGATCCGTCCCTTGAGCTTGGGTTCAAAAATGGCTTTGAACTGGTCGGCAAAATCTTCGCGGATAATGAAAACGATCTTTCCAAATCCGGCCTGGATGGCATCATAAATGGAATAGTCCATAATGGTTTCACCGGATGGACCGAATGATTCTATTTGTTTCATACTTCCGTAACGGCTGGCCATGCCTGCTGCAAGGATCACAAGGGTGGGTTTCATTGATTGGTTTGTTTTGATACTTTCGAGTGGCGAAGCTAAATCATTCGATTTGAGTAACAAACAGCACGAATGTCCTATAATTCACAAAATATCAATATTCAATCGCTCGGCAGTTGGGTCAGTGGCGACTATACAACGGTTGATGTATTGCGGCTCGACCGCATACACCCGGTTATAAGCGGCAATAAATGGTTCAAACTAAAGTACTACTTCGAAGCTGCCGAACGTACCGGTAAGAAAACCATTGCCAGTTTCGGCGGAGCCTACTCCAACCATATTGCAGCGCTGGCCTATGCAGGACGGGAACGGGGACTGAAAACGATCGGTTTCATTCGCGGTGAAGCCCATTCTCCGCTTTCACATACGTTGGCAGCCGCGCAGTCTTGCGGCATGGAGCTGGTATTCATCAATCGCTCCGATTACCGTTTTAAAGATGCTATCATCCAAACCCATGCCGATCATGGTTGGTATTGGATACCAGAAGGCGGCTACGGACCGGAAGGTGCGAGGGGCGCTTCGGAAATACTCAAACTGGTTGATGTTTCGGGCTATTCGCATATACTCTGCGCAGTAGGTACAGGCACTATGATGGCGGGATTGGTGCGGACAGCATCTGCCAACCAGGAAGTTATTGGCATCAGCGTTATGAAAGGCAATGAAGCGCTGCAAAAAGCCGTTGACGATTTACTGGATGCCGGTGATCAACAGAAGCAACATCGCATCTTACACGGTTATCATTTCGGGGGATATGGCAAGCACCCTTCAAATCTGGTACGGTTCATGCAGGGCTTATGGGAAAATGAACAATTGCCTACCGATATCGTGTACACATCGAAGCTATTATTCGCCGTGAAGGATTGTATTGAGAAAAAATATTTCCATAAAAACAGCCGCCTCCTGGTTATCCATAGCGGCGGCCTGCAGGGAAACAATTCACTACCACCGCATACATTACCTTTTTGATAACCCAACAGCTTTTATCTTTGTACAAGATGAAATCACTACGCTTAATTTTTCCGGCCTGGCTGGCGATGTTTGTTGTATGGAACAGTGCACAGGCCCAGACCACGCTGCCCGGTTTTACCGTTAAAGAACTCACCAAAGGAAAGACCCAGATCAGTTGGATCAATCCTTACCCTTCCTGCATCCAATTGGCCGTACAGCGGTCTTACGACAGTATCACCAATTTCAGGACCATCTTCTCCTCCCAATCGCCCGAATTGCCCTCCAATGGTTTTGTAGACGCGCAGGCAATGCCGGGTTATAAAGTGTATTACCGCATTTTTTATGTGCTGAGGGGCGGCCAGTATTTCTTTAGCAATGTGAAAAGGGTTGGCGATAACAGTCCGGATACCCGCGTACAACCATTACCCAATGCTGCTGCCATGACAGCCGATGCTGTCATACGCATTTATAAACGGGGTGAACTGGCGCTCAAATTACCCTACAAAGACTTCCTGCGTTTTCGTGATTCCATCATCAACAGAACCAGCGATTCCCTGTACACCGTTGATGCCGATTCCATCGACTGGCGGCCCTTTGTTGCCAAGGCATTATCCTGGGTCCCTTCTCCTTATGTATTCACGAACGACAAAGGTTACCTCACCGTGCGCCTGCCCAGTTATAAACAACACCGTTACCGCATTGTTTTCTTAGAAGAAAATGGGCAGGAAATTTTCCAGATCAAAGCAGTGAAAGAAAACGAAGTAGTGCTGGACAAAGCCAGCTTCATACATTCGGGTTGGTTCCAGTTTGAATTGTATGAAGATGAAAAGCTAAAAGAGAAGAATAAATTCTTCCTGGACAAAAACTAGACAAGCGAGGCGTTGAATACTTTTTCAAAATTCTTTCGCACTTCCGTTTTTATTTCATCCATTGGTATTTCGCGGCCCAGCTCTTTTTGCAGGGAGGTCACCTGCTTGTTCTCTATCCCGCAGGGAACAATGTATTGAAAATAATCCAGGTTGGCATTGACATTGAAAGCAAAACCGTGCATGGTAATCCACCGGCTGCATTTGATACCCATGGCGCATATTTTCCGTTCGCGTCCTTTTATATCGGGCTCTATCCACACGCCGGTTTCACCCGGACTCCTTTCTCCCTTCAATCCATAAGTTGCCATGGTAAGGATGATCACTTCTTCGAGGCTGCGTAAATACCATCCCAGGTCGGTACGGAATTTTTCCAAATCCAATATCGGGTAACCTACCAACTGGCCCGGGCCATGGAAAGTGATGTCTCCTCCCCTGTTGATATGAAAATAATCGATGCCCCTGGCCAGCCGCTCCGCTTCGTTGATAAGCACATGCGCTTCTTTTCCGCTTTTGCCCAGGGTATATACGGGCGGATGTTCTACAAACAAAAGATGGTGCAGGGTAGGCCATTCTGTAACCTTTACCAATTCCTGGTTACGGTATTGTGCCTTGACCGTTGTATTTTCCTGCAATAGCATTTCCTGGTAATCCCACACTTCCTTGTAATTTCTTAGACCCAGGTCCTGAAACTGAACTGTTTGCATACAGCAAAGGTATGCCATTGCGTAATTACAACTATTTTTGCCGGATGCACGAAGCAAACGATCATTTACCCGAAGAAGGCTCCGAAGAGCTTTATGAGCGCAAGACTTTTTCGGTAGACAAGGGACAGGAACCTTTCCGGATAGACAAATGGGTGCAGATGCATATCGAAGGAGCCACCCGTAACAAAGTACAGCGCGGTATTGACGCGGGCTTTCTTACCGTGAACGGAAAAGTGGTCAAGAGTAATTACAAGGTCAAGCCGGGCGATGAGATCGTGATGATGAGTCTCATCAACCCCGATCATACCGAACTCAAAGCCGAGAACATTCCCCTGAACATCGTATACGAAGACGATGCCGTGATGGTGCTCAACAAACCGGCCAACATGGTCGTACATCCGGGTGTGGGCAATTTCAGCGGCACTTTGCTCAATGGGGTGGCTTATCACCTGCAACAGCAGAATCCACAGATCGATGAGGAGGCTTTGCCGCGATTCGGACTGGTGCATCGCATCGATAAAAACACCACCGGTCTCATCGTACTAGCCAAGACCGCAGACGCGGCAGCACATTTGGCCAAACAATTTTTCAATCACACCGTTCAGCGCAAATATGTTGCCCTGGTATGGGGCGATGTGCAGGAAGAAGAGGGAACCATCGAAGCGCATATTGCACGCCACAGGCAATACCGTAAAATGTTCGATGCCTATCCCGAAGGCGAAACAGGCAAACATGCCATCACACATTACAAAGTGCTGGAACGTTTCAATTATGTAACGCTGGTGGAATGCGTACTCGAAACAGGAAGGACCCACCAGATACGCGTGCATATGAAACACATCGGCCACACATTATTCAATGATTGGGAATATGGCGGTGATAAAATTTTAAAAGGCACCATCTATACCAAATACAAGCAGTTTGTCGACAACTGTTTCGCGCTTTGTCCGCGTTGCGCCCTGCACGCACGCACGTTGGGCTTCCAGCATCCTGTTACGCAAAAAGAAATGTTCTTCGAATCACCACTCCCCGATGATATGGCGCAGGTCATTGAAAAATGGCGGAACTATATGACCCATCGAAAAGATAACGGGTAGACGAGATATGTAATTATCTTTGTAAACTTCGTTCGCTCGGGATGACGGTCAGTAATTAAATCAGACATTAATGATTATGCAAACAGATATTCGCACCAACTGGACTTTAGAAGAAGTTAAATCGATATACGATACCCCGCTGCTGGAGCTGGTATTCAACGCCGCCACGCTGCACAGGAAATACAACGATACGGCCGAAGTGCAGGTTTGCACCCTGCTCAGCATCAAAACCGGTGGCTGTAGTGAGGACTGCGCTTATTGTCCGCAAGCCGCCCGGTACAATACCGGTGTAAACGTACAGGCCCTGATGAAAAAAGAGGAAGTGCTGTCTTACGCACAAAAAGCAAAAGACGCAGGCTCTACCCGCTTCTGTATGGGAGCCGCCTGGCGTGAAGTGAGAGACAACCGCGATTTCGACCGTGTACTGGAAATGGTGAAAGGCGTGAATGAAATGGGCATGGAAGTATGTTGCACCCTCGGCATGCTCACGGAAGAACAGGCAAAAAAACTGGCCGATGCAGGATTGTATGCATATAATCACAACCTCGATACCAGTAAAGAGCATTACGGAGAGATCATCACCACACGTACTTATGAAGACCGTTTGGAAACGCTTGATCATGTGCGTAAGGCAGGTGTAACGGTTTGTTGTGGTGGTATCATTGGACTGGGAGAAACACATGAAGACCGGATCAATATGCTGCATACATTGGCAACACTGCCCGAACACCCGGAGAGTGTTCCCATCAATGCACTTGTTCCAATTGCCGGCACCCCGCTGGAACACAATCATAAAGTAGATGTATGGGATATGGTGCGTATGATCTCTACTGCCCGTATACTGATGCCTGCTACCATGGTGCGCCTGAGCGCCGGCAGAACAGATATGAGTACGGCAGAGCAGGCGCTGTGTTTCATGGCAGGGGCTAACTCCATCTTTGCAGGCGATAAACTGCTCACAACACCCAATCCTTCTTTTGAAGAAGACAATGTGATGTTCTCTTTACTCGGACTCAAACCCCGTGAAGCATTCAAAGCAGAGAAGCAATATTTGAGTGAGATGGTCAATGGCTGATGTCATCAATTATTGGTAATTTAGCCGTACACCATCAGCTCTGATATGCGTTTTTATTTCATTTTGTTGCTCTTACCACTGGTGTATCAGCCGGCAGCCGGTCAGTGCAAGACTTATAAGCTGACTTCCAGGGGAGATACCATCAATTGCACCGATCTCAAAGGGCTCAAGCAGGGCAAGTGGAAAATACACGTAGATCCCTTGCGTGGAGAACCCGGTTATGAAGACGAAGGAGGTTTTGTAAACAGCCAGCGCGAGGGTGTATGGCGCCGCTTCAATCTCATGGGCGATCTGCTTGCTGTTGAAAATTATCGCTGGGGCTACAAGAACGGTGTATGCAGGTATTTTACCATGGCAGGATTGGAGCATGAAGAAAGCTGGCTGGCCGTAAACCCTGCCAAAGCTTATGATACTGTTGATGTGCAGGATATTCAAAATCCGGACGTATATAAGAAGGTGGTAGTAAAAATAGAGGGGCACTCCCTCCGGCATGGGATTTGGAGGTTTTATTTTCCACCAAGCGGGCAAATATTACGAACTGAAAGATATATGCTGGATCAGCCTTATAGTCCGGAAATGGATCGGATGAAAGAAGATAGTACAAATACTTCTACAAACAAACCGGCAACCGACTCCCTCAAAAACAACGCCGCCGGAAAAACCAAACCCAAACCCAAGGAAGTATTGGAATTTGAAAAGAAAAATGCCGGTAAGAAAATAAAGGTCCGCGACGGCCGTACGGGTTAGGCAACCTTTCTCCACCTGAATCCGTACCTGAATTTAAAGTCGTAAATTTAAGAGAGGATATCGCATTAAAGCGTTCGTCATTAGCAATTGGACCGGAATAATACCACAATAACGGCTCTCATCAGCGGTTGCTGTAAGAATGACCGCCATTGTCAGCGTGACTTGTATCATGCCATGCATGGGTATGCCATGAAAATTTGCTATCGGTATGTTAATAAATTGGAAGAGGCGGAAGAGCTCGTCAATGAATCCTTCATCAAGCTTTTCAGGAATATCGGGCAGTTCGACGATAGACGCCAGGCAGATACCGAAGCCTTGCTGAAAGGATGGTTCAAGAAAATTGTTGTGAACACCTGTATTGATTACTTGCGCAAATCGCACCTGAAACTGGTGAGCCGGGAAACAGTACCCGAGGTTGAATCATTTTCCGATATACAGGAAAATGGCCTGGACAGGCTTTCTTACCGCGAAATCATTGAAGCCATTCGCAAACTGACGCCAGTATACCGCACCGTCTTTAATCTCTTTGTAATTGAAGGATTGACCCATGAAGAAATAGCTGAACAGCTGGGGATCAGCGTGGGCGCTTCTAAATCCAATCTCTCAAAAGCAAGACATAACCTCCGAAAAATCATTATGCAGCAAACCGATTACAAAATATATGTACCATCCTGATGACGATAATGAGCTGGACCGCCTGAGCAGGGATGCTGCCGAACACGCAGCATCGCCTGGCAACGCCTCCTGGTCACGTATGGCACGGGAACTGGACAAAGTCATGCCCCAGGAGAAGAAAAGAAGACTTGTGTTATTATGGTGGCTCCTGCCCTGTTTATTGGCAACCGGCTTATCGTTTTATTTCTGGAATCAATACCATGAGCGTCCGCAGGCAAAATTAAAATCGCCTGTCGCTTCGCCTGTGCATCAAGACAGTGAACCTCCTGTTACCAGTTTACCTGAGAATACCATTCTCAAAACGCATCCGCCTGCATCTGTAACAGAAGAAGCATCTCCACTATTAGCTCAACCCAATCATACTTCTATTGATCAAAAAAATACACTCCGTTCTAATGATTCACCTGCATCTTCTTTGTCACAACAGTTAGGCTCTTCTGTTTTACCTCCTCCCGCTTATGATGAAATCAGGAGTCAGCAGCCTGCTACAAAAGAAGTTTCCGGAAACAACACTTCTATGCATAACGGGCTGGATCATCCGCTGGCAACAGGTGTTGGCAATGATGCACATCATAAGGATACAACCATCCTGCAGCAAAATCATCACTCTGTAGACACTTCATTGATTGCTCACCAGGAACCCAACACTTCTTCTCGGTATAGTAAATTCAGTATGGGAGTAATAGCGGGTACAGATCTCAGCAACGTGAAATTCAGGTATACCGAGACTCCCGGCTATAATATAGGATTAATGGCGGGTTATCATTTGAACAAGCACTGGTCATTGCATACCGGGGCCATTTACACGAAGAAGAATTATAAAATGGATGGAGCAGACTTTACGGCTCCCAAGGGTAGTCCCGCCAGTTACTGGAACCTCACGAATGTAGAAGGAGATTGCTCCATGTGGGATATCCCGCTCCTGGTGCGTTTCCATCCGGGTAAAAAATCGACCAGCCGCTTTTCTTTCAGCACGGGCCTTTCTTCCTATTTCATGAAAGACGAAAATTACGATTACTATTATCCCTCGCCCACTACAGGCGCGATCGTAAAAAAATCGGGTTATTACAATACGGGAAGCTCCTACTGGTTCTCCGTTGTACATCTTTCTGCGGGGTTTGAAAAGCCCATTGGCAAGAAGGTATCCATGCAGTTGGAACCTTACATCAAACTGCCGCTTGCGGGTCTGGGCGTGGGTAATATGCGACTGAACAGCCTGGGATTTAACGTAACGGTTCAATACAGGAGCAGCAAAGAAGCAAGAATATCCACATCGTCCTCCGCTATGCTCGTTTCACATTAACGAATGGTTATCTTTACCGCGAATTAATCTGTTCATTGTTATGCTTAAAGTCGGTGTTTTCGGCGTAGGACATCTGGGAAAATTTCACCTGAATAACTGGAAAGAAATTGAAGGTATCAAGCTGGTAGGCTTTTTCGACCCGAACAATGAAAACGCCAAAGCCGTGGCAGAACAGTACGGCCTGAAACGTTTCATGGATGAGGAGAAACTCATCGACTCCTGCGATATCATTGATGTGATCACCCCTACCGATCACCATTTCAGTGTCTGCATGCAGGCTATCCGCAAGGGTAAACACGTGTTTGTGGAGAAACCCCTTGCGCATACCATACAGGAAGGGCGCGACCTCGTAAATATGGTCCGTGAAGCCAATGTAAAAATGCAGGTGGGACATGTGGAGCGTTTCAACCCTGCCTTTCTCGCCATCAAGGACCTGAACCTGAACCCCATGTTCATTGAAGTGCACCGCTTGGCGCAGTTCAATCCCAGGGGAACCGAAGTAAGCGTGATCCTGGACCTCATGATACATGATATTGACATCATCCTCAACCTGGTGAAGAGCGATGTCAAACATATTTCGGCAAGTGGTGTGGCGGTGATGACCGAGACACCCGATATTGCCAACGTGCGCATAGAGTTCAACAACGGCTGCGTTGCCAATTTAACCAGCAGCCGCATCAGCATGAAGAAGATGCGCAAAATGCGGCTCTTTCAGAAAGATGCTTATATCGGTATTGATTTCCTGGAGAAGAAAACAGAGATCATCAAACTCAAACAACCCGAGGACAAGAACGTTTTTTCTTTCGATATTGAAACACAGCATGGCAAGAAAACCCTGGCTATTGCCAACCCCTCAATTGATACCGTGAATTCCATCAAACTGGAACTCGAATCTTTCGTGGATTCCATTGTAAATAACAAGCCCGTAGTGGTTAGTGAGATCGATGGGTTCCTGGCGATGGAAGTGGCGCATCAGATACTCGAGAAGATCAGTAGTACCAGCATATTGGTTTAACCATTGCAACGTCATCGATCTACCATAATGCTCTCTGCTATCAGCAAATCCACCGGCCTTGTAATTTTAATGTTACTGTGTTCTCCCTCCACGAGATGAACAGTTTTACCACTGGCTTCTACTACAGTAGCTTCATCGGTGAACGCTTCGTTGTATGAGGTGTTGAATGCGGGAAGTAATACTTCACTTAAAAATGTTTGCGGGGTTTGTACAATGCGCACCTGATTACGGTTCGCTACCTTGCTCGATGTGCCCTCTGCGATCCGGATACTATCTGTTGCGGCTACGGCTGGTATAGCCGAACCATGCACCAGCGCCGCTTCGTAGCAGCGATGGATCAATGCTTTGCTCACCAAACACCTTACACCATCGTGCACAAACACAACAGCAGGCTCCTGTATTTTTTTCAACCCATTCTGTACTGAATGAAAACGGGTGGGACCACCATGTACAATGGTTGTTCTCGCGTCTGCCTGCAAATCGGCGATGATCTTTTCTCCTGCCTGTTGGTGTTCTTCAGGTACCACCAGGATAATTTGCATATCGGGATAAGATTCCAAAAAGGTATGGATCGTGTGCCACAATACCGGTTTGTTTTTCAGCAGCAGGAATTGCTTGGGCACTTCAGTGCCCATTCGCTGGCCATTGCCTCCGGCTACTATCACTGCATATTTCTTCATATTCAATCCAGCAACAGGCAACATTCGTTGTACAACTTTTCTTTATCGATGGCTGCGGTACCTACTTCTTCGCATACCAGTCCGCCCGCAATATTGGCCATATCCGCTGCCAGGTGCATGTTTTTGGTTGCAGCATACACCAATGCCGCTACTGCTATCACCGTATCGCCGGCTCCACTCACATCGGCTATATTCCGTACATGGGTAGGGATGATCCTGGCTTCGCCATCGACCTGGTAAAACACTCCTTTTTCCGATAAAGTGATCAGTGATATCCTGTGCTGTAATTTTTTTTGTAACGCCTGGTGTATGTGTTTGAGCTCCTCTTCGTCAACTGCATCGGTTACCATGTTCAACCCCTCTCTTACTTCTTTGAGGTTGGGTTTGAAAATATCAACTCCCTGGAACGATAAAAAGTTTTTCCGCTTGGGGTCTACAGCTGTGGTCACACCTGCCGATTGGCAAAGCGCTATCAGTTCTTTGATGACCCTGGGTGTGAGTACCCCTTTATTGTAATCTTCCAGGATGAGTACATCCGGCTTGTGTTTACTGAAAAAATCCGCCACGTGTTGCAGCAACATATCTTCTGTTGCCTTGCCAATATCTTCCGTTTCTTCCGCATCCAATCGCATCATCTGCTGGTTGCGGCTCATAACGCGGGTTTTGTTGGTAGTAACCCTGCCCGGATCTGTAACCAGGTAATCGGTATTGATACCGCTTTGCTGTAACAGTTGTTTCAGCAAAGTACCATTCTCATCATTTCCCAGCACCGCAATCACTGAAGTGGCTGCTCCCAGCGACGCGGTATTCAGCGCCACATTGGCTGCCCCTCCCACCCTCAATTCTTTTTTCTTCAATGCAACTACCGGCACCGGCGCTTCAGGCGATATCCTGTCTACATTACCCCACCAGTAAGTATCAAGCATAATATCCCCTACCACCAATACTTTGCTGTTGCTGAAATTTTTAAAAAGTTGTTCAAAGTCCATCTCTTCTTTTTTCATCTGTTCAGTTCCGCGAACCGCTCATTGCTTGTTTCGCCCTGCAAGATAATACAAAGGAAGTCCGATCAGTGTAATGCCGAGCCCCCACAACGAATAAGTAGGAGAAGCCCATACCAGCGCCACACAAAACAATGCCGCCAGCACAATGTATATCATGGGCATTACCGGGTATCCGAATGCCTTATAAGGTCTTGGCATATCGGGACGCTTCCTGCGCAGGATAAATATTCCGACGATCGTAAGCACATAAAATATCACCACAATGAATGACACCATGGTAAGCAGGTCTCCATAGTGTCCGCTCAAACACAATAAAGAAGCCACAACACACTGTATCCACAAAGCATATTCGGGCACAGCATTCTTATTCAGTTCTCCTGTTTTTTTGAAAAACAATCCATCGTTGGCCATCGTATAATAAACCCTGGCTCCTGCCAGGATGAGTCCGTTGTTGCAACCAAACGTAGAAATCATGATCATAACAGCGATCACAATAGTGCCTGCATTGCCAAAAATGGCATTGGCAGCGGTAACAGCCACCCGGTCGTTCTTGGCATAGGCGATGGACTGCAAAGGCAGTACATGCAGGTACATGAGATTAGCCGTAATATAGATGATGGTAACAATGAGGGTGCCCAGGAAAAGACTGAGTCCTATATTCCTTTGCGGGTTCTTGATCTCTCCTGCTATAAAAGTGACGTTGTTCCAGGAGTCGCTGCTGAATATAGAACCTACCATCGCAGCGGCAATAGCGCCTACCAATACTGCACCCGAGATGGACTTCCAGGCAGTGGGCTGCAGCATGCCTTTATCGTCTTTCACACCCAGGTCCTGCATGGCATTAAAGCCTGTGTGCCAGTTTTCGGCCCAATGGCTTTGCTTTACCAACAGAAATCCGAATACGATGAGCCCGAATAAAGAAAGTAGTTTGGTAACAGTAAATGTGCTTTGTATGATCTTGCCTCCCCTCACTCCCTTGGTGTTGGTATAGGTGAGGAAACAGATCATGGCGATGGCGAGCACCTGCGCCGCCGATATCTTCATAAAGCCCAGGTTGGCTATGATATTATCTTCTCCTACTGCCGGTATCAGGTAAGCGGTAAAGCGACTGAACGCCACCGCCACCGCTGCAATGGTAGCAGTTTGTATCACGGAGAAAAAGCTCCATCCAAAAAGAAAGGCCACGAGAGAATTATACGCTTCTTTGAGGTATATATACTGGCCGCCCGCTTTGGGGTACATGGCGCTCAGCTCGCCATAGCTCACTGCCGCCGTAATGGTCATGAAGCCGGTGATCAGCCATACCAGCACCAGCCAGCCCGCGCTGCCCACGTTCCTGGTAATATCCGAGCTTACGATGAAGATACCCGAACCGATCATGCCACCGGCTACGATCATGGTAGCGTCGAAAAGACTGAGCGAAGGCCTGAAGCCTGTTTGCTGTGTACTCATAAAAAATCCCGTTGTTTATAAACGGGATTTGAAGATAATAAATATGGTGGAAGTTCCTATTTCTTCTTGTATTTCTGGTTCAGGCCGTTAACCACATCTTTGGTAATGTCGTAAGCCGTATCCTTGAAGTATAAAAGGTCGGAGAGATTAGAGAAGATATAAGAATAGCCTTTGTTTTTGTTGTACTCTTCCAGGAATTCCTTGATTTTCTTTTGCACGTCCTGCCTTTTGCGAATGCTCTCTTCCTGCAATTCGCTGGTGAGCATTTGTTCTTTGCCCTGGTAAGTTTTATCCATCTGCTGCAGTTCCTGCTGCCTGCTGGCCAATTCAGCCTGCGTAAGGCTTTGGGCACTGCGCTGCAATTCTTGGTATTTTGCAGCAAAAGCGTTTTTCAGGGCATTCAGCTGGCGCGTCACTTCCTGGTCTTTGGCTTCCAGTCCTTTCTGTATCTCTTTGTAATATTCGAATTGTGTTTGTATGGAATCTATTTCGAAATAGGCAATCTTGAAGCTACCGGCAGGAATTGATTTGGTATCGACTGTCTGTACAGTGGCTTTCTTGCCTGAGAAATGCAGGTAAAACAAAACAGCTACCGCCAGTACCAGTACTATATTCAAACCCAGTGAAACATTTTTCATTTATTCTCTTTTGTGCTGTAAAATTAGACTCATTCAATGGCTCTGGCCTTTTGCAGAGCAAGATTAACAAGACCTTTGCAGGTAGCGATCTATGTAAAAAAGTAGGAAGCACATTAACTTCCTACTTTTTATCATGTAACCTGTCTGCATTGACAGACAAGGCATTATTCATCATCATCAAAGCTCATCGCTTCACGTGTAGTGGCCAGTACTTCGTACTCTTCCTTGCTACCTACGATCATGTTCTCGAACTCTTTCTGTCCGGTACCGGCAGGTATCAGGTGACCAGTAATCACGTTCTCTTTCAGTCCCAGCATCGCATCGGTCTTACCCTGGATAGCAGCCTGGCTCAACACTTTGGTAGTTTCCTGGAATGATGCAGCAGAGATCCAGCTCTGTACACCCAGTGAAGCTTTGGTGATACCCAGCAGCACCGGCGTTGCAGTGGCGGGCTTGGCATCCCTTACTTCTACCAGTTTCTTATCGCTCCTGCGGAGGATGGAATTCTCTTCACGCAGTTCACGGAGGGTGATGATCTGTCCGGGTTTCATCTTAGCGCTTTCACCTGCTTCGGTTACTACTTTCTTATCGAAGACCCTGTCGTTCTCTTCGATAAAGTCGAACCTGTCTTCGAGATCTTCTTCGAGGAACTTGGTATCTCCTGCGTCTACGATCTCTACTTTTTTCATCATCTGGCGAACGATCACTTCAATGTGTTTGTCGTTGATCTTCACACCCTGTAAACGGTATACTTCCTGGATCTCGTTCACAACGTACTCCTGTACGGCGAAAGGTCCTTTGATAGCAAGTATATCGGCGGGCGCGATCTGTCCGTCTGACAGCGGTGTACCGGCTTTCACGAAGTCGCCGTCCTGTACCAGGATCTGGCGTGTCAACGGAACCAGGTATTTCTTCACCATACTGTCTTTCGACTCAACGATGATCTCGCGGTTACCACGTTTTACGTTACCGAAAGCTACCACACCATCGATCTCACAAACGATCGCAGGGTTACCCGGATTACGTGCTTCAAACAATTCTGTTACACGGGGCAGACCTCCGGTGATATCCCTGAGCTTACCCAGTACACGCGGTATCTTAACCAGTACCTGTCCGGCTTTTACATCATCTCCTTCTTCGATCACGATATGCGATCCAACGGGCAGGTTGTATTGTTTGTTTTCTTTTCCTTCTACAATAACGGTAGGTATCTTGGTCTTGTCTTTTGTTTCGATAACCACTTTCTCGCGGTGACCGGTTTGTTCATCCGCCTCATCGCGGTATGTGATACCATCGAGTACGTTTTCAAATTTGATCTTACCGTTCTGCTCTGCTACGATTACGTTGTTGAACGGATCCCATGTACAGATCACATCTCCTTTCTTCACTTGTTGTCCGTCTTTCACAGCCAAGGTAGCACCATAAGGGACGTTGTTGGTGATCATCAGCCTGTCGTTCTTCACATCCATGATCCTTACCTCGCCGGTACGGCCGATAACGATCTTCACTTTATCACCTTCATTGTTCAATGCTTCTACTGTTCTCAGACCATCGAACTGGATGGTACCGTCGAATTTCGCGTTCAGGCTCGATTCAACAGAAGCAGATCCCGCAACACCACCCACGTGGAAGGTACGCAGTGTCAGCTGTGTACCAGGCTCACCGATTGACTGTGCAGCGATGATACCTACGGCATCACCTTGTTGTGTCAGGTAGCCTGTTGCCAGGTTGCGTCCGTAACATTTTACGCACACACCGCGCTTGCTCTCGCAGGTAAGCACAGAACGTATTTCTACGGTTTCAATGCCTGCTTCTTCAATAGCTTTTGCGACTTCTGCAGATATTTCTTCACCCGCAGCGATGATCAGTTCATCGGTAACGGGATGATAGATATTGTGTAATGAAGTACGGCCATCGATCCTGTCTGCCAGCGGTTCAATGATGTCTTCATTGTCTTTCAGCGCTGTAGTAGCGTTTCCGCGCAGGGTGCCGCAATCCTCTTCACCGATCACCACATCCTGGGCCACGTCTACCAGACGACGGGTCAGGTAACCCGCATCGGCTGTTTTCAGGGCCGTATCGGCCAAACCTTTACGGGCACCGTGTGTAGAGATGAAGTAATCCAATACGTTCAATCCGTTCTTGAAGTTCGACAGGATGGGGTTTTCAATTACCTCGCTGCCTGTGCTGCCGCTCTTACGGGGCTTGGCCATCAGACCACGGATACCCACCAGCTGTTTTACCTGTGTCTTACTACCACGCGCTCCGGAATCCAGCATCATGTAAACAGAGTTGAAGCCCTGCTTATCGTTCTGCATTTCACGGATCAGTGTTTCAGTGATACGGGTATCCACACGGCTCCAGATATCGATTACCTGGTTGTATCGCTCGTTATTAGTGATCAGACCCATGTTATAGTTTTCCCACACTTCTTCCACTTCTGTCTTGGCGTTCTCCAGCAGTTCATTACGCTGGTCGGGCACGATCAGGTCGTTCACGTTGAACGACAATCCACCACGGAAGGCCATACGGAAACCGAGGGTCTTGATATCATCGAGGAATTTCGCTGTCTTAGGTACATCGGTGATCTTGATGATGTCGCCGATGATCTCACGAAGACTTTTCTTGGTGAGCAGTGCATTCACGAATCCTACTTCATGCGGTACGTGCTGGTTGAACAGTACGCGACCTACGGTAGTATCGATCAGTTTTTTCACCAGTTGTCCGTTCACACGCACATTCGTTTTCACTTTGATATGCGCATGCAGGTCAACCGCTCCTTCGTTGTAAGCAATGAGCACTTCATCCATGCTGTAGAAAGCCTTGCCTTCTCCCCTGATCACTTCATCACCCATGGTCTTCTTGCCTTTGGTGATGTAGTACAGTCCCAGTACCATGTCCTGTGAAGGCAGGGTGATGGGCGTACCGTTCTGCGGGTTGAGGATGTTGTGTGAAGACAGCATCAGCAACTGTGCTTCCAGGATGGCTGCATTGCTCAAAGGCACGTGTACCGCCATCTGGTCGCCGTCGAAGTCGGCGTTGAAAGAAGAAGTAACCAGCGGGTGCAGCTGGATCGCTTTACCTTCTACCAGCTTGGGCTGGAAAGCCTGGATTGACAAACGGTGCAGCGTTGGCGCACGGTTCAGCATTACAGGGTGCCCTTTCAATATGTTTTCGAGGATATCCCAGATCACGGCTTCTTTGCGGTCTACCAGTTTCTTGGCCGACTTCACCGTTTTCACGATACCTCTTTCAATCAGTTTACGGATCACGAATGGCTTGAACAGCTCGGCTGCCATGTCTTTAGGCAGACCGCATTCGTGTATTTTCATTTCAGGGCCTACCACGATCACAGAACGACCGGAGTAGTCCACACGTTTACCCAACAGGTTCTGACGGAACCGTCCCTGTTTACCTTTCAGTACATCGGAAAGTGATTTCAGTGCACGGCCACCTTCGGCTTTCACCGCATTGGATTTACGGCTGTTGTCGAACAGTGAATCGATCGCTTCCTGCAGCATACGCTTTTCGTTACGCAGGATCACTTCAGGCGCTTTGATCTCCAACAAACGCTTCAAACGGTTGTTACGGATGATCACACGACGGTAAAGGTCGTTCAGGTCTGAAGAAGCGAAACGGCCGCCATCCAATGGAACCAGCGGACGCAGTTCCGGAGGAATTACGGGGATGTATTGCATCACCATCCACTCGGGGCGGTTGGTAATACGTGTGCCGGCGTCGCGGAAAGATTCCACTACGCTCAGGCGCTTCAGTGCATCTGCTTTACGCTGCTGTGAAGTTTCGGTAGCAGCGGCATTACGGAGTGAGAAGCTCAGGCCGTCCAGGTCGATCCTTTCCAACAGTGCATGCACTGCTTCAGCACCCATTTTAGCAATGAATTTCTGCGGATCTTCATCGGGCAGGTATTGGTTGTCCTTGGGCAAATTGTCCAGGATATCGAGGTATTCTTCTTCAGTGAGCAGGTCGCCGGTGTTCAGGCTCTCTTTCACACCACCCTGGATCACTACATAACGCTCATAATAAATGATGGTCTCTAATTTCTTGGAGCTCATACCCAGCAGGTAACCGATTTTGTTGGGCAGGCTCTTGAAGTACCAGATATGCACTACGGGCACCACCAGTTTGATGTGGCCCATGCGCTCACGGCGTACTTTCTTTTCTGTTACTTCCACACCGCAGCGGTCGCACACGATGCCTTTGTAACGGATACGCTTATATTTTCCGCAGGCACATTCGTAATCCTTTACGGGTCCGAATATCCTTTCGCAGAACAAACCGTCGCGCTCCGGTTTATAGGTACGATAGTTAATGGTTTCAGGCTTCAGCACTTCGCCAAAACTTCTTTCCAGGATGCTGTCGGGCGATGCCAGACTGATCGTGATCTGTGAAAAAGTTGATCTGGGGCGATTGTCTTTTTTGATGGCCATATCTAAGCTTGTTGAAATTTTTTGTTAGTTGATTGATCTGTTGATTTGATTCAAGTGAGATACGATGCGCGTTGAACGCACATCGTATCTCAAAAAGATTATTCAAATTTCAGATCCAGACCCAAACCTCTCAGTTCATGAACCAATACGTTGAATGATTCAGGAACGCCGGCACGTGGAATGTTTTCACCTTTCACGATGGCTTCGTAAGTTTTGGCCCTTCCAATGATATCATCTGATTTCAGTGTCAGCAATTCCTGCAGGATGTTGGATGCACCATAAGCTTCCAGTGCCCATACCTCCATCTCACCGAAACGCTGTCCGCCGAACTGCGCCTTACCACCCAACGGCTGTTGTGTAATCAAGCTGTATGGTCCGATTGAACGGGCGTGCATCTTATCATCTACCATGTGGTGCAGTTTGATCATGTAGATCACACCCACAGTGGCTTTCTGGTGGAAACGCTCTCCGGTCTCACCATCGTACAGGTAAGTATGTCCGTTCCTGGGTATACTTGCTTGTTTGCAGTATTCTTCGATTTCATCTGTAGAAGCACCATCGAAGATCGGCGTAGCGAATTTCACGCCCAGGCGCTTGCCTGTCCAGCCCAGGATGGTTTCATAGATCTGTCCGAGGTTCATACGGGAAGGTACCCCCAGCGGGTTCAGTACAATGTCTACCGGTGTACCGTCTTCCATGAACGGCATATCTTCTGCACGAACGATCTTGGCAACGATACCTTTGTTACCGTGACGGCCCGCCATCTTATCTCCCACTTTCAGCTTACGCTTCACAGCCAGGTAAACTTTAGCCAGTTTCAATACACCTGCGGGTAATTCATCACCAATAGAGATGTTGAATTTCTCACGCTTGTAACGTCCGAGTTCTTCGTTGAAACGGATGCTGTAGTTGTGCAACAATGTATTGATCTGGTCGTCCGTTTTAGCGTCACCAGTCCAGCCCAGCGGATTCACGTTCTGGTAGTCGATGGCGGCCAGGTTCTTTTGATTGAACTTAGCGCCTTTACCAATGAGCATTTCGCCGAAATTGTTGCTCACACCTGTAGAAGCTTTGTCTTTCAACAGGGTCTGTAATTTGTCGAGCAGCAATTCTTTGATGCTCTCTTCATTCTGCTGGTGTACTTTTTCTACTTTCTCCAATTGTGCTTTCTCACGGATCTTGCCATTCTTGTCTTTCTTCGCACGCTGGAACAGTTTTTTATCGATCACCACACCTTCGGTACCGTTCGGTGCTTTCAGTGAAGCATCTTTGGCATCACCTGCTTTATCACCAAAGATGGCGCGCAGCAGTTTTTCTTCCGGTGTAGGATCTGATTCTCCTTTAGGAGTGATCTTACCAATGAGGATATCGCCTTCTTTGATAGTAGCACCAATACGGATGATACCATTTTCGTCGAGGTCTTTGGTAGCTTCTTCTGAAACGTTCGGGATATCGGGCGTAAGTTCTTCTTCACCCAGTTTGGTATCACGTACTTCCAGTTCGTATTCTTCAATGTGTACAGAAGTAAACAGGTCTTCACGCACCACTTTCTCACTGATCACGATGGCATCCTCGAAGTTGTAACCTTTCCAGGGCATGAATGCCACTTGCAGGTTACGGCCCAGTGCGAGTTCTCCGTCTTTGGTTGCATAACCTTCGGTAAGGAAATCACCTCTCTTCACTTTCTGTCCTTTCCTCACAGCCGGGCGCAGGTTGATACAGGTAGCCTGGTTGGTTTTGATGAACTTGGTGAGCTTGTACACCTGCAGGTCATCGTTGAAGCTGATCAGGCGGTCCATATCGTTCCTGTCGTAACGGACATGGATCTCGTTGGCGTCTACAAATTCAACCACACCATTACCTTCTGCGTGTATCTGGATACGTGCATCGCGGGCAGCTTTGCCTTCCAGTCCGGTACCTACGATCGGCGCCTCGGGGCGGATCAGCGGTACAGCCTGGCGTTGCATGTTCGATCCCATCAGCGCACGGTTGGCGTCGTCGTGCTCGAGGAAGGGGATCAGCGAAGCACTCAGACCAACAATCTGGTTGGGTGCCACGTCCATATATTCTACTTCTTCTTTGTCCAATATGGGGAAATCACCGGTCTGGCGGGAAACCACTTTATCTTCCACGAACTGTCCTTTTTCATTCAAAGGAGAGTTACTCTGGGCGATCTTGGCGGTATCTTCTTCTTCTGCGCTCAGGAAAGTGAGTTCTTTCATGTTCACTTTACCGTTGTCTACCTTGCGATAAGGGGTTTCAATGAAGCCCATATCGTTGATAGCAGCGTGTACGCACAGTGTAGAGATCAGACCGATGTTCGGTCCTTCCGGTGTTTCAATGGTACACAGACGGCCATAGTGTGAATAGTGTACGTCACGCACCTCGAAGCCTGCACGCTCACGGCTCAAACCTCCTGGTCCGAGTGCAGAAATACGACGCTTGTGCGTGATCTCCGACAGCGGGTTGGTTTGGTCGAGGAACTGCGACAACTGTGAGGTTCCGAAGAATGAGTTGATCACGGATGACAGTGTACGCGCGTTGATCAGGTCAACCGGCGTGAACACCTCGTTATCACGAACGTTCATCCTTTCACGGATGGTGCGGGCCATACGGGCCAGACCTACGCCGAATTGTGCATAGAGCTGCTCTCCTACGGTACGTACACGACGGTTGCTCAGGTGATCGATATCATCGATCTCGGCCTTACCATTGGTGAGGCGCACGAGGTATTTGATGATCTCGATGATGTCCTGCTTGGTGAGTACTTTTTTCTCCAGCGGATAATCGAGGTTCAGTTTGCGGTTGATCTTGTAACGGCCTACTTCACCCAGGTCATAACGCTTGTCGGAGAAGAATAATTTATCGATGATACCACGCGCAGTTTCATTATCCGGCGCATCAGCACCACGCAGTTGGCGGTAGATGTGCTGAACCGCTTCCAGTTCACTGTTCGAAGTATCTTTATTCAGTGTGTTATAGATGATCGCATAATCACCACCCACGTCTTCTTTCTGGATGAATACGCTCTTCACTTCCATTTCGATGATGGTATTGATACCGTCTTCGTCCAGGACAGTGTCGCGCTCCATTACGATCTCGTTACGCTCGATGCTCACTACTTCACCGGTATCTTCATCCACGAAATCTTCCACCCATGTTCTCAATACGCGGGCAGCCAGTTTTTTACCTATGTGGTGTGACAGCGTTTTCTTGTCAGCCTTCACTTCATCGGCCATACCGAAGAGTTCCAGGATGTCTTTATCGGTTTCGAAACCGATAGAACGCAGCAAAGTGGTTACGGGGAATTTTTTCTTACGGTCGATATACGCGTACATCACGTTGTTGATGTCTGTAGCGAATTCCATCCACGCGCCTTTGAAAGGGATCACGCGGGCAGAATAGATCTTGGTTCCGTTGGGGTGAACGGACTGGCCGAAGAATACACCGGGTGAGCGGTGTAACTGTGATACCACTACACGCTCTGCTCCGTTAATTACGAAAGTACCGCGGGGAGTCATGTAGGGGATATTACCCAGGAACACATCCTGAACGATGGTCTGGAAATCTACGTGCTCTTCATCGTTACAACTCAGGCGCAGTTTCGCTTTCAGGGGAACTGCGTAAGTGAGTCCGCGCTCCATACACTCATCAATGGTGTAACGTGGCGGATCGATGAAGTAATCCAGGAATTCCAGCACGAAAATGTTGCGTGTATCGGTGATAGGAAAGTTTTCCTTGAACACACGGAACAGCCCTTCCACATTGCGCTTGTCGGGCGTAGTTTCTAACTGGAAAAATTCTCTGAATGATTCTAACTGAATGTCGAGCAGGTCAGGAGCTTCAGCCAAATGTTTAGTTTTTCCGAAGCCGACCCTGTTGTTCAATGTTGTAGTAGACATATATGTGTAAAACCGGTTTTATGCGAAAAAAATCTGTAAGAACCGAAATGCCCTTAGCGTACAATCGGCGCATCCACCATTCAAACGTCAATGATAAAGATGTCCACCCGCTAGTTTTCCTAAAATAAGGATGGCAAAAGTAATGATAATTCGGGATTCGAAAAAACAAATTTTAGACCAAAACAGGTATAGGGGCAAAGAAAAATTAAAATCCTGCCGAAATGGCGCAAAAAAGGCCGTCCCTGTATTACACCGGGACGGCCTTTAGATTATGTCTGAGACAGTAAGCTTACTTGATCTCTACTTCAGCGCCAGCATCTTTCAGCTTAGCGGCCAGTTCATCGGCTTCAGCTTTAGAAACGCCTTCTTTTACAGGCTTGGGAGCGCCGTCAACCAGGTCTTTTGCTTCTTTCAGTCCGAGGCCAGTCAGTTCTTTAACGATCTTCACTACGCCCAGCTTGCTTGCACCACCGCTAACGAGGATCACATCGAAAGATGTTTTCTCTTCAACAGCAGCAGCTCCGCCACCGTCGCCACCAGCTACTACTACTGCAGCTGCAGCGGGTTCGATACCGTAATCAGCTTTCAGTACATCTGCCAGTTCCTGAACTTCTTTTACTGTCAAGCCTACTAATGTTTCGGCTAATGATTTAACGTCTGCCATGTGTTTAAATTTTTTCCGCCTTCAAGGTCTTTTGAACTCCGGCGGAGGGTTTAAAAAAATTTGTTTTATTTAATGTTAATACATCCAAAATTATTCTGCAGCCGCAGTTTCCGCCTGCTTCTCGTGGTGGTGCAACAAGGCAGCCAGTACACGTTTGGCAGGAGATTGCAGCAATCCGATCACTTCGCCGATCAGTTCGTTCTTCGTCTTGATCTGGGTCAGTGTTTTCAGGTTGTTGTCGCCGGTGTATACATCACCATTAATGAATGCAGCTTTCAATACCGGTTTTTCACCGTTGCTCTCCTTACGGAAAGAGCTGATGATCAAAGCGGGCTCCTTGGGGTTCTCAGAGAACATCAGGGCGGTTACATTGTTCAATGCCGGATAAACGCTTGCGTATTTTTCTGCATCCAATGATTCCAGCGCTTTGCGGATAAGGGTATTCTTGGCCACTTTCATCTCCACCTGCTTGTTAAAGCAAGTGCGACGCAGTGCAGATACCTGTTCTACGCTCAACGATTCTGTATCGGTGATGTAGAAGTTATTATATTGGGCGAACTTGCCTTTCAGCAGTTCAATCACCTCGTTTTTTTGATCTTTAGTCATAACTGATCTGTTTTATAAACCCGGGTCATTTCCCATCCCGTTTTACCGGGACAAGATCACCAGGAATTAGTTCATTAATGATTTAGTGTCCAATGCGATACCCGGACTCATCGAACTGGCCATGCTTACGCCTTTGAGGTAGATACCTTTGGCAGAAGAAGGTTTCAGTTTGATGATGGCGTTGATCAGCTCGGCGCTGTTCTCGGCGATCTTGTCAGACGTGAAAGATACACGGCCGATAGAAGCGTGTACGATACCCGCTTTGTCTACCTTGAACGCGATCTTACCGCCTTTCACCTCATTCACAGCCGCTGCTACGTCATTGGTAACAGTACCTGTTTTGGGGTTGGGCATCAGGTTACGGGGACCGAGTACTTTACCCAGCTTACCGATCTTAGGCATTACAGAAGGTGTAGCGATGATCACGTCTACGTCTACCCATCCGCCTTCGATCTTGCTGATGAATTCGTCCAGTCCTACAAAGTCAGCGCCTGCTTCTTTAGCAGCCGCTTCTTTATCGGGTGTGCAAAGCACCAGTACTTTTTTGGTTTTACCGGTACCATGAGGTAATGATACGGTACCACGTACCTGCTGGTCTGCTTTCTTGGGGTCAACACCCAAACGGATATGCAGGTCAACGGAACTATCGAATTTTGTACAATTGATTTCTTTTACTAGGGTAGAAGCTTCCTTCAGGGAATAAGCTTTGTTTTTATCCACCTTAGTAACTGCTACTTTTCTTTTTTTGCTGAGTGCCATTTTCTAAAAGTTTTAAGGTGAATAAATTAGTTTTCCCAGGGGGCTTTACCATCAACGGTGATACCCATACTGCGTGCAGTACCGGCTACCATGCTCATGGCGCTGTTTAAAGTAAATGCGTTCAGGTCGGACATTTTATCCTTGGCAATGGCTTCTACCTGTGCCCAGGTTACTTTACCTACTTTTTCGCGGTTGCTTTCTTTAGAACCTTTCTGGATTTTTGCGGCTTCCATCAGCTGAACAGCAGCGGGGGCTGTTTTGATGATGAAGTCGAAAGACTTGTCAGAGTAAACGGTGATCAAAACAGGAACTACTTTTCCCATTTTGTCCTGGGTCCTGGCATTGAACTGCTTACAGAACTCCATAATGTTAACACCCTTCGAACCGAGGGCGGGGCCTACGGGAGGCGCGGGATTGGCTTGTCCGCCTTTCACCTGCAGCTTCACAAAGCCTGAGATTTCTTTTGCCATTTTCTTTGATTTAATTGGTTATAGCGTCCCGGCTTTTACCGGAACTCCCAAAGTCAATCATTCTTTCAAAAAGAACTTTTGGGGCGGCAAAGGTAGGTAAAATATCAGAAAACAAAGTATTTTTCATGATATATTTGGTCGTATGACAACATTTTGCGGTTCCCTCCTGGCCAGCAGCCCGGCTTTAACCGATCCTCACTTCAGCAATACCCTGGTTTTCATTGCCGAACACAACGACAAAGGCGCCATGGGCTTTGTGATCAACCGGGTATTTCCCAGGTGGTTCAATGAGTTGGAAGCTTACCGGCATCTGCCTGCCCTGACCTTATACGCCGGCGGACCGGTTGACCAGGAGCACCTGTTCTTCCTGCACCGCCGTCCCGATCTGATCCCCAGTGGTCAACCGGTGGCCCAGGGCATTTGCCTCGGTGGCGATTTTGAGCAGGCCCTCCGGTATTTATCTGCCGGCATTGTGGTCCCCACCGATCTGCTCTTATTCATCGGCTATGCAGGATGGGATGGCGGTGACCTGGAAGCGGAGTTGGCGGAAGGCAGTTGGGAGATCCGGAACCCTACCCTTAGCTGGGATGAGCTGCAAGCACTGGTCCGGAGTTCTGGTCGTTTCCAGTAATAAAAAAGGCTGTCCTGCAGGACAACCTTTCGAATATAATAAGCCAACCGCTACTTAACTCAGTTTCTCTACCTGCATGTAGTTGAGTTCTACAGGGGTAGAACGGCCGAAGATCTTCACGGTCACTTTCAGTTTCTTCTTCTCGTCGTTCACTTCTTCGATCACACCGTTGAAGTCGTTGAAAGGTCCTTCAATGATCTTGATGGTTTCTCCTACGATGAACGGCTCGCTGAGCATTACGCCCTGGTCGTTCATTTCGTCTACCTTACCCAGCATTTTGTTCACTTCGCTCTTGCGCAGGGAGATGATATTGCCTTTGGATCCTTTTCCGTCGGTGAGAAAATGCATCACGTTGCTGATGTTGCTGATATGTTGTACCATATCATCGTTCAGCTTACCATCCAGCACTTCCATCATCACATAACCCGGGAAATAGTTCTTTTCGCGCATTACTTTTTTACCGTTCTGCACTTTGTATACTTTTTCCATGGGAAGGAATATCTGCTTGATGATCTCCTGCCATCCGCTGCGAATGATATCCTTATCCAGGTATTCTTTTACTTTCCGCTCCTTACCGCTTACCACGCGCAGAACATACCATTTGGTTTCCTGCTGCGGTGTAGCTGTAGTGGGGGTGGTATTTACGGATGCTTCCATCTTTTCTTACTTAAACAATGAATAAATCAGTTTCAGCACCTGGTTGCTGGCGAAATCCATCGCCCATACCATGGCGGTAATGATGATGGTAGCTACCAGCACAATTACGGTGCTCTGCTGCAACTGCAACCAGGTTGGCCAGGTTACTTTTTCCATCAGTTCCTGGTAGCTCTCTTTAAAATAGGTAGTGATCTTATTCATATAAGCCATTTCTGTGCACGGGCACTAGGATTCGAACCCAGATCAAAGGTTTTGGAGACCTCTATACTAACCGTTGTACTATGCCCGTAGAAAGCTAAAAGCTATTCCGGGGGTTCCGAAACAGCTTTTAGTTTATTATGTCAGCAAATGTACCAAAAATTTCCATTTGCCATGAAGCTAAAAGCCGGTGGGCTTAGCTTATTTAACGATTTCAGTAACCTGACCGGCACCTACTGTACGTCCACCTTCGCGGATAGCGAATTTCAGACCTTTCTCCATCGCGATGGGCTGGATCAGTTTTACAGAGAGGTTGATGTTATCGCCGGGCATTACCATTTCTGTTCCTTCGGGCAGGGTAACTTCACCAGTTACGTCTGTAGTACGGAAATAGAACTGGGGACGGTATTTGTTGAAGAACGGAGTGTGACGTCCACCTTCTTCTTTGCTCAGTACGTATACTTCTCCTTTGAAATCTGTGTGAGGAGTGATAGAACCGGGCTTACAGATTACCATACCGCGACGGATGTCTTTTTTCTCAATACCGCGGAGCAGCAGACCTGCGTTATCACCAGCCTGACCTTCATCCAACAGTTTCTTGAACATTTCAACACCAGTTACAGTAGAGCTCTGTGCAGCTTCCTGCAGACCAACGATCTCAACAGCTTCACCAACTTTGATGATACCGCGCTCGATACGGCCTGTAGCAACTGTACCACGACCTGTGATTGAGAACACGTCTTCTACTGACATCAGGAACGGCATATCAACCGGACGGGGGGGCAGCGGAATGTAAGTATCTACAGCTTCCATCAGTTCATCGATGCATTTAACCCATTTTTCTTCACCAGCCAGGGCGCCTGTAGCAGAACCTTTGATGATGGGGGTGTTGTCACCGTCGAAACCATAAGAAGTCAGCAGTTCGCGGATCTCCATTTCAACCAGTTCCAGCAGTTCAGGATCGTCTACCAGGTCAACTTTGTTCATGAATACCACGATACGGGGTACACCTACCTGGCGGGCCAGCAGGATGTGCTCCTTAGTCTGGGGCATCGGACCATCGGTAGAAGCTACTACCAGGATAGCACCGTCCATCTGGGCAGCACCGGTGATCATATTCTTCACATAGTCAGCGTGACCAGGACAGTCAACGTGCGCATAGTGACGGTTTGCAGTTTGATATTCTACGTGTGCAGTGTTGATGGTGATACCACGCTCTTTTTCTTCGGGAGCGCCGTCGATCTCATCATATTTCTTAGCCTGCGCCAGACCTTTCTTAGATAAGATGTCCGTAATGGCAGCAGTCAAAGTGGTCTTACCATGGTCAACGTGACCAATAGTACCAACGTTTACGTGAGGTTTTTCCCTCTTAAAGGTCTCTTTAGACATTTTTATCGATTTTAGTTGTATTTTAAAAATTTATACTAAACTACTTTTCCTCTTTCACAAATCCGAGCCGTTAGTGAGAATCGAACTCACGACCTCTTCCCTACCAAGGAAGTGCTCTACCACTGAGCTACAACGGCTTTTGAGTTGAGCGGAAGACGAGGATCGAACCCGCAACCTATAGCTTGGAAGGCTATCGCTCTACCAATTGAGCTACTTCCGCATTTTACTTGTCCACCGAAGCCTTGCCTCCTCCGTAATACTACGGCGACCGAGGGCGAAGGTGGAGTCATCATTTAAAGAACTATGATCACTGGATGATGATTACTTTTTTAAAAAAGAATTCATCGTCACTAGTGATCGAGATCACCTACGCTAAAGCTTCGGTGATCAAGTGGGCAGGAGTGGATTCGAACCACTGAAGTCGAAAGACAGCGGATTTACAGTCCGCCCCATTTGGCCGCTCTGGAACCTGCCCTTGATTTATTTAGAGCCGAAGATGGGACTCGAACCCGCGACCTACTGATTACAAATCAGTTGCTCTACCAACTGAGCTACTTCGGCAAAATGTAAAAGAACGCTCCTATTTTTTGGGATGGCAAAGGTAACGGAAAACTTCATTCAGCAAAATTTTGCCATGATTTTTTTCGGCTAGTTTTCAACAGCTTGCGCCGGCTCCGGAGGAAACGGTCCGGAAGCCCCGGCCGGGCCCAATAAAAAAGGCCCCCGAAAGGGAGCCTTACAACCAATTTTTTCGATTCCTTTTATGCCGCCAGTTTCTGTTTTTTCCTTTTTATCTGCGTAACGATCGACTCCATTGCACAATCAAATGATTCTTCGAACGACTTCGACGACGACTTCACAAAAAACTCGTGCCTTGGTACATGAATACGGATCTCAGCCACTTTGTCCTTGATCGTATGCACCACGTTATCCAGCTTCAGGAACACATCTACTTTCAAGATCCTGTCGTGGAAAGTGCTCAGCTTGCTGAGCTTACGTGACACATAATCTACCAGTTTGTCATCAGCATTAAAATGCACTGTTTGAATGTTAACGTTCATAGCAACTCACGTTTTATCGGTGAAAAAATAATATTTGAAAGAACTTATTGATCCGTTTTCAACGGACTAACAATGTACGTCAAATGGTGAGAAAAACGAAAAAAACTGAGCGGATTTTTTGACAATTTTAAGAGAATTTCTCAGGCCTTCGGATGTGCCTTTTTGAACACTTCTTTCAGCTTCTCGATCGTGTTGTGGGTGTACACCTGGGTGGCCGCCAGGCTGCTGTGGCCCAGCAGCTCTTTTACCGCGTTCAGGTCGGCCCCGTTGTTCATCAGGTGGGTGGCAAAACTATGTCGCAGCACGTGCGGACTCTTCTTCTGAACCGTGGTTACGGCCCCCAGTTTGGCTTTTACAAACGCATACACGGAACGGGGCTGCAGCGGCTTGCCCTTTTCGGTTACAAATAAGCGGTCGGCTATAGCCAGTTCACCGGTTTTATCGCTTTGATACTGTTGCAGTTCCGCTACCAGCTCCCTGGAAACCGGTATGATGCGCTCCTTATTTCCTTTTCCCAGTACTTTCAGTTGCGACTGCGCTCCATCGAGCTGGCTATATTTAAGATTGACCAACTCGCTCAAACGCATACCCGTATGATAAAACAGCATGAGCACCAAGCGCTGTGTGCGGCCCTGCCATCCCTCTTCGTAGAGTTCGGGGTTGAATAAGCCTTCCATGCTTTTTTCTTCCACAAAAACCGGCAGCCTTTTACCTTGTTTGGGCGATACAATGGTGGTCATGGGCGTTTGCTCCAACTCCCCTATTTTCAACTGGTATTTAAAAAAAGATTTAAGTGAAGATATTTTCCGGTTGATGGACCGCGCCGCTATCTCGTCTTCTTTCAGTTCTGCCAGCCAACTCCTGATCATCATGGAACTGATGGCGGACAGGCCTGGCGACTCGAACTGGCTGGCCAGGTAGGCGAAAAACTGCTCCAGGTCGGTCCGGTACCCAATAATGGTATGCTGCGAATAGCGCCGCTCGTATTTGAGGTGGTCCAGGAAGGACTGCAAGGATGGGTATTCGGGTATGGACATAAAAAAAGTAGCTTAAAGTTAAACAACCTTCGCTACTTACTATATTCAGGTGGATAAAAGGAGATTATCTTTCTATCTTTCCACTTGCTATCTGCTGCTTGTAGATGGCCTTCAGCACATCTCCACGACGTCTTACAGACGGCTTGGTAAATGCCTGACGCGACCTCAATTGCAATAAAACCTTGCTTTTCTCAAATTTCTTCTTGTACTTTTTGAGCGCTTTGTCGATGTTCTCGCAATCTTTTGAATCAATGATGAGCATAATGTTGATACCTCCTCGGGCGTTTTTTAGGACTGCAAAGATACAGGGCGTCAGTCATATAAACAAGCTCATAGAAAAATTTATCCGTCTCCTGTATGATCGTCACCCCGAGGTCGTCACCCTGAGCGAGCGAAGCGAGTCGAAGGGCCTCATAAAGTGTTCAGCAGGTCCCTCGGCTCGCTGCGCTCGCTCGGGATGACGAGTAAAATGGCAAAAGATCAGACATTCCTCATTACTTTGCGTCATGTTTACAGGCATTATCGAATCGACAGGAAAAATCGTCTCTATTGAGAAAAAGGGCTCCAATGCCAGTTTCTGGGCCAGTTCTCCCCTCTCGGGCGAACTGAAAATAGACCAGAGTGTGAGTCACGATGGCGTTTGCCTAACGGTGGATGAGCTGAAAGACGGCATGCACCGGGTAACAGCCATTGAAGAAACCCTGAAAAAGACCAACCTGGGTAGCTGGGCGGCCGGCAGCGAGATCAACCTGGAAAGATGTATGGTCATGAACGGCCGGCTCGATGGCCATATTGTACAGGGGCATGCCGATTGCACTGCTATCTGCCAGGAAAGAAAGGAACTGGATGGCAGTTGGGAGTTCATCTTTCAATTTCCTGCGGAGTTTGCCCACCTGGTCATTGAGAAAGGGTCTATTGCCGTTAACGGGACCAGTCTTACCTGCTTCAATGTGAACCGCGATCATTTCACGGTAGCCATCATTCCTTATACATTCGAACATACCAGTATCAAGCACGTGCAAGCTGGCACGGCGGTCAACCTTGAATTCGATATACTGGGTAAATATGTGCAGCGCTGGATGAGCCTGGGGCGTTAGCCTATCTGCTTTCCTTTCATCGCTTGGCTCACGGCCTGGTCCATGGCCCGTTCGGCAAAAGGCCGCGTTATATCGTTGAGTTCTTCTGTTTTTTTCTGAATGAGGTTCTTATCGTCCATCGTCAACGCCAGTTGCAGGGCCTGCATGGCTTGTGCGGTGGTTTGCAGTTCTTCCGCTGAAAGCAGGCTGGGATTTTTGGAGATGAATTTTTCTGTAAGGCCCAGTAATTGTTCTCCTTCTGTTTTGGCTTCTACCAATGCCCTTGCCTGCATATCGTCTCCGGCATGGGTGATGCTTTCCAGCAGCATTTTTTCTACTTCTGTATCGGTGAGTCCGTATTGCGGCTTTACTTCTATACTTTGTTCTACTCCGCTGCGCAGCTCTTTTGCTTTCACCACCAATATTCCATCGGCATTGATGAGGAAACTTAGTTCTACTTTGGGTAAGCCCGCGGGCATGGCCGGGATGCCGGTGAGGTTGAATTCGGCCAGCTTGCGATTGTCTTTTACCAGGTCGCGCTCACCCTGGAATACTGAAATACGCATACCGCTTTGTCCGTCTTTCTGCGTGGTATATTGACGCCCCACTTTGGTAGGGATTTTTGAATTACGGGGGATGAGCACGTCCATCAATCCACCCATGGTTTCTATGCCCAGGCTTAACGGTGTGATATCAAGCAGTAAAAAATCTTTGTTGTTGCCGGCGAGGATATCGGCCTGTACTGCGGCGCCGAGTGCTACTACTTCATCGGGGTTCACTGAGTCGTTCACCGGTTTTCCGAAAAAAGCGCTCACCGCCTGCTTTACAGCAGGTATACGGGTGCTACCTCCTACCATCACCACCGTATCGATATCGGCGGTAGTGAGTTCTGCGTCTTTCAAGGCATTCCTGCAACAGCCGATGGTGGTATCGATCAATGGTTGTATCAGCGAGGCAAACAGGGTTCTGCTCAATCCCAGTTTTCCGCCATTCCATTCATCGCTGAACAATTCATCTGTACTCAATGCACGCTTGGCCGCTTCGGCTTTCAGTCTTAATGATTGTGCCAGTTGTTTATCCTGGTGCAATACAGTTGCATCGATGCCTCGTTCTTTCATCCAGTATTGCATGATGGTCCTGTCGAAATCATCGCCTCCCAAATAGGTATCGCCATTGGTGCTCAGCACTTCATAAATGCCGTTGCTGATGCGTAACAGGGAAATATCAAAAGTGCCGCCACCCAGGTCGTACACTGCGATTGTTTTTTCTTCTTCCTTATTCAATCCCATGCCGTAGGCCAGACTGGCGGCAGTTGGTTCATTCACAATGCGCAGCACATCCAATCCTGCCAGTTTACCTGCGTCGCGGGTAGCCTGCCGTTGTGCGTCGTTGAAATAGGCCGGCACGGTGATCACCGCTTTGGTTACGGGTGTTTTGAGAATATGCTCGGCGCGCTGTTTCAGTTCTTTGAGTATAAGGGAGGATAATTCAATGGGTGAATAAAAACGATCGCCCACCTGCACTTTCACCAGGCTATCGGTATCATCATCGATCACTTTATAGGTGAAGAAACCGGCATTGTCTTTTACGTCTTTATAACTTTTTCCCATCAACCGCTTCACACTAAAAATGGTATGCTGGGGATCTGTTTCCAGGTAAGCTTTCGCTGTTTCGCCCACTTCGGGGTTGCCCATGGCATCGAAATGAACGATGCTGGGAACGAGGCTGCTGGTATTGTGTTCTTTCAAAGCGGCCGGCTGCTTGTTTTCCGGGTGAATGATGGCCACCAGGCTGTTCGTGGTGCCCAGGTCGATGCCTACGATCATTTCTGCCTGTTGTAAACTGCCGGTTGCTATATTGATGCCTATTCGAGCCATGAGCGTTGTGCGTTGTTAGTTGTGAGATGTTAGATTTCTACTACATCTGTCTTACTGAGGTAATCGTGTAAAGGTTTGCCCAGGAAGGGGATGAAAAACATGTCGATGATGGTGATGCGTACAAGGCTTCGCAGGATGATCTGCGGGAAAGATGGTTTTCGCTGCTGGGCATTGATCACTTTTGAAAAAGTGAACCATTTGCCGGGTGTGCGGCTGAACAATCCTTCAAAAAAACAATAATAGATGAACAGTATGCCAAAGAAGAACCATCCGAATTTGTAATAAGGGTAATGCCAGTAAATCACATACCAGTCCCACACCTTGTACCCGGCATAAGCGAGTATGAAAATGATCACGGTATCGATAAAAAAATTAAGTGCGCGGGTGCCATCTCCAACTTTGCGCATGTTTTTATTCATGACGCGAAAGTAGCGAATCCGCTCCATTTCCTATTTTTGCGCAAATTCGAAGTAAATGACGCTCATAGAAGAACTCAGGTGGAGAGGAATGGTGCAGGACATCATGCCTGGCACGGAAGAACTGTTGCAGAAAGAAATGGTATCCGGCTATATTGGTTTTGACCCTACCTCCGATAGTTTGCATATCGGAAGCCTGGTTCCTATTCTCTTACTGGTACACCTGCAAAAGGCCGGTCATAAGCCTTATGCGTTGGTAGGCGGCGCCACCGGCATGATTGGTGACCCCAGTGGCAAGAGCGAAGAAAGAAACCTATTGAGTGCAGAAGTGCTGCAACACAACCAGGAAGGCGTTCGCAAGCAATTGTCCAAATTCCTGGATTTCGACAGCGCCAAACCCAATGCGGCAGTTATGGTGAACAACTATGATTGGTTCAAAGGCGTTGGCTTCCTCGAGTTCATCCGCGATGCCGGCAAACACATCACCGTCAATTATATGATGGCGAAAGACAGTGTGAAGAAAAGACTGGAAGGCGAAACCGGCATGAGCTTTACTGAATTTACTTATCAACTGATACAGGGCTATGATTTTTACTGGCTCTACGAGCATAAAAATTGCAAACTGCAAATGGGTGGCAGCGACCAGTGGGGTAATATCACCACCGGTACTGAACTGATCCGCCGCAAAGCTGGTGGGGAAGCGTTTGCATTTACCTGTCCGCTCATTCGTAAAGCCGATGGCGGTAAATTCGGCAAAACGGAGAAAGGCAATGTATGGTTGGATGCTACTAAAACATCGCCCTACCAGTTTTACCAGTTCTGGCTCAATGCCAGTGATGATGATGCCAAACAGTGGATCAAAATATTTACCCTTCTGCCCCATACTGAAATTGATGCGTTGCTGGTTGAGCACGAAGCAGCGCCACACCAGCGTGCATTGCAAAAAAAGCTGGCACGTGAACTGACGGTGTTCGTGCACAGTGAACACGATTATGATTTTGCCGTGAAAGCATCGGAGATACTGTTTGGCAATGCTACTACCGAAGCTTTGCAAAGCCTGAATGAAGAGCAATTATTGCAGGTGATGGAAGGTGTTCCCACGGTAGAGGTGAGCAAATCGCAACTCGAAACGGGATATGATATTGTAAGCTTCCTGGCCGACACACAAATTTTCCCCAGCAAAGGAGAGGCGCGTAAAATGTGGCAGTCGGGCGGCATTGGCATCAACAAAAGAAAGATTGGCAGCGATGAAAATTTGCTGAAGCAGTCAGATCTCTTGCAGGATAAATATTTGCTGGTGCAAAAAGGCAAGAAAAATTACTACCTCGTAAAAGCCGTATAGCTCATCAACAGGTATTGGGCGTGAATTCGTATATTCATCGGCTCAACCTGTTATATGAGACAAAAATTGCAGTTCCTTTCCCTGTTCGTTTGTTTGGCATTTACTGCCGTTCGTGCGCAGATTCCCAAAGCGCCTGAGAAAAAAGAAGGTGATGGTCCTTATACCCAACTGATCATCCGGGGTGTTACATTGATCAATGGTACTGGTGCGCCGCCTTTTGGTCCGGTTGATATTGTGGTAGAGCAAAACCGCATTGTGCAGATACAAACGGTGGGAAGCCCGGGGGCGGCCATTGATCCAGCCCGAAGGCCGGTGCTCAAACAGGGCGGGAAAGAACTCAACTGTGAAGGCATGTATGTGTTGCCCGGCCTCATAGACATGCATGGGCATATCGGTGGCAAAGAGCAGGGCACTCCTGCCGAATACGTTTTCAAACTGTGGATGGCGCATGGTATTACCACCATCAGGGATCCATCGGCCGGCAACGGACTGGATTGGACACTTGACGAGAAACAAAAAAGCGCCGCCAATCTCATTACAGCACCCAGGATATATGCCTATACGGTATTCGGACAAAGCAGTAAAACACCCATCACCACTGCCGACCAGGCACGTGCCTGGGTACAAGAGAATGCACGCAAGGGGGCCGATGGCATCAAATTTTTTGGTGCACGACCAGAGGTTATGGATGCTGCACTTCGTGAAAATAAAAAACTGGGATTGCGATCTTGTTGCCACCATGCGCAACTCGATGTAGCGCGTTGGAATGTGTTGAATTCTGCCCGTGCCGGACTCACCAGCATGGAGCACTGGTATGGTTTGCCCGAGGCATTGTTCACCGATAAAACCATCCAACAATACCCACTCGATTACAATTACAACAATGAGCAGGATCGTTTTGAAGAAGCGGGCAAACTGTGGAAGCAGGCGGCCGCACCTTACTCAGAACATTGGAATAAAGTGATGAATGAATTGTTATCGCTCGATTTTACATTGGATCCTACATTCAATATTTACGATGCCAACCGCGACCTGCAAAGAGCGCGCAGGGCTGAATGGCATGAGTGGTATACGTTGCCATCGCTTTGGCAGTTTTACGAGCCCAGCCGGCAATCGCATGGTTCTTATTGGCATCATTGGGGAACGGAGCAGGAAGTGGAATGGAAAAACAATTACCGGTTGTGGATGACATTCGTGAACGAATACAAAAACCGCGGCGGACGTGTGACTGCCGGGTCTGATAACGGCTTCATTTATGAAACTTATGGATTCGGTTATATCCGCGAGCTGGAGTTGTTGCGTGAAGCAGGTTTCCATCCGTTGGAAGTGATCCGTTCAGCTACTTTATACGGAGCGCAGGCCCTTGGCGCCGATAAAGAAATCGGCAGCGTGGAAACGGGTAAGCTGGCCGATCTGGTGGTCATCGATGCCAATCCTTTGCAAAACCTGCAAGTGTTGTATGGCACGGGAGCCATTACCCTTACCAAAGAAAACAAAGTGGTGCGCAGCGGTGGCGTATTGTATACCATTAAAGATGGCATTGTGTACAATGCCAAACAATTACTGGCCGACGTGAAAGCCATGGTAGATGCTGAAAAGCAAAAAACCGGCTGGCAATTGAAGCAGCCGGGGATGCAATAATTTTTACAGGGATTTGATGGCTTTCCACATAGCTTCCGCTACGAGCAGGTTACCGGCTGCATTCAGGTGTACCCTGTCGCGCGTTAAAATGCCTGATTCTTTGTTATCGGGATTGTTTTGGAGTTCGTATTCGTGGAAAAGGGTGCGCAGGTCTACCAGCGGCAAAGATTCTTTGGCTGCAAACTGCCTGATCCAACTACTGTACTGGTTCATATCGCCATCCTGTTGGTTGGAGAAATCTTTCTTCTCACCTATTACGGCGGGAGTGCAGAGAATCACTTTAGAACCAGCAGCCCTTAATTTCTTAACAATGGCTTCATAGAATTTCCCGAACTTATCGTAATCGGTACCGGTGCCAAAGCTGGATTTATGCCACACATCGTTTACACCAATGTAAATGACTACGATGTCCGGGCTCTTGCTGATTACGTCTTCTTCCATCCGCAGGTAAAGATCATATACTTTGTTACCGCCGATACCAGCGCCTATCAGTTCATATTTATTTTCTGCTCCTTCCTGTTTCAGGAGCGAGTCCATTAGCCGGATATAGCCGCCTGGCTGGGCCCCTATCTGGGTAATAGAATCACCAAAAAATATTACTTTTTTCTTCTTGTCATAATTGAATGACATGAGCAGGATACAGGCAATAAACGCGGCAAAAAGGATGAGTTTTGACATAAGGCTTACAATAAGGAGTTCAATATACGAACAGAACGGTTAAAAAATTTGGAACAATTCTCTCCTACCCCTATTTTTGCACCCCATTCCACTACGGAATGCATGGATTGCCCGATAGTATAATGGCAGTACAACTGATTTTGGTTCAGTTTGTCTTGGTTCGAATCCAGGTCGGGCAACAAGCGCCTCTCGCGATAGCGAGGGGCGCTTTTCTTTGGTAGCGATGAAAGCTTTGCTTTCACAAGCGAACGAAGGAAATTGCCACGGCCACGTAGTGGTCGTGAGGCGTTTGGGTAATGGACATTGTAGTGGATCAGCGGAGGCCGACGAAGGAGGCCGGAGCTAATGCAGGTTGGGCAACTCAAGGCAGCATCTAACAAACCTTAACACTTAACAACACTAAAACCCGTTACGGCATTGACTTGTAGCGGGTTCTTTCATTTTGTGGATTTCTTTAGTGTCCGTCAATTTCCGAAAATATCTTTACACATTTATTTACACTTATTGGTGCCTTCAACCACATGTTACCTTCTTATAGTCCCGTCTGGAATTGGCGCAAGAAAAACCGCCATAACAATCTCAGATCCATTCACTTTAGAATCGGACTGATCAATGTCTACAAGTATCACACGGTAAACGTCCCGCAAAAAGTTCGCGAAGACTAATGGCCTGGTAAAACAAATGCCTGGGTCAAAAACCCCCATCCTTTTGCATTTGTCATCAATGAGCGCATAAAAGAAAAGATGAATACCCTGGACAAACTTTGCGAAAGATATTACAAGGCAAAAAAGCCGCTTAACTTTCCAGCCATTCTCCGGGAGCTCGTCAAAGACTATAATCCTAATTCCTTCAATGCCGAGATCATTTTTAAGGATCTGGATGATACGATCTTTTTGACTTCAAAAAATACTGTCAGGATCGCGCGGAGCTTAAGTCTTCAACCATCATTGGCCACTTAAACGCCTTAAAAAAATCGTATACTGGTCACGCAAAGTTGGACACATAACAAAAGAACAGCAAGAAATCATTTTCGAGGACGTTCATATCTCTGTTAAACGCAAGTCTTCCGTTCATTTGGAAGAAGAACAAATCATTCAATGGTGAGATCACAACTTTGTTCCGAAAAAAGCAAACTCGCCCGAGATCGCGATATTTTTTTGCTATAGGTCTACACGGAGTACTATTTTGGAGATTGGAAGGAGGCGCTTAAGTCGGATATCAAATCGGATCGGGTACATGGCGCCTTCTCCAGCATAGGCACACTAAACTTGAATCGCCGCCGGAAAAGCCACCACTTCCCATTGCGCGGCTTTGTCGTCCATCGCAATCCTCGACCGGATCGTGCCCTCCGTAAATTTGACCTCGTGTAACCTGCCACCCAGTTCCCGTAATAGCTTCTCTACGTTCTTTCTGCGTTTCTTCGGTTTGCCGGCACCCACAATAGGGGAAGTCATATATACCTGCTTACTGTGTTTCTTGAATACCTCCAACATCGCTGCTTGCGGGAGTTTATCATGCAAATTCCACGGCGTCAGCTTGGCAACGGGATCTTCCACGAGCAATCGTTTCCAGACCTCCGGATGATAGCCGTTCTCAGAACCATGATGTGGGATCTTGAACAGCGAGGCGCGCTGGTCAATCGTTGCACAAGCGTTGAGAATATTATTCCATCCCTCATCGGCCGCCGAACCCACCTCGAGGTCGGCCCCAAGCAATGCGCGGTGATTTCCGAGCTTGATAAACGTAACAACCGACTTCGCATTGGGCGACCGAACGACGATCTTCTTGTTCGGCGGCCCGAATTCTGTGATCAGGCTGGAAACCTCCGCGTCGAATGTTGCAATTGTCGCATCCGATGGTGAAAGGCTAATCACCTCACTGCTGATGCCTTCGCCCAGCTGCTCCCGGTACAGCACCCGATCCTGCCCCGCCCAGATTGGCTGAACCTTCCTGGCCAGCAAAATGTCCATACAACGACCAAATTCCACTGTCGACGAATTCGATTGATTTGTTTTCAGCTTCGAATAATCCAACTGTACAAATTGCAGGAATTTTCTTAGATCATTCGCCCTGGCAAAGGCGAACTTCGAATTAACGCAGGCTTCCAGCACAGCGGCTATACCCAGAATATGATCATCATGCCAATGCGTGCAAATGATCAAGCACACGTCACTCATCGAAACACCAATCTTTTGCAAGTACTCTAGCGGCAAAGCTCGACGGGTGATTGGATTGATACAAGAATCAATGATCAGCCACCTGTTGTTTCCCAAATGAACCACAGCCGATTCCCCATAGCCGCCGCCCGTTCCCAATAAGGTAATTTCTCCGGTAGTACTTCCTGGGCTATCAAATGTCGCCATCGTTGTTAAAAAATTCATACAATTCCGATCCCTTGTCTGTCGCCACATCAAATTCCTCTTGCGACCAACTGGTCAGCCGTTGAAAACGCATCAGGGCATTTTTTTCCACCTGGTTGCCGTTAAACGAGCGGCCGATACTCCAGTAAAAAACTGCTCCTATGCTCAAAAGTTCCCGGTCACCAGGTGATACATCCCGAATTTCAAATTCACCTATTTCAAAGGTTCCAGGTTTGGTCAGGTCTTCCATTCTGGCTTCAAATTCCGTGTCGGTCAATTTCGTAATATGTCCTTTCCATCTTTGTTCGCTCGTAAAAAACCCCTTCGCCTGTAACGGCAGTGCCGCCTGGACCAGCCGCTCGACTGTTTCACCCAACCGGCCACGATCGTCCTCCCGATGGGTCGAGCCAGACATAAACTCACCCACGTTATCCTGTTGCCGCTGCCAATTGAATTGCTCGATCGTTCCCTCGATCAACCTTTCCTTGCTCACCATATAGGCCTGTCCCTGGAAAAGGCTGGCAGAGTTTGTCACCTTGCTGGGCACCGAAGACAATGATCGATCCGTATTCTGTATATTGAACATATTATTTTGTTGCATTCATGACTTCCCATAAAACGCCTGGCACTTCACTCGCTGATGCTACGGACTCGGCGAAATCTTCCTTCAGCAGCGTCTGCAACCCCCTCACCCCGTCCGACAGGTCGAAATGATCGTTGATGTATACTAGCAGGCTGTATGGCGTTGGCAGCGGAATATCTGCCGGCGCAACCCGGATCCGCTTAGATCCCATCTTTCCATCCGATCGCTGGACCTCGCCGACATCGAGAATAAACAGGCGGGGATCCTTGAACAAACGCTTCCAATTTGTCAAACCGCCCAGCCGATTACCCACTTCATAATAACGTTCCTCATCCGGCATCGCGTAATATAGCAGATGATTGAGCCCGACCGCCTTCACCGGTGTTTCTTTTAATATCCCAAAAATACTCTTGACCAGGTCATTGAGCGCATCAAAAAGGGCATCCCTACTAGTCCTGACTTCCATCCTTTCAGTGCCGATCTCGAATTCACACCAATCCAATTTGAATTTAACAATGCTTGGATGGATAATCTCAACGACGGCATCCTGGGCCTCCTGCTCACGAATCAATTTTTTCTGAGCCAGCCAGAAGGGTTGAATGATCACAGGGTTGAAATTACCTACAACGACAATACTCAATCGATATACCTCCAGGTACTCTTTCAGCATATGCTCATTCGATGATTAAAGTGTGCAAAACAATTAAAAACGCTTATTAATCATAAAGTTACGACAGATTTTCAGAAAACAAAATTTATCGGTTTCGCGGTCCTGAACAGCACGATAAGCCGAAAATGCTGTCACCGAGCACAAAATACTGGAAATTAGGCCATCCACATAACCGTGAAAATACCTTTTTTTGGTGTTTTACCCCTATCACTGAATAAATTTTCTAGAAATCACCTGCATGGACCCAATGTTGCCCCATCTAAACAACCTTCGCCTCGGACCGGATCTCCACAGATGTTACGGAAAGGGTTTCTTTGTTTAACAAAATAGGCATCCTTGAAAAGAACTAGTTTACTTGGGCCATTTGTATATCAGGTGTTTAGTTCGGTAACCAATCTTAAGTCCCCCAAAAAGTGGTTCGAGAAACGTCCAGCCCAGGCAACAAGTGACCCGCAGCAGTAGCTGCGGTTTTGCTTTTCTGTAAAAGCCGAATTTATGACTCTTACACTTAGGTAAAGTACAAAGGAAAAAGACTCGCATTTCGTTTATCGTCAGACTACATGAACGCTCAATTCCTTTGTTTTCGCTTAGAAAATTTTCTTGTTCGTCTTCAGTAATTTCTCTTATTTTACTCTCCCCCCAATCCATCCATTTATAAATGTTAACCCCATGCAGGATACCCTCACTGTACGGCTAGAAGCTGCGCGCAAGGAATTGCTGGACCTCGGAATGAGAAACCCGCTACTAAATTATCGCCCCACCTCAGCCCGTGGCCTATCCATTGTAGATGAGAAATCAGAGATGATCTACCAGTTACTGGTCAGTACACAAAAAACAATGGGGTTCGGCAGCCGTTCTACAAAAAAAGGCGAATCGGGATTAGAAGAACTACTGATACCTGAGCTATCTCAAGAGGAACTTGAAGATCATTATTCGGACAATAAGCTCCAGACCAATGAATCAGATACATCATTACAGTACAAATTGTTGAACACATTTTATGCAGCCAATACGTTCATTGAAGAGCAGGGCGTAAATGCACTTTTTCTAGCTCTTGGCATGCTCGAATGGTATGAGTCTGAGAACAGCAAAGAACAAAGACTGGCGCCCCTTGTACTCGTCCCCGTTAAATTGCATCGTTCTAGTGCTCGAGACCGCTTTAGCCTTAGCTACAATGAGAATGAGATACAGGCAAATATATCACTGGAAGCAAAACTTAAAACAGAGTTTAGCATTGGGATGCCCGTCTTTCCTGAACCGGACGACTTCAATATAAATTCTTACTACGAAAATGTAGAACAGGCTATCGCTGAAATGTCTAATTGGAAATTGCAACACAACAATATACAGTTAGGCTTCTTTTCCTTCGGTAAGTTTATGATCTATCATGATCTTGACAGTTCTAAATGGCCAGATGATAAAAAGCCAGTTGCACATCCATTGCTTAACCAGTTATTCGGAGAAGGGTTTTCCAATGTACAATTGCAGTATGATGAATCCTCGTTTATAGATCGCGATACGCCGGCTGACAAACTCTTTCAGGTAGTGGATGCAGATAGTTCGCAAATATTGTCCATGTTGGCAGTGCGGCAGGGTAAAGATATGGTTATTCAAGGACCGCCCGGTACCGGTAAGTCACAGACCATCACCAATCTGATTGCAGATGCAATAGGTAATAATAAAAAAGTATTGTTTGTCGCTGAAAAAATGGCTGCTTTGGATGTTGTGAAACGAAGACTTGACAGTATACATCTCGGCGAGGCTTGCTTAGAATTGCATAGCCATAAGTCAAATAAGAAATTACTTCACGATGAACTTAAACGCATTCTAGATCTCGGGAAACCGACCTTATCAAGGCTGGAACAGGAACTTACATTATTGGACAATTTCCGAGGTGAACTAAATGACTATTGTGAGGCTGTAAACGCAGTGGTAGGAGCAAGCGGCTTATCTGTGCATACCATTATTGGACATTTGCTACAAATACGCATGCAGTCACATGGAGCCACTTTGCAGGAAATCCGTATCTCTAATATCAACAATTGGGATAGCCAGCAGCTGATAAGAGCCGAAGCGTTCGCAGAAAGAATAAAAGTTCGTCTTAAAGAGATTGGCACACCATCACGCCTTTCTTTTTGGGGAAGTAAACTAAAAGTACTCATGCCCAAAGAGGAAGAACAGATGCGCAGTCTGTTAATAAAACTTTCAATACATGTGCAGGTATTATCAGAACTGGCCAAACAGTCTGCTGCAATTCTATCCGTATCTCTTCCTCACGATAAAAAAGACATGGAGTCAATAGCGCCGACACTGCTTGCGGCTTCTGAGGCACCACAATTGGAAAAATTATCTATTACTGACAATAGATGGAATAATAGACAGGAGGAGATAATAGACCTCTTGAATATGCACGCTGTGTTTTGGCCTGCATGCGAAAAACTAGAAGATGAATTGATACATAACGGGTGGAAGGAGTCTTTGATTGACGTGCGAACCAACTTAGTTAATTATGGCGACAAATGGTATCGCTTTATTAAAAAGGATTATAACCGTGCAATAAAGAAATTAAAGGGCTTATGCAAAACCTCGCTTCCTCCCACAAACATTTTAAGGCTGGAACTGGTAGATACCATATTAGAAACACAAAAGCTTTCCACAAACATTAATGCACAGGAATCACTCAGTAGTTCACTATTTGGAGAAAGATTATTTCCTAAAGCAAATTTTATTGAACTCAAAACTTGCGCAATCTACCTCGGTCGTATACATAAAGGCATAGAGGCTAGTGCCCTAAGCTCGCAATTATTAATGTTACTGGAGACCGGCTTTGACCGTATGAAATTTGCAAATTTGTACCAGGAAATAACAGATGCTTTGCAGCATTATGACAGTTTGATAGCAACATGGACCGATATCGCAAAAATGCGACTACCATCCGGTAAATATAGTGATCAGCTTAACTATTATCAATCCTGGAGCACCTCCTTTCTCGATATTCATAAAATAATTGCCTGGAACAATTTGGTCGAAGCCGCCCAAGAAGAGGGGTTTGATTACCTGATTGAACATAGTATCGATTGGGAAGGTGCTGCAGAACATCTTACCACTGCATTGCGCAAAACCTATTTTGAACATTTACTCACCCATGCAATAGAAAAATACCCCGCACTGCGTCGTTTCGAGCGTGCCAGTCACGAAGAAGTCATAAGACGTTTTCAGGAAATGGACCGTTTGCAACAACAATATAATCGCACAAAGGTAGCACTAGCCCACTACACCTCTATTCCACGCGGAGAAGCAGGTGGTCAATTGGGTACTCTTAAAACGGAATTTAATAAGCGACGTGGTCACAAACCTATCCGCAAACTAATGTCAGAAGCAGGCCATGCGATACAAGCAATCAAGCCAGTCTTTATGATGAGTCCGCTTTCCATCGCTAATTTCATTCCACCAGGAAGTGTTGAATTTGATCTTGTAATATTTGATGAAGCCAGTCAGGTTAAACCCGTAGATGCATTAGGCGCTATCCTCCGAGCAAAGCAGGTAGTAGTAGTTGGCGACAGCAAACAATTGCCACCGACGAGTTTCTTTGATTCTATGAGCAAAGAGAATGATGATGAAGATAACGTAACTGCAGATATGCAAAGTATACTTGGATTATTCGATGCTAAAATGAATGCTCGACGCATGCTCCGTTGGCATTATAGAAGTAAACATGAGTCGCTAATTACCCTTTCCAATCATGCGTTCTATGAAAACAAACTGGTTATATTCCCCAGCCCAGGCTCTCGCCATCGGCTCGGTCTAGTATATCATCATCTTCCTCAAACGGCTTATGACAGAGGCAAAACACGTTCGAATATATTGGAGGCTGAAGCGGTTGCGGATGCCGTAATCAGCCATGCGCAGATGCATCCAAAGCAAAGCCTCGGTGTGGTGGCTTTTAGTACAGCGCAAAAGGATGCTATTCTAAATGCATTAGAGATTAAACGCCGACGCCAGCCTGAACTGGAAAACTTCTTCAATGGTCATCACAATGAACCCTTTTTTGTAAAGAATCTGGAAAACGTACAAGGCGATGAACGTGACGTAATATTTATCAGTATTGGTTACGGGAAAACAGCAGAAGGGTTTGTGGCTATGGCATTCGGGCCACTAACCAACGATGGTGGTGAAAGGCGGTTAAACGTACTCATCAGTCGTGCCAAAATGCGATGCGAAGTCTTTACGAATATTACAGCTGACGATATAGACACTACACGCACCAAAAGTATAGGGATACGAATACTAAAGGATTTTCTGTATTTCGCACAACACGGGAAACTTCATCTGGTCGAGGAAACCGAACTCGGACCGCAAAGTCCATTTGAAGAGATTGTTGCGCAGCAATTAACTACCGCAGGCTATATAGTCCGCAGTCAGGTTGGCTCACATGGATTCTATCTTGATTTGGCAATCGTCGATTCTCAAAACCCAGGACGTTATTTGCTAGGTATAGAATGCGACGGCGCTTCATATCATAGTGCCCGCTCGGCCCGCGACAGAGATCGCCTCCGGCAGCAAGTACTAGAGGGCATTGGTTGGCGCATACACAGAATATGGAGCACTGATTGGTTCCGAAATCCTGATCAAGAATTAAAACGGGTAATAGGAGCGATCGAAAAAGCGCGTGTACAAATGGAGGTCGATGACGCAGAACAGGACAAACAGCGAGAACTACATGAATCTGCTCAGGCAATACTCCGCGAAACAGCAATGTTGGAAGTTAAAGCACCAGTATATTATACTACTGGCCGGCTGAATGAATCCATTGTCGGCGTAGAATTACACCTTCATCCAGTTGGCAAACTCGCTGAATGGATGGAACAGATTGTCCAGATTGAAAGCCCAGTCCATTTTGATGAGGTAGCAAGGCGTATTACTGAAGCAGCTGGCATCGCCCGCATTGGCAGCCGTATACGAGAAACATTACAAATGGCAGCGTCTTTCGCACAAAGTCAAGGCACACTCAGTATGAAAGATGAATTTTTATGGATACCAGGCATACAGAAAGCAGTAGTACGTGATCGCAGTCTACTGCCCTCCTTTTCTCGAAAACTCGAATTCATTGCACCAGAAGAAATGATGCTAGCCATACAGAAGACGGTGGCTGATGCAGTGGCCATCCAAGCATACGCTGCTATTCCCATTATAGCAAAAATGTTTGGATGGCTGCGTGTAACTGAAGAAATGCGTGAATCAATTCAAGCAAACATTAATACAGCGATCACCAACAATATCATCGCCTTGGATAAAGAATGGCTAAAACCAATAAAAGATTGACAAGAAAATACAGAATATTAGCCGAATATTTGATTGAGTCGAGCAGCATATTCTGCCGGCAGTTTCCTTCACCTACGCTTTGCATCATTATCTATTTGCCTTGTATCTTTTTCATAAAGTCAGGCCTCGGCAAAAATTGCATTCTGTGGCCGGTCCTGCGCTTTTCAAATATTCCTTGTTCTGCAAGACCGTTTAAATCATTTCTTGCCGTTTGATTACTGACTCCAAACTTATTCTGTACCTGCTGAACCGTAAAAAACAGTGTAGAGTCCTGCATCAGTTCCTGTAGAAGGATGATCTGTCGTTCATTAAAGTTGGTATGTCTGAGCAGGGTTAATGCATTCTGCTTTTCCGTCGTTTTTCGCTTGATATATTGCCTGAGTTCATCCAGCGCTTTGTCTATGGATTTAAGATTGTAGATGATAAAATAAGTCAGGTCATTGTCATCCTGTTCAGTATGCAGGTACGCCTTGGCATACTGCGCTTTGGAATGCAGGATAATCCTTGAAACGGACATGTATTCGATTAGCCAGTACCCGTGTTTCAACAGATACCAGTAAAAAAGGGTTCGCGCCGTACGCCCATTACCGTCAGGGAAAGGGTGAATATACCCCATCAGGAAATGAACGATAATACCTCTGGTGATGGGATGAAGAAAAAAGGAAAGTTTCAGGTCATCATTAGCGAAGTTGCAGAAGGCCTTCATGAGGTCGTCCAACTGTCCGGCCACGGGAGGGCTATATAATACTGCCCCGGTCTGAACATCAACGACATTGAAATCATCTGTGGTCCTGAAAGTGCCCGGCTCTTCCCCATAAAGGGTGTCTTTGGTAATAATGGCCTGCAGTGTTTTGATCCTGTCGATGGTGAACGGTTCCTCCTTATGTGCTACGATCCATTTCATCGCCTCGTAGTTATTCAGGATCATCTGCTCGGAATGGTTGCGGGGCTTACGGTTGTTCTCCAGCATTTCTTTGGCCACTTTTCGGGTGGTTGCCGCACCTTCCAGCTGACTAGACGCAATGGCTTCTTCCATCAGTGAACTGATCAAATACCGATCCTGGTCCTCCGAGGGAATGACAGTATCACCCTGCAGGTTGCCGCCAAGGTTCATGTCAAACGTATGGAGATATTCCTGTACGACTGTGGGCGTATTTACCTTGAAGCTGAACCCGGGAAGCTGGGAAATAGTCAGTGATTTTTGCCCGATACGTGCCGTCTTTACACCGGCCCAAAGCTGCTGGGGGTCCATCCCCCAGTCTGATGCCAGGTATTTCCATTTATCGTAGTAGTGATATTTCGTGTCATTGAGTTCGAATAAAAGCCTGAATTGCTCGTTATTCAGGCTCGCGAGGAATTCCGCATAATTGAAATTCCTGGGCACAATCGGAACCCGTTCCGGCTTATTCATAATAACTCCAAATTTTGTCAAAATTAGGAGTTTTGACAAAAAGTCCGCTAGAATACCTCAAAAAACTCCAAAAATTTTACAAATTAGGAGTTTCTGTCAGTTAGAAAGCAGTCAACTTTGGTCAATAATAAAAGGTAACAATATACAATTCTAACCCGCTCTTAATGGAAACGTATAATAGGCGAGTTCAATGGTCGAAGGAAAAGGTCTAAGGCAATTGCACTGCGCGTACCGATGGACTTTCGACTGAAAGCTTGCTGAAGAAATACTACGAAAAAAACAGGGGCAGTATTATGATCCTGCTCGAGTACAATGCCAGAATGCACAATCTTTTAAAAAGCTATCTGCGATAAAGCAGTTTTTTCGGCATTCCTTCGGGAGCGCTTCGGGGCCCCTTCGCACCTGCTTCGGGATTGATTCGGGTTTCCTTCGCACCTGCTTCGGTGTTTCTTCGGGATTGCTTCGGGAATTTGCGAAGCGATCCCGAAGCGGTCTCGAAGGATCTCCGAAGGAAACCCGAATCAATCCCGAATCGATCCCGAGAGACAGTCGAAGAACACTCGAAACGCTCCCGAAGCAGCTTCGAATCACAGAACTATTTTCCTTCAACAGACCATTAAATATCAACCAATTAATAGGGGTGGTGTAAGCTTCCCCCGAATGTTACCCATATGAGGTTGGAGTTAACTGAGGGTCCATCCCCGAGTCTGCGGCCAGGTATTTCCATTTATCGTAGTAATAATTTCGTGTCGTTGAGTTCGAATAAAAGCCTGAATTGCTCCTCATCCAGCTTCGCAAGGAATTCCGCGTAATTGAAATTCATGGGCACAATCGGAACTCTTTCCGGTTTATTCATAACAACTCCAAATTTTCACTAAATTAGGAGTTTTGACAAAAAATTCGCTAGAACACCTAAGAAACTCCAAAAATTTTACAAATTAGGAGCTTCTATCAGTTAGAAAATTGATTAATTTTACACCAGTGAAGGAAAATGTGAACATAACAGAGATTTTACCCAAAGAATCATTCTGGGATATGAAATTCGATCAGCTAAAAGCTGACCGGGATAAATCTCTTATTGTTGCAAGAGCGCTTTATTTCACTACCCCCCAAACCTTTGACAGAGATATCGAACGACTCGAGAGGATTTATAGTAAAACTGAGATCCTTCACGAATTGAAATCCACCAAAGAACTTCTAAGCAATAAATTGCTTGCTTTAGTTGCCAGTCGATATCATGTTCCCGCCTTTAATCGTTTTACTCATCCGCGTCAAAATAAAGCGGAAAGACGTCAATTGAATCATGTCTGATAATCAGGCTGTTTCCCAGGAATTACTGGAAACTATACACGAATTGCAACAACTATCATCTCTTTCCGAGTTTGGGCTTGCCGGCGGGACCAATTTGGCACTGAGATATGGACATCGTATTTCAGTTGACATCGACCTGTTTTCACCTTCTATGATTGGAATAAAGGGTTTAGAAAACATTTGTGAGCAGATCAAAGTCGAGATCATGCAAAATGTTCCTTTACTCGACGAATTTGAGATCAACGATGCAATCAGGATGGTTACTGTCAAAGACATAGGTGTATTGAAATTGAAGAGTCTTTGCTCGCGCATGGCAAAAAAAGATGCGTATGATCTTGATTTAATAACTGACCAGAAGGGTTATTCGTTAGAAGAATTAATCGATAGATATCAGGAAAAAGAAACCAGTTTTTCAAGTGAGGCTGATGAATGGGCATTCGACCTGGACGAGCACCCAAATCCAGCTGATGACCCAAAAGCATTATTGGCTTTTGATGAAACCGGTTACATAGCTGCTGACAACAGACCTACACACTCAGATGATCAACTTAATATTATTCCATCCAGCAAGTTATATAGAGTCGCAAAAGCAAGCTGGCGCAGGAAAGTCAGAGATTATATGAGTAAAAGAGGTTTTCAATTGCCACCAGCAAAGCCGGTTAACTAGACTCTCTCCTCCTTTTTGTATAACCTATCCGTTCAATAAAAAGAGGCCGCCTCTTTTGAGACAGCCTCTTTTCATTAAAGATTAATCACATGATATTGGATCGCTAATTTTTAAGATACCCATAATATTCATCATCCGTTGCACAATCCCACCAAACCGGCATACTCCAGATATTGGGATCAGCAGCATGTTTATTTAACGCAAGTGTATTTACAGAGTTGTAATTGATCTCATAAACCGGCGGCAACTGCCAACGGCGCATCCAGTACCTGGGATCTGTTGGGGAACCACCTGTTAACTGCGACTGGCCTGTAAACAAAGGTCCACGCTGATAACCCGGGTAAACAACACCAAAGCCAGCAATGTTACCGGCGCTGAAATTAAAGCGCCGCATATCATTCCAGTTTTCAATGCTGCAACCCATCGCGACATACTTTTGCAACATGATGTCTGACATTGTCAGCGCACCCGGGGCAACGGCAGTACTCGCCATATAAGCAGTGATGGCATTTTGATCCATAGGTGCCATATCAGGATTGGTAGCAGTATATCCAGCGGCTTTCCATTGGGCCAGTTTAGCCTGCATCATATCCATATGTGCCTGGATACCGGCTTTATATGCTGTATACGCATTTCCCGCATCTCCTTTTCGCATATAAACTTCGGCCTTGATAAAACACATTTCATGGTAAGTCACGATCTCCTGGTCTGAAACTGGCCGAACCTGGAATGAACCGGTAGACGCCACCACGCCGGCGTTGAACGCGGCGGTAGAAGGATACCAGCTCACATCTGTTTGTCCCTGTGCAGTGATGCCTGATGTAGCAACAGAACTGCTGCGCAGGTTTACATAAATGGTATCGCCTGCATACAGGTAATTGGTGCTGTTAACAAAAATAGAACCGGCCTTGTAGATCACTACTACGTTATTACCACTGCTGCTGGCATCATAACGTCCTGCTGCTATCTGTACGGCAGCAAAATTTGCACGGTCTGTTGGATCGGCGATAGTGTATGTTATTTTCGTATTTACAGCGGCATAAGTGGGTGTTTGAATAGAAGTGGCGCCTCCTTTCAATAAGCGGGCTGCGGGGCCATAAGAATCCACGCCCTGTGCACGGGTCCAGGTATAAGAAGCCACTTTACCATTGCCATCCAGTTGCACGCCCGACATATAAGCCGGTACAATTTTACTCATGCGGGGATCTGTTACACCTGAACCACGCATATTGGTCAGCAGGTTATAATAGTACTGAGAAATGCGGTTGGAACTTCCGTAAGCTGCGTAGTCAAAGTTGCCGTTTGTTACCACCGGATCGCCATACAAATAATCGGTTATTGTGCTGTTGTTGAAGCCCGGGCCTACGATATTGTCGGCAATGGACTGCGGGCCCTTCGACAAACAATACAGCACAGAATCCGGATTGAACTCCGCTTTTTTCGACAGCTTGAGCATATAACGGGCTTTCAATCCCCAGCACATTTTTATCCACTTGCTTACATCTCCGCCGTTCCACAGATCGCCGGTAGCCAGCGCGGGCGCTGCGGCATCCTGGGTTTTACCGAACAAGCTGATGGCTTCATTCAATTTTGCCATGCATCCGTTATAAATGGTTTTGCCATCATCTGGTTTGGGACTCGGGTTCCCTGTTCCTGCCTGCGTATAAGGCATTTCTCCATACAAGTCCAGCATCTGCATATAACCCAATGCATGGAATACATCTGCCGCAGCCATATAATGATAGGCCCCCTGCTTCTGGGCCGAGTTATACATATCAACCACATTGGAAGACACTTCTACAAACCATGTTTGATAGGGCGTTGTTGAATTGCCGCTGGCACATTGCCATGTGGTACTGAATGAATTGGGGTTACCACTGTTGGAATAATAAACACCCGCCTGGCACGACGTACGAAAATTGGTAACGCCCGATGTGTACTGGTAAAAATGTTCTATCCAGGGTAGCCTGTTTTGAACCAATACGTTTTTATTGTTCGGGTTATCCGGATCCGTATTTACATCCAGGAACTTCTTACATGAGGTTGCTCCCAGTGCAAGCAGTGAAATCGCCAATATATATTTTGAGCTTTTCATAATCTTCATTTTTTCATTGGTTAAAACATAATATTTACCCCGAAAGTGAAACTCGCTGTTGCAGGCACACCCAGGTAATCTATACCTGTAGAACCTGAACCTCCTGTTCCGCCCGCAGCGCTTACTTCAGGATCCATTCCTTTGTAATTTGTCCATGTAAATAAATTCGTTCCCACAGCGGTTGCTGTAAGTCCCTTGATGATCTTCTTGTTCTTGAAATAATCTGAGAAGTCATAAGACAACGACAGGGAACGCAGTTTCACCCAATTAACAGAAGTGATAAAATTGTATGAGTTGGCCGCATAATTCTGCCAATACTGCTGTATGAGATAGTTGCCGGAATAGGTTGTTCCATTGATCACGTACGACTGTCCCGCTGTATAGGTTTGGTTGAAATCAGCACCTGTAAGGCTGTTAACACCAGACACGGTTACCGATTGGCGACCGTTCTGTGTTGTTAATTTGCTCAACCCGTTTGTAACCATCGCATACGCTGTACCATTGAACACATCTCCTCCCTTGCGGATATCGAGCAGGAATGACAAAGCGAATTTTTTGTAGCGGAATGTATTGTTAAACCCGCCGATCCAACTCGGTTCACGGTTACCTACTACCGGGTTGGTCGTGTTCAGTTTGTAGAATCCTGTAGAAGGATCTACCTGGTAACGTCCGTTGGGTATTTCAACGCCTTTGGCATCCAGTTCACGCAAATAGGGCTGGCCCGTCATTCCCAAAAAGTAACCACCGTTGGGGATGGATGCCGCTTTGATGGTTCCGAATTGAGCATCCGTAGGGTAGAAATAAGCTACACCCGGAATGAAGGCTCCCAGCCTGCCTTTGTTATAAGAAAAATTCAGTGTCGCATCCCATGTGAAATCTCTTGTTACGATGGGTTTACCGGTAACTGCAATCTCCATACCTGTATTAAGCACAGAGCCGGAATTAAGAGTGCTGAAAATAAATCCACCGGACTGGGCTAAGCGCGGCTGACCGATCTGGTTCTCTGTTTCGCTGTGATAATACGTATAATCCAAACCAATGCGCCCGTTCAGGAATCGGAGCTCACCACCTACTTCCCATGAGTTTTGAATCTCTGGTATCAGGTAAGGATTACCTGAGTAGTACTGGTTACCAATGCCGGTATATCCACCAATAGAGATCGGAGGATTTACATAAGTATTCGTTGCATAGGCATTGGCATCTTTACCAACCCTCGCCCAGCTCGCACGTACCTTACCGAAAGAAAGAATATTGTTTTTGGGCAACAATTCCGTAAACACAAAAGATCCGCTAACGGAAGGATAGAAATACGAGTTGTTTTCCAGGGGCAATGTAGAAGACCAGTCATTCCGGCTGGTTACAGTAAGGAAAGCGATGTTTCTATAAGAAGCACCAACTTCTCCATAAGCACCTACCAAACGCTTTCTCGTTGTACCATCAGTAAAGAATTTATTGGTCGATGCCATATTATTAAAGCTGATGGTACCGGCTGTAATAAAATTATATCCCCAATGATTCTGGTTTGATATCAGCGTGTTTTCAGAAGTTGTTCCCAACATCAGGTGCGTATCAAAATCGCCAAAGGTTTTATGGAGATTGCTCATGACAGTTGTGGTAATATATCGATAGTCATACAGGTCTTTGCTCAAGCGGCCGTTCTGATACAGCGGGGCTAACGCAGATCCGGGCGCGATATAGGTGTAATCATTGGTTGAGTACTGGTCGTATCCCAAACGGGCTATTACGTCCCACCATTTTGCAATCTTATAGGTTCCGTTGATGCCTCCGGTGATACGCTTGGTTTGTGAAGTCAGGTTGTCTTTGTTGATAATCCAGTATGGGTTATCGATATCGTTTTCCAGCGGAAGTGTTCCGGCAAAGATCCGGTGCTGCGAACCATCCGGGTTGAGGTAATTCTTGATATTGAATGTTTGCGGGAAAGTGTACAACGACTGCATACTTCCAACGCCGCTTCCATACAATCCAGCAGTAGTCAGTGTTCTGTTGATATTCGCTATCGAATAGGCAACATTCGCATTCAGTGTTAAAGCCCCATACTTCTGTTCGCCGTTAAAACGAAAAGTAGTTTTATCATATTTCGTGTTGGGAACAATACCTGTTTGATCAAAATTAGATCCCGATAAAAAGAAAGAACCGTTTTTTGAACCGCCCGACACGTTTACGTTGTTGTCATACACAATACCGTTCTGAAAGAAGTTACCGATGTTGTTGTACAGTGTATCTGCGGAGGTAAGTTTTTGTCCCCAGTTGCTATACGAAATATTATTCAACACACCGTTGCTGGAATAAACACCATTACCAAATTGGGTTTGCACTTCGGGTAATTTATTTGCCCAGGAAGTGCTTACTTTACTGGTAGCATTCACTTTTACAACACCTTCAGCTCCTTTCTTTGTAGTGATAATAACCACACCGTCGGCCGCCCTTGATCCGTACAACGCAGCAGCAGCAGCGCCTTTCAGCACCGACAGGCTCTCCACGTCTTCCGGGTTCACATCCATGATACGGTTTGAGAAAGTGGTGTTGCTGCGCGACAAACCATCGGTACCCGTATTACCGGTAACAGTGGTTGAGTTATCGTATATAACACCGTCGATCACAAATAAAGGCTGGTTCTGCCTGCCCTCAGAGGTAGAGTTACCACCGCGGATGGTGATAGAAGCTCCGGCGCCTGCCGAACCGCTGAATTGCGTGATGTTTACACCTGGCACCTTGCCTGCTAAAGAGTTAACAACATTGGTGTTTTTATTTTTCATCAATTCCTGCGCATTCAGGTCAGTAACTGAATATCCCAATGCCTTTCGTTCTTTTTTAATACCCATCGCCGTAACAACCACATCATTCAGCTGCGCGGTATCTTTTGCCAGGCTTACCTGCATGCCGGCTGTGGCTTTTACCTTCTGTGTGGTATAGCCCACATAGCTGAATTGCAGCGTTGCGTTTTTGCTGGCATTAATGGTGAATTTGCCCTTATCATCCGTTACAGCCGACCGGTTGGTACCGCTTACGGTAACTGTTACGCCCGCCAGCGGAGTACCATCGTCTGCAAGTACGGTTCCGCTAATGGGAACGCCTTGGGCAACGAGGTTGTTTGTCATCATGCTCATGAACACAAGCATGACCAAACTAAAAAGCTTCCATTTTCTCATAAGTATACTTTTGGTTGTTTATAAAATCTTTGTAATCGGTATCGATTGGGAATGATCGCTATAGACATAATGACCACGCAAAACATTGCATCCTTAATCAATTTTTTTACGCACAAATCCGCAGATAGAAAAAGTGGGCAATGAACCGGTTAAGCAATACATTAAAAAAACGCAAAAAACAGCAAAGTTTTTGAAATTGCAGGATCAGCGGGTGGAAATGGGCTTTTTCCCGGTAAAAAGAGGGGATGAAGGGTTATGGGGAAGCTAGCTGAGGAGCTTTATCAGGTATTTAGGCGATTCAGTGTACCCCTGCCGGTAATAAAAACGATGTGCATCCTTCCGCCTTTCATGGCAGTGCACTTCTATTCGGTTACATTTTCTTTCTCTGGCCAGTTCTTCGGCGTATTGTTCCATCTCGCGGCCAACGCCTTTGCTCCTGTAGTTATGATCAACTGAAAAATATCCGATCCTGGCAATATCTCCTTTCAATCCTAATTGAACCAGGAATTCCAATACCATGAACGCCACTACTTTCCCATCCGTTTCATATACCAATAGAAATACCAGCGGGTTTTGAAAGATCATTTCCATTTTCTCTTTCAAAAACCCGCCGGTATGCGGATAATCCAACTGATCAAGCAGGTTTTCTATGGCATCACTATCGGCTAATACAGCTTTTCGAACAGGCATACAAAATGACTTTAGTTTTCAAAGCTAATAATAGGGTGCATCATTCAGCCAAATAAAGCGCTTGTAGTTTTTTACGCTTGGCTTTGTTCAGTCCCATTTCCTTTTCAAGATAATTGTCGATAGAGCCATACTGTTCTTCTAATGAGCTGAATGTAGCCTCTATGTATTCTTCGCGCGCGGCCATCATATTGCCGGCTACTTTTTCACTCATACCATATCCTTTTACCATAGCAGGAATAGCTTTTGCATTGGCAGAACGGCGATACACATTGGTGGCAATATAATCCTGTACAATAACAGTTTTATCAACACCCAGCGCATACAATATCAATGCAGTGGCAATGCCTGTTCTGTCTTTACCTGCTGTACAATGATACAGCAAAGCATTGCCGGCTTGCAGACCCAGCAACGCATCAAAGACCGGCCTGTACCTTTCACGGAAAGGAGCAGTATTACGATAAAAACTTACCAATGAAGAATCCGGTGGCAATTGCAGACCCAGGCTTTTATTGCTGCTGTCACCTATATGCTCGCTGCCCGCAGGTAAAGAAATACGCACTGTTCCTGCCGGAAGCCTGTCCGGCGCAGCCTTCACTTCAAAAGGCCCTCTGAAATCGGCCACAAAACCAATGTCCAGGTCCTGCAGTTTTTTCAGGTCGTTATCAGACAACCTGTTCAAAGCATCTGAGCGGTATATCTTACCCCATTTCACATGCCTGCCGTCTTTTGTAGCATACCCTCCGATATCACGAAAATTGACTGTGCCATCCAATCGAATAAAACGTTTGGCGCTGTCCGCCACCTGTGCATGGCTATCAAGCACAGCCATGCAAACCACCAATGCGCACATCCATTTTTTCATGCCTGTTCTTTTACTGCACAAAAAAAATTATTTAATCAACCACATTTTTGCCGTCACATCATCTTTACCACCATATTGTGTACCGATGGAACTAGTATAGTTGGTGTTGTTGAAGTTGATCTCATCCTGAGGATACTGCCAGCGAAGCGGTATCTGGTTGCTGGGCGTACCAATACCCACTCCCCCCTGGCTGAATGCAGGCACGCCTGTTCTGCGCCAGTTGTAATACGACTCATAGCCCGAATTCATGAAGAAAGCCACGTATTTCTGGGTGAGTATCTGAGTAAGCCCATTGGTAATATCAAAAGCCACATTCGGATTGGCAAGGAATCCATTGATATCGATCGTAGCTGTTCCCATATTGGGTTTAGTTCCATCTACATTTCCGATGGTTACGGTTTGCCCTTGCGACAAACCATAAAGGTTCATAGAAGCATTGATTCCTTTGTAGTACCAGTCTGCCGCAATAACACCCGGTATCCAACCCCTATATGCCGCTTCTGCTATGTTGAAACAAAGTTCCGGATAACCCAGCAGGATATAAGGTTCTGCGTTGGCCCCCGATGCAGAAGACATATACCTGTTGTAACTCAATGAAGAATATTTGCCATCGGTAGAGAAGTTAGACATCAACCCTTGCGACTTACCATTGTCTTCACCCACATAAGCAGTAAAATCACTTACCTGTTTGCCGGCTGCCAGTTGTGCAGGGGCCGGGATGGCCAGTACAAAAACACGGGGATCATTATAAGCTGCTGTTACATTGAAGAATGTCTGGCTGATATTTTCACAGTTATTATAAGGTGAATAACCCGAACGGTTGGGCGGATACAGGGTAACCGTAGTATAACGATAAACCATGTTATCGCTGTTCGAATTCATGATGGGGTAACTGGCAGGATTGGCAATGATATTTGCGAACTGGCTTTTAATGTTAAGGTCGGCATTGTCATCAGCTCTTTTGCTGAGGTCTATCAATACACGCAGTTTGTAAGTATTGATCACTTTACGCCATTGCAGATAAGTCAATCCAAATATATCACCGCTGGGGTCTACTTTAGTAGATGCCGTAGCAGTTGTGGTTAAATTTCCCAACAACGTGTTGGCCGTATCCAATAATGCCAGGCAGTTTTTATACACATCGTGCTGACTGTCATATACCGGTGTAAGGTTATTTTGGTTACCGGCCTGGGTCATGGGGATATCTCCTACCCTTTGTGTGAGCCAGATAAAAGCATAAGCCCTGAAAAACTTGCTCAACGCAAAATACACGTTCGTGGTATTGCCATACTGTTTCTGCGCCTGCTCTTCCAGTTTAGAGCAATACCTGATCATATCATACGTGTGATTGGTATTCGACCAGTTATACGAGTTGCCGCCGAAGTAGTAGGAATAGTTTGATACGATGTTCTGGTTATAACGGTATACCGCTGAGATAATGGGCTCTTCCTCTCTCATGAGATTGGCAGTAATATGGTTGAGGATCAAAGATGCAGGCACCGTGGCACTTTCTGCTGCAACGTTTGGATTAGAGAGCAGATCGCCTTTCTGACAGCTGCTTGCTATCAGCGTTATCGTTGTGAGGCTTATGAGGATATTTAAAAAATTTATTTTCATCTGTTAGGTTTTATAAGGTGAAGGATCAGATGGAATTAGAAACTAAGGTTGATGTTGAATCCGAATCTCCTGGCTGTAACGCTTTGTAAAACCCCGCCATTATTCAATGAACGGTCGGTATCGTTGTAGCCCGATGCGAACTGATCCAGGTCAATGTCTTTTCTCTTGGCCCAATACAACAGGTTCCTTCCCACCAGCGAAAAAGTGGCTGACTTGATGAACCTGCTTTTAGACAACAGACCGGCAGGCAGTGTGTAGCTGATGTTCACTTCACGCAGCTTAACAAAAGAGCGATCTGTCATCCAGTTTTCAGTTACGTTTCCAATACCGGAAGAAATGAATTTCTGCACTGTCGTGGCCTGGTCGTTCGGAGCGAAAGTGAGGTCTTTCAGGTTAATGATCTTACCGCCTGCATAAACAGGAGTACCTGAAATGATCTTTACACCCGGCGCTATATATTTAGCAGTAGGTGCAACACTGCCGTTGTTGGTCGATTGCCATTCTGCCAAACGGGCAGCACCAAAATATCCCGATGCGCTTTCATAGGCTGTACCACCGTTCATTCCGTCTTTATAAACTTCATCATAGATATGTCCGCCGATCCTTCCGTCGAATTGGAATCCTACGCTGAAATTGCGATAAGTGAACTTGTTGTTGATACCGAAAGTGAAATCAGGGTTTGCATATCCCAGGAAAGTATTGTTGTTGATATCGGAAGGCGCTCTCAAAGGCAATCCGCCATTGTAAATGATGTTATTGTTGCCATCCCGCACAAAGCCTACACCATAGATGGCATCCAATCTTTCTCCTTTTTTGTAATTGTGGCCATTCAAACTCAACACATTCTCATCGCCGTATATATCCTGTAATGTTTCTTTATAAGTAGCATAATTCACTGCTACATCCCAACTCAATCCCCTGACGCTTTTAATAGGCGATCCCGAAACGCTGATCTCATATCCTTTCTTCTCGGAAGTGATCGCATTCACATTCTGAGAGGTGTAACCGGTAGATGAAGGAACCTGCAATGCGAAGATCTGCGGGCCATTCAAACTGGTGAAGTAAGTGATATCCACCCCTAACCTGTTCTTCAGGAATTTCAAATCCAGACCGGCTTCATAAGAAGAAACCGTATAAGGCTTCAGCGCCTGGTTGGCGATTGTGCTGGTAAAATCTACTGACTGGCCATTGTTATAATAGGTTACCGTACTGTAAGCATTCTGGTTTTTGTAAGTAGGTCCATCGTAAGAACTGTAGAGGTCTGTTCCATATCCCAAAAACGAATTGGTGCTCATACCTGTATTCTGATAGTACGCAGAAGCGATGGTGGGAGCAGTAAGTCCGCCTTTCACATTAGCATAAGAAGCGCGGAGCTTAAAGAAAGAAATTATCGATGGAAGGTTTACATAATCACTTACCACAGTGCTCAAAGACACCGATGGATAATAGAATGTATTGTATCCTTTTGCAAGCGTACTCAAATTATCTACACGGCCTGTGTGCGACAGGGTAAGGTATTTATCAAAGCCCAGGTCAACTGAATAAAACCCGCTGTACACCTGCATTTTAGAACCCCATGTAAACGATGCATATTGTTCTTTGGAATTGGACAGTGCATATACATTGGGTACTGCCATCGCCTTGGTGGTTCCCCACAAAGAATTATAAGTGAACGAACGCTCGCTTCCACCAGCGAGGGCGCTGATATTGAACTTACCTACCCGCTTATCGAAATGCAGGATCAGGTCGGTATTGTTTTCAAAGAGATTCCTTCTGTCTTCCCTGTAATCGCCATACCATCCAAAATAATACCAGGGTGTATAGGTGTTCAGGTTGGTTCCGGCAGGCACTTGCTCAGTTCTCAATTGCGTCCAGGTAGTGATCTGGGAACGCAGGCTGAGGTTCAGAGAAGGGCTGAACTGGTAAGTTGCTTTCACATAACCATTGACATCTGTTTTGTCATGCGAATGCTTCCATTTTTGGGCAATGAACCAGGCGCTGTTCTCACGGCCATATTCCTGCGCGTAAGGGATCAGGTCCTGCACTCCCATCGGCGCCTTATAAATATTCTTGAGGTCGTCAATATTGTAATCGGAAGATCCATATACCTTGAACATGTAGATATATGAATTGGGTCCGTAGTTCACATCCGGAATATTGGGTGAATACTGTTTATTCAGGTTGATGCTGGCTTCTACTGAAAACTTATCGGTGATGCGGTATCCCACATTCATGGCCATCGTGTAAGAATTCAACCGGGTATTGGGGTTCATCCCTTTCTGGTTCATATTAGAAAGTGATATCCGTATATCCGAACGGTCGGTAGCAGCAGAGAGGGCTACGTTGTTGGTATTGATGATGCCCATCTCCATGAACTTGTTGAAGTTGTCTGCGCCACGGGCTGTCCATGGTGTAGCGGTCCTGGTATTGGTTGCAGGATCATAAGGGCTGTCGTATTGCTTCACCAGCTGTCCCTCGAAACGAGGGCCCCATTCAGGTAAACGCTGTTTGTTATCATACAAACGATCACCATAACTGTAAACAAAAGCTGTTCCCCTTCCGTATTCGGTCTGGCTCTGCGGCACTGCTAAAAAACCTTTCTCGAACATGGTGCTGCTGTTCACATCTACCTGCCAGCCTTTTTTATTCTTGGTACCGCGCTTGGTAGTAATGATAATGGCGCCGTTGATTCCCCTGAAACCGTAGAGGGCAGAGGCGTTAGCGCCTTTCAAAATCGAATAGCTTTCTATATCGTCCGGACTGATATTCCAGGTATCTGTATTTACCGGCACACCGTCTATTACAAAAAGCAGGTCTTTACTGCCTCTCAATACCAGCTCGGGGCGTCCGAGCATTTCCGGGTTGGCGCCCACTGATAATCCTGCGATCTTACCTACCAGTGAATTGATAGGGTTATCATCTCTGGCTTTTACCAGGTCTGCTCCTTTCAACTCCTGCACTGCGTAGCCGATCCTTTTGGTTTCTTTTTTGATACCGTAAGCCGTAACGATCACTTCGGTAAGTGATTTGGGGTCATCCGATAAAGCAAAATCGAAATTTTGTATGGCAGCTAATTGGAAAGTCTGTGAGATAAAGCCAATAGAGCTGATGGAGATTGCTTTATCTCCCTCTTTCAATCCAATTGAATAATGTCCGATACTGTCTGTGATGGTTGATCTTTTGGAAGGTGTTATCTGCACCAGGGCACCGGCTATTCCGATACCATTCTTGGTGAACACTCTTCCTGATACCATTCGTTCCTGTGAAAAGCTTTTCATCGAAAAAGCAATCAGCAACACTGCTGTTGCCAGTAAGGTTTTGGTTGATAATTTCATAATAGACTCTGGTATTTTACAAAATGTTTAGCAACGTTACCAGAGCAGTGTTAACTGAATGTCAAATAATGCAATGATCACCGGAGATAACCATTTGGTAACCTTTAGTTCACTTTTTAATAACAAACCGTTTTGGAATTAAAAAAACCTTGTATGATGCATACAAGGTTTTGAAGACATTTATGATGCGATGAGCGCTGTATCACATAACATAACTCTGTTCCAGTATGGATGTGAGTGTTTGCTTTGATTCTTTTTCCGTATTCACGAGGTCGTGCAAGGTAATTTTATCGAGCAAACGGTCTACCGCAAATTGTACCATCTGCCAGAGCGAACGTGCAGAACAATCAACGGAATTGGTGCATAGTTTTAATGCACCTGAATGTTGTTCACAGAATTTTTTATCGAACAGTACGCCCCCGAGTGCGGCCAATACATCTTTAACAACGATTGCTTGTGAGGGCCGGGCCAATACATAACCGCCTTTATGGCCAGGGGTGCTGTTGATGAAGCCTCCCATGCGTAAGACACGGGTGAGCTTGGCCACATAATGACTGCTCAGCCCTTCTGTTTCGCTCAGTTGAGGAATACTCATGCCCGCATCGTCTTTGCAGGAGGCAATGCGTATCAATATCCTCAAACCGTATTCTTCCTGTGCAGTGATTTTCATATAATGGCCAGTTAATCGTTATCAATTTATAACATGCCCAGTTCCAACTGGGCCGCTTCAGACATCATACTCCTGTCCCAGGGTGGCGTCCAGGTAACAGATACATGCACATCATTCACACCTTCTATTTCTCTTACTTTCTGATCCACTTCCACTGGCAACGATTGTGCAGCCGGGCAGCTCGGCGCCGTCAGCGTCATCACAATCTGCACATTATTCACCGGTAGGATGTCGATCTCATAGATCAATCCCATCTCATAAATATCTACCGGTATTTCCGGATCAAAGATCGTATGCAAACAATCAATGACTTTTTCTTTCAGTTCCGCTGTTTCCATGATCGTTGATTGAATGTTGTTGCATGGCCTGGAAAGCCAGTGCATAATGTTTCATTTGCTTTACCATAGCCCTCAACCCATTGGAACGGGTTTGCGCCAGGTGGGTTGTCATACCAATCTCCCGTATAAAATCGAGTGGTGCATCGATGATCTCCTGCGTCGTGTGGCCAGACAATACGCTGATGAGCATACTGATCAATCCTTTCACAATCACCGCATCGCTGTCGGCACTGAAATAAACCCTTCCGTCTTTATAATCGGCCGTGAGCCAAACGGTGGACTGACAACCCCTCACTTTGTTCTCTTCTGTTTTATGTTTTTCATCAAGGGCCGGCAATTTTTTTCCCAGGTCGATGATGTATTCGTACTTATCATCCCAACTATCGAAAAGCGAGAACGAATCGATGATGGCTGCTTCTGTTTCCTGTATGGTCTTCCGGTTGTTCATGTTGTCTATACCAATAGTTTGATCGATTTCTCCAATCCCAATAGCAGTTCGTCGATCTCTTCTTTTGTATTGTATGCTGCGAATGATGCCCTGATGGTGCCGGGAATACCATAACGCTGCATCAGCGGTTGCGCGCAGTGGTGGCCTGTGCGAACGGCGATCCCTTTGTTATCGAGCAGGATACCAATATCCTGCGGATGCACTTTATCAATCACAAAAGAAACCAGGCTTGTTTTTTCTTTCGCCCTGCCGATGATCTTCAATCCCGGAATGGTTTCCAGCGCCGCAGTAGCATACTGCAGCAATTCATGTTCATGTTGCCTGATCTGTTCCTTACCTGTTTGTTCAATGAAGTCCAATGCTGTTTTGAATGCAATGGTATCGGCTATATTAGGTGTGCCTGCTTCGTATTTATAAGGCAGTTCATTGTATGTTGTTTTCTCAAAAGTTACTTCTTTAATCATCTCTCCTCCTCCCTGGAAAACAGGCATGGCTTCGAGTACATGCTTTTTGCCGTACAAAACACCTACGCCGGTGGGGCCGTATAATTTATGTGCAGAGCATACAAAAAAATCACAGTCCATATCCTGCACATCGATATCGAGGTGCACGGTAGACTGCGCGCCATCCACCAATACCAGTGCGCCCGCTTTGTGCGCCAGGCGGATCATCTGTTTTACCGGGTTCACTGTACCCAGTGCATTGGAAACATGTGTAATGGCAACCAGCCTGGTTTTATCGCTCAATAATTTCTCGTATGCTTCCATGATCAGTTCACCGGCATCATCTACCGGTATCACTTTCAGTTGCGCCCCTTTTTCTTCGCATACGATCTGCCAGGGAACAATATTGGAATGGTGTTCCATAGCAGAGATGATGATCTCATCGCCCTTACCCACATTGGCTCTTCCCCAGGTATACGCTACCAGGTTGATACCTTCTGTGGTGCCACGTGTAAAAATGATCTCTTCCCTGCCGGCTGCATGAATAAAATGTCTCGCCGTTTCGCGGGTGGCTTCAAAAGCAGCAGTAGCTTCTTCGGCCAGTGTATGAATACCGCGGTGTATATTGGCATTGTACCCGGTATAATATTGTACCAGCGCATCGATCACTACAGCTGGTTTCTGGGAAGTAGCAGCGTTATCCAGGTAGATCAAAGGTTTCCCCTTCACTTCTCTTTCCAGTACGGGGAATTGTTTGCGAAGTGCACACACATCAAAGACGGGTATGGTAGCTGTTGTTATCATACAATATCATATTCTAATCGGGCCGCTACGAGTGCGTCTGCATAGCGACGAATCGGTTCCAGTTTGATCTTCTCCAGCACATCCTCTGCAAAGCCATGCAGCAACATCGACTGCGCTGTTTTCTCGGGGATGCCCCTCGATTGCAGGTAAAACAATCCTTCCTCACTCAGGCGGCCAACCGTACAACCATGCGAACATTTCACATCATCGGCGAATATTTCGAGCTGGGGTTTGGTGTTGATGGTAGCCGTATTGGACAACAACACATTTTTATTCGATTGAAAGGCGTTGGTCTTTTGCGCAGGTTGCCTTACAAATATTTTTCCGTTGAAAACGCCGGTCCCCTGTTCGTCCAGTATTCCTTTGTACAACTCATTGCTGTCGCAATGCGGAACACGGTTGTCTACAATCGTATGGTTATCGATATGACTGTTCCCTTTAGGGAAATAAAGTCCGTATAAATGCGCTTCACTGTGCGATGCTTCCAACACCACGTTCAAATTATTCCGCACCATATTGCCATTCAATGAAAGGGTTACCGTATGAGAATAACTCTTGCCTACCTGGCGTATATGCGTGGTGTTTACCTGGCTGGCATTGTCGTGGTCGTGCTGTATCTTATAATATTCCAGTACGGCGGCTTCTTCCAGTACAATCTCTATAACCTGGCTGTTGAGGCTGTCTTGCTGCCCAAGGCACATGGAAGTTTCCACCAATTGCATTTCCGCCTGTTCGCCCAGGTATACCAGGCTGCGCGGCTGCGTGAAACCCGGTTCATGCTCTGCCGTGGTGAGGTGATAAATATATACCGGTTGCTTTTCGTGTTTTGTTTTTGTAAGATGGATGAATACACCACCTTCCGTGAACGCTGTGTTCAACGCGTGTATGCCGTCTTTGATGTATCCGCTGCTATGTCCGAAATGAGCAGATACAATATCGCTGTATCCGTTAGCTGCTGCTTCTTCCAAAGGCAGTACCGTCAGGCTCTCTGAACGGATATTGGAAAGAGCAAAAGAAAAAAATCCGTTCACGAATACCAGTTCACTGGCTGTTTCATAACCGGGTAGCCGAACGGCCTGCAGGTCATTTTCAGTTATTGTTTTCTCCTGCAAAAGCGGCAAATGCCATTCTTTGTTGAACAAACCACTGATGCGTGTATACTTCCATTCTTCATTCCGGGTGGTAGGTATGCCCAACCGGCTGAAGTCGCGGAATGCTTCCTCCCTGCGTGCATGCAAATGCCCGGGCCGGGTAGCAGCCTGCAAACGGGTAAAATGATCCTGGTAATACTGTGTGTTCATACTGCTGCGCTTTAATCTTCTACACTCACTTCACTTTTGATGAAATCGTATCCTCTCTCTTCGAGTTCCAATGCCAGTTCCTTGGGGCCTGATTTTACAATCCTGCCATTGTACAATACATGGATCACATCGGGAATGATGTAATCGAGCAAGCGCTGGTAGTGGGTGATGGCCAGCACCGCATTGTCTTTACTGCGTAACTGGTTCACACCGTTGGCCACGATGCGGATGGCATCTATATCGAGCCCCGAATCGGTTTCATCGAGGATGGCCAGTTTGGGTTGCAGCATGGCCATCTGGAAAATCTCATTTCTTTTTTTCTCACCGCCGGAGAAGCCTTCATTCAATGAACGGCTTAAGAGCGATTGGTCTACATTCATCAATGCCATCTTTTCTTTCATCAGCTTCAGAAAAGCAACGGCATCCAGCGGTTCCTGTCCGCGGTATTTGCGCACTTCGTTGAGTGCTGTTTTGATGAAATTGGTGGTGCTCAGTCCGGGTATCTCTACCGGGTACTGAAAGCCCAGGAACAAACCTTCCCCTGCTCTTTCTTCAGGCGAAAGATCCAGCAGGTCTTTCCCTAAAAACTGCACTGATCCTGTGCTCACTTCGTATTCTTTTCTTCCGGCTAGTACAGAAGCCAGTGTACTCTTGCCCGAACCGTTGGGTCCCATGATGGCGTGTACCTCGCCCGGTTTGATCTCCAGGTTGATGCCCTTCAATATCTTCTTTCCTTCTATCCCTGCATGTAAATTCTTGATCGTTAACATGATTCGCTTGATTGAAATATGATGATCAGCCTACACTACCTTCCAGGCTGATGGCCAATAATTTTTGTGCTTCTACGGCAAACTCCATAGGCAGCTGGTTCATCACTTCACGGGCAAAGCCGTTGATGATCAATGCCACCGCCGTTTCGGTATCGATACCCCGCTGGTTACAATAAAAGAGTTGATCTTCTCCTATCTTGGATGTGGTGGCTTCGTGCTCTACCACACCGGTATTGTTTTTCACTTCGATATAAGGGAAAGTATGTGCACCGCATTTATCGCCCAGCAGCAATGAATCGCACTGTGAAAAATTACGCGCGTTCGCCGCATTCTTACCTACTTGCACCAGGCCACGATAACTGTTATTGCTGAACCCAGCCGAAATACCTTTCGACACGATGCGGCTCCGGGTATTTTTCCCGATGTGCATCATCTTGGTACCCGTATCTGCTTGCTGGTAGTGATTGGTGAGCGCTACCGAATAAAATTCTCCCACTGAATGATCGCCTTTGAGGATCACACTGGGATATTTCCAGGTGATGGCAGAACCAGTCTCTACCTGTGTCCAGGATATTTTGGCATGATCGCCTTTACAGATACCTCTCTTGGTAACAAAATTGTAAATACCACCATTGCCTTGTTTATCGCCGGGGTACCAGTTCTGTACAGTAGAGTATTTGATCTCACCTCGTTCCTGGGCTACCAGCTCTACTACTGCAGCGTGCAACTGGTTCTCATCGCGCATAGGCGCAGTGCAACCTTCCAGGTAACTCACATAACTACCGGGCTCGGCAACGATCAGTGTTCTTTCAAACTGTCCTGTGTTTTCTGCGTTGATGCGGAAATAAGTGGAAAGCTCCATGGGACAACGAACGCCTTCCGGAATATAACAGAAAGACCCATCGGTGAACACCGCTGAATTGAGTGCCGCAAAATAGTTATCGGTAGCAGGCACCACAGAGCCCAGGTATTTTTTGACCAGTTCCGGATGCTCCTGTATCGCTTCACTCATCGAACAAAAAATAATGCCCAGTTCTGCCAGTTGCGCTTTGAAAGTGGTACCGATTGATACACTGTCAACCACCGCATCTACTGCCACACCGGATAATCTTTTCTGCTCTTCCAGGGAGATACCCAGCTTTTCAAAAGTCCTGCGCAACTCCGGATCAATTTCATCCAGGCTGCCCGCTTTTTTCTTCTGTTTGGGTGCCGAATAATAAATAATATCCTGGTAATCGATCGGCGGATGTTTGAGGTTCGCCCAGGAAGGCTCTTCCATGTTCAGCCAGTGGCGATAGGCTTTCAACCGCCATTCCAGCATCCATTCCGGCTCTTTCTTCTTGGCAGAGATGAAACGAATGATCTCTTCATTCAATCCCTTTGGCGCCGCATCTGCTTCAATATCAGTCACAAAGCCGTATTTATAATCGGCCATAACCGCTTTCTGGATATCACTGTTGATGTCATTCATCGTATCCATATCCGTACAATTTCAAGGTAATACTGCAAAGATACGACTCGATTTATACAAAAAAGTAGAAATTCAATTTGCCAATTTGACAATTACGCAATTCGACAATAATGTGTTTTATAAGCGCCTATGAATTAGTTGATTGTCGAATTGGCAAATTGACGAATTGCCGAATTAACTAATTCTTTCTTTTGGCCTGATGATCAATCGCAGCGTAGGGTTATTGGTGATGAATGAGTAGAACCAACTGAAGGCCAGTTTGGCTTTGTTGCGGAAACCTACCAATGGAATGATGTGTATGAAAAGCCATACAAACCAGGCCAGGAGTCCTTTGAATGAAAATTTGGGGAGGTCGGCAACGGCTTTGTATTTGGAGATGATGGCCATGCTGCCTTTGTTCACATAGATGAAGGGCCGTATAGGTTGTTTGGCAATGAACTGTTGCAGGTTGTGGGCCAGCAATTTCCCCTGTTGTATGGCAACCTGTGCCAGTTGCGGATGTCCGTTGGGATATTGGGGATCGGTATCCTGGAAACAAATATCGCCTATGGCAAAAATGTTTGTGGTGCCTTTTACTTTGTTGAATGCATCTACAAGTATGCGCCTGCCCCTTCCTATACTGCCTTCGGGTAATCCCGGCACTTCACGCGCAATAACACCTGAAGTCCAGATCAATGATTTCGTAGGAATGGCCGTACCGTTGGCCAGTATCACTTTCCCATCTGCATAATCTTTTACCGCCACACCTGTCATGATCTGAACGCCCAGTTTACCCAGCACTTTTGTTGCTTCTGCCTGCGCCACTTTACTCATGGGTCCGAGCAATACCGGGCCGGCATCGATCAGGTAAATGCGACTGCGTATACCTGTAAATTCGGGGTATTCTTTGGCGCCTATATGATGACCCATTTCGGCCAGCATACCGGCTATTTCTACGCCTGTAGGTCCGCCGCCCGCAATTACAATGGTGAGCAGTTTTTCTTTTTCTGCGGGGTCGCTGGTCATCACTGCTTTTTCCATGGTCAGCAATAAATGATTGCGCAGGTTAACGGCATCTTCAATGGTCTTCATGGGCAATGCCTGCTGCTTCACATTTTCTATGCCGAAATAATTGGTTTCCGTGCCCAATGCCAACACCAGGTAATCGTAAGCAAGCGTGCCTGTAGTAGTGTCAATGGTATTGTTGTCTTTGTTCACCCTTACCAGTGAACCCATATGAAAACGCATGTTCTCCTTCTCCTGGAACAGGCGCCGGAAAGGATAACTGATATTGGAAAGTTCAATAAAAGCAGATGCAACCTGGTACAATAAAGGGGGGAAAAAATGATAGTTATTGGTATCTACCAGCGTTACCGCAAAATCTTTGTTACTCATCAATTGCTTTGCAAAATTGAGACCTGCAAAGCCTCCGCCTACGACTACTACTTTCTTGACAGTGCTTATAGTATTATTCATAGCCTAACCGTTTTCCAAATATCGTCATATTATTCCGTACGTCCTATCAAGAAAGAAAGGGTCTCATCCCCATTTTACTGAAGTCATGGTAAGGGAGCCGGCCACGGCTTTATCATTAAAGAAACTTACTTCGTCTTTCTTTCCTTTCAAGCCCAGTGTATACAATAAGGGAAGGTAGTGTTCGGGGGTAGGAATAGCCAGCCTGCCGGCAGTTCCCAATTGATCGTAGCGGATCAGCGATTGATCATCGCCGGATGTAATTAGTTGTTTGAAGGTCTGGTTCATTTCAATGGCCCAGTCGTATCCATAACCTGGCTCGTTGATCCTGTCCCAGGCCACCATTCGCAGGTTGTGTACCATATTGCCGCTGCCGATGATCAGCACGCCTTTCTTGCGCAAACCGTACAATTCTTTTGCCAGCTCGTAATGGTATTGCGGGCCTTTGGTATAATCGATACTCAACTGCAATACCGGTATATTGGCTTCGGGATACATGTGGCGTACGATGGTCCAGGTACCATGGTCGAGTCCCCAGTCATGATCCATTTCCACTTGTGTAGTATGTATCAGTGAAGCTGTTTCTTTGGCCAGCGCGGGACTACCCGGGGCTGGGTATTGCACATCGAACAGTGCTTGCGGAAATCCTCCGAAATCATGGATGGTCCTGGGAAAATCCATCGCCGTTACCAGTGTTCCTTTCCTGAACCAGTGAGCTGAAACTACCAGCACCGCTTGGGGTACTGGTAGTTCTTTGGCCATGCGCGTCCATCTTTCACTAAACTCATTGTCTTCAATTCCATTCATGGGCGAACCATGACCTATAAAGAGTACGGGCATCAGGTGCTCCTGCTCTTTCAGTTCACTGGTAAATTGATTGAATGCCGACAAACTTGTCATAACCGTTGCTCCTTTTAATAAGGAAGTTAAAAATTCTTTGCGTTTCATGAACGCGTTTTGTTTACTTCGTAAACTCTCCGTTGGCAATGATCTTCACTTCGTTGCTGAGTACAGCAGAAGGAGTCTTGGCGGCGAGGTCAAAGTCTGTACGTTTGATCGTACCACTGATCTGAAAACCGCTGGTGGGCTTCTTGCTCATCGGGTTCTCGATGGTTCCTTTGTATACCAGGTCAAGCGTTACCGGTTTGGTAATGCCGTGTATGGTAAGGTTACCAGTGAGTTTGTATTTGTTTTTTCCTGCACTTGTAATGCCGGTGCTCTTGAAAGCCAGTTTAGGAAATTTCTCTACATTGAAATAATCGGGTCCTTTCAAATGGTTATCGCGCATTTCCATTTCTGTATTAACGCTGGCCACATCGGCGCTGAGTTCAAAAACAGCGTCGCTGAAATCTGCTTTGCTGGCAGTGATGGTGGCATCGAAATTTTTGAAAGATCCGTCAACATCTGAAATGCTCAGGTGGGTAATGGTGAAACCTAGTTTGGAATGCGCCTTATCTACTTTCCAGGTCGCTTGTTGTGCAAACAGGGAGATGCTTAAAAAACTGATCGTGACAAGAGAAATTAATTTTTTCATGGTTGTTTACTTTATGAAATGTTTGATTGGTTACAATGTTTTGATGGTTGACAGGCATTCGGCTACAATGGGTTCATAACCGGCGGCCTCTACAATAGCGGCTACCTGCTGCACCGATTCTTTATCATCGCCTGCGATGAGCATTTCCGGTGAGAGGCCGTTGTTGAATGCCGCTACTACTTTGGAAAATGGCAGCAACTGTTGTATTTCCTGTGCCTCGGAAAAAGGAAAATAATTGCCGGTTTTATCATCAGAAAGACAAAGCACTGTTTTTTGTGTAGATACCTCTTTTACTTTTTCCACCAGTTCGGGAAAAGCATTGCGTGAAATAGCCAGCACAATCATGTCTGCTTCCCAGCAGGCTTCTTTTTCACAAGCCACTTCTTCTATCTCTGCGTCGGGTATATTGGTTTTAATGTACCGGTACAAGCGGCTATATTGGGTTGGATCGGAGCCAGCCACCAGCAACCGGTAACCAGCTTTCGCCAGTTCATTGGCAAGAGCTGTTCTTGTTTTTCCATTGACTCCTATGATCACTACCGTTTTCTTCACTGTCATTTCTTTAATTAAAATATCGGTACAAAGTTAGTGCCAGGCAAAAACACGTCAGGTTGAGGCAGATCAATAAATAGCATTGATCTATATCACATCTTTTTTCTGATCCGGTCTTATTTTTTTGTGGCTAATTGGTTGCGGATGCGGCTTAGTGTTTCGCGGGTAATACCCAGAAAAGATGCCACCATGTGTTGCGGAACCCTTTGCAGACAATCCGGGTAAGCGTTGATGAGATTGAGGTATTTTTCTTCTGCTGTTTCACTCATGGCTCCTATTAATCTTCGCTGTGTGGCGATGAGGTTATTCTGTAGCAGGATGCGGAAATAGCGTTCGAGCACCGGTACTTTTTCCAGTAAACGATCCCATGAAGTTTTACTGATCAACAGCAACTCACAGTCTTCCAGTGCTTCAATATTGTATTGTGAAGGTTCATTAGTGAAAAAACTATAGAGGTCTGCTATCCACCATCCTTCCAGTGCAAATTGAAGGATATGTTCTCCGCCTTTGTTATCGATGGTGAAAGACCTGAGCAGTCCTTTTTCAACGAAGGCGGTGTATTTACAAATATCTCCTTCCTGCAGGAGATATTGCTTCTTTCTCATTTTCTTGGGCTGGAACAGGGTCTTGCAGATGTCCAGTTCTTCGTTGGTGAGTTGTATATGTTCGCGGATGCTACCTGCTAGTCGTTCATACATGGATGCCGTTCAATTGTTTACAAAGATAATCTGCTTGTTGGTAGCAAAAGACATACCAGCAGGTTGGTGATGCGGAAAAACAAAAAAGCCCGTTACACTTTCGTGAACGGGCTTAATAAATATGGCAGCTACCTACTCTCCCAGCAAGGTGCAAGTACCATCGGCCATGGGGGGCTTAACTTCTCTGTTCGGAATGGGAAGAGGTGAACACCCCCGGCAAAACCACCATAAGTCGTTTGTGCTTATCGCACTTAATAATTTACATATTGGGAAGCTAGTCATCCAAAAAAGAAAAAAATAAAGCTTACGGGTAATTAGTACTACTCGGCTTTGCTGTTACCAGCTTTACACCTATAGCCTATCAACGTCATCGTCTCTGACAACCCTTAAAAGTAAACTCATCTCGTGGAAGGTTTCACGCTTAGATGCTTTCAGCGTTTATCCTGTCCGTACATAGCTACTCTGCATTGCAGTTGGCACCACAACAGATACACCAGCGGTACGTACGACCCGGTCCTCTCGTACTAAGGTCATGTCCACTCAATTTACTTGCGCCCACCACAGATAGGGACCGAACTGTCTTGCGACGTTCTGAACCCAGTTCACGTGCCACTTTAATCGGCGAACAGCCGAACCCTTGGGACCTTCTCCAGCCCCAGGATGTGACGAACCGACATCGAGGTGCCAAACCTTACCGTCGATATGAGCTCTTGGGTAAGATCAGCCTGTTATCCCCGGAGTACCTTTTATCCTTTGAGCGATGGCCCTTCCATGCAGAACCACCGGATCACTTTAGCCAGCTTTCGCTCCTGTTCGACCTGTTTGTCTCACAGTCAAGCACCCTTTTACTAATGCGCTCTGCGTACGATTACCAACCGTACTGAGGGTACCTTTGCGAGCCTCCGTTACTTTTTAGGAGGCGACCACCCCAGTCAAACTACCCACCATGCAATGTCCCCTTCTCAGGGTTAGGTTCTAAGCAAACGAAGGTTGGTATTTCAACGTTGACTCCACAATAGCTGGCGCCACTGCTTCATAGTCTCCCAACTATCCTACACATCGGTTGCTCAAAATCAATGCAAAGTTGTAGTGAAGGTTCACGGGGTCTTTCCGTCCCGTGGCGGGTAACCGGCATCTTCACCGATACTACAATTTCACCGGGCTCGTGGAGGAGACAGTGTTCAACTCATTAGACCATTCGTGCAGGTCGGAACTTACCCGACAAGGAATTTCGCTACCTTAGGACCGTTATAGTTACGGCCGCCGTTTACTGGGGCTTCAGTCAGGAGCTTTGTATTGCTACGAACACCCTTCCTTAACCTTCCAGCACCGGGCAGGTTTCAGGCTCTATACGTCATCTTACGATTTTGCAGGGCCCTGTGTTTTTGTTAAACAGTTGGTTGAACCATTTTACTGTGACCATATCGCTATGGTACGCTTTATCCCGAAGTTACAGCGTCAATTTGCCTAGTTCCTTCTCCACGGCTCACCCGAGCGCGTTAGAATACTCATCCCGTCTACCTGTGTCGGTTTGCGGTACTGGCTGCCATACTCGCTTTTCTTGGCAGGGATTTTATGGTTTCGCCTCATCCGAAGACTTAGCTCAGCGTACACTTCCGTACGTACGCAACCACCACGTCCCTGCGTCACTTTTAATGTATAGCAGGTGAGGGAATATTAACCCTCTTTCCATCAGATGCCCCTTTCGGGTTTTCCTAAGGACCAGACTAACCCTGATCCGATTAACGTTGATCAGGAAACCTTAGACTTTTCGCGGTAAAGTTTTTCACTTTACTTATCGTTACTTATGCCTACATTTTCTTTTCAAATCGCTCCAGCATGCGTCGCCGCACACCTTCAACGCTGATTTGAATGCTCCCCTACCACCCGCATTGCTGCGGGTTTAGAACTTCGGTTCATGGTTTGATGCCCGATTATTTTCCGTGCAGGATCTCTCGACCAGTGAGCTGTTACGCACTCTTTAAATGAATGGCTGCTTCCAAGCCAACATCCTGGCTGTTATTGAAATCCCACCTCGTTTGTTCAACTTAACCATGTATTAGGGACCTTAGTTGCTAATCTGGGTTATTTCCCTCTCGGCCACGGACCTTAGCGCCCGCAGCCTCACTCCCGGAGATATTTACTAGCATTCGGAGTTTGTCAGGGTTTGGTAGGCGGTGAAGCCCCCTAGCCCAATCAGTAGCTCTACCTCTAGTAAACTTCTATATCCGAGGCTGTTCCTAAAAACATTTCGGGGAGAACGAGCTATCTCTCAGTTTGATTGGCCTTTCACCCCTATCCACAGGTCATCCCAAGACTTTTCAACGTCAACGGGTTCGGTCCTCCATTCTGTGTTACCAGAACTTCAACCTGCCCATGGATAGATCACAAAGTTTCGCGTCTACCCCGACTGACTATCCGCCCTATTCGGACTCGCTTTCGCTTCGGCTCCGTTAATTAAGAACTTAACCTCGCCAGTCAGGAGTAACTCGTAGGCTCATTATGCAAAAGGCACGCCGTCACCATTGCTGGCTCCGACCGCTTGTAGGCGCACGGTTTCAGGTACTATTTCACTCCCCTGTTCGGGGTGCTTTTCACCTTTCCCTTACGGTACTGGTTCACTATCGGTGTCTGAGGAGTATTTAGCCTTACCAGATGGTGCTGGCAAATTCATGCAAGATTCCTCCGGTCCCGCATTACTCAGGATACTGCTCGTCCATGTTAATTTCTATCTACAGGGCTTTCACCTGCTATGGCCCAACTTTCCAGATGGTTCGATTTGATAACACTTTCTAATCGCAGTCCTATAACCCCGCATCGGCACGCCGAC
>NZ_KI911562.1:3520000-3708896 GCF_000515315.1 Asinibacterium sp. OR53
GCTGTTGTTTCCAAATTTTCAAAGACCTTCCGTATACTTAAACCCCGAAGGGCTTTACGTCGTTTTTAACCGGGGTGCAAAAGTAGCTATTCTCACCATTCCCTCCAAATCTATCTCACACTTTTTCCTGCCTTTTTTCCTACCCCCACCTCCAAGAACTATCCCGCTTTTTTTACAAACGGGTTGCAAAGATATACAGTTTAATTGCACTTCCAAATTTTATTCAAATTTGTTTTCTTTTTTTCTGCAACTCTAACTGATTCTCAATGAACTATACCGTTTTTTATCGAACGGGCGGCGAAGATAGGGAGCGGATAATTACCCACCAATCTTTTCTTGAAAGTTTTCAAAATATTTTTTGAAAAACAGCAATTGGTAATCAACACTATTGCCCCAGAAATCCTTGTTATGTGCACCCGGTCTTTCCGTGTAATCATGGTCTATCTTCATCTCCAGCAGCTTCCGGTGCAGATCACGGTTCACCTGTAAGAAGAAATCCCCTACACCGCAAGCCATCACCAGCTTCAACTCTCCATTCTTCAATCCACCTGCTATATTGATCACCGTATTGCGCTCCCAGTTATCCTTGTGTAACAAAGTATCGCCCAACACCCGCACCATATCCCAATTGCGGGGAAAAGGCCTGATGTCTACTCCCCCGGCCATACTGCCCGCAGCACCAAACAAGTCTTTGTGCCGCATGCCCAGGTAAAACGCGCCGTGTCCACCCATGCTCAGTCCCGCAATAGCGCGACAACGGCGGTCAGCCACTGTGCGGTAGTTGCCGTCGATATAAGTCATCAGTTCACTGGTAACAAAGGTTTCATAACGCACAGTGCTATCAACCGGGCTATCAAAATACCAACTGTTATAACCTCCATCCGGACAAACCAATATCATATTCAACTCATCGGCCTTTGCGGGCAACTGCGGGGCGTCTTTCAGCCAGGAAGCGTAATTACCGCTGTACCCGTGCAATAAATACACTACCGGGAAATGCTTTTGGGCATCCTGGTCATACGCAGCGGGCCTGACGATCACGACTTTAATATCCTTGTGCATACTGTTACTGTACACTTTTATCGTATCGGTCACGGCTGCCCCGGCAGCCAGGGCAAACAATATGCCCATCAAAAACATGGCTGTTCTTTTCATTGTATTTCCATTAAGTTGACGAAATAAAAAACCACCCTTGCTTTACACGCGGGTGGTTTTCTATCCATCAGGTTAAGCATTATTTCTTCTGTGCAGCATGCTGCATAGGATTCTGTCCTTGTGATTGCCCGCGCATAGCCGCCTTCATCTTAAAGAGCGAGAACTTGCTGGGTTCTTCGTTAGCAGGCCAGCTGTTGTTGCTCTCATCGATATCTGCTGTTTCTTTCATAGGATCCAGCTGGATATGAACGGCTTTCTTTTTGGTGAGGAATACTTTGCTCACATTGTTTTCATTCTTGCGCCAGATCTGTGCAGGTATCTTCTCTGTTTCTTTCGTTCCGTCTTCAAAAGTAAACTCCACAATAATGGGCATCACCAGTCCGCCTTTGTTGGAGAAAGATACTTCATACAAATGAATACCCTGGTATTTTGCTTTTTCTGCATCGGTCAGGGATTCCGCCGCTGCGGGCTGTTGTGCCGGTACTTTAAAAGTAGAGTCGTAGGGCTCAATACCACGATCGTAGCGCCAGTAAAAATCGCGCAGTGTTGTATCTGCATCTGTCAGGAAAATAATATTCTTATTCTCCCTGTTGCGTATCTTGGAGATATCTTCAAACGCATTCACAGCAGGCTTATCAATACCATTGCCGCGCTGCATTCCCATCCTGTTGTCATTGCCTGCTGCATACGCGCCGTTGGGATCGTACACTGCATGCTTTACGCTGTCTATGGCAATATCGCAAGGTTCAATACCATAGAACCATCCTCTCCAAAACCAATCGAGGTCTTCACCGCTCGCATCTTCCATGGTACGGAACAGATCGGCCGGGGTGGGATGTTTGAAAGCCCAGCGCCTTGCATATTCCTTAAATGCATAGTCGAACAATTCGCGGCCCATGATGGTTTCGCGGAGGATGTTCAGGCCGGTGGCGGGCTTGGTATAGGCATTGGGACCGAACCGCACAATGTTCTCACTGTTGGTCATGATGGGTTCCAGCTGGCCTTTAGGCAGTTTCATGTAATCCACAATGGTCCAGGCTGCACCTTTGCGTGAAGGGAATTTATTGTCGTACAATTCTTCTGTCAGGTATTCTACAAAACTGTTCAATCCTTCATCCATCCAGGTCCACTGGCGTTCATCGCTGTTCACGATCATGGGGAAGAAATTATGTCCCACTTCGTGGATGATCACACCCAGCATACCATTCTTGGCAGACTCGGTGTAAGTACCATCTTTATCGGTACGTCCGTAGTTGAAGCAGATCATGGGATATTCCATGCCGTTGGCCGCTTCTATACTCTGTGCCACAGGGTAAGGATAGGGAATAGAAAATTTAGAATAAGATTTGATGGTATGTGCTACCGTTTTGGAAGAGAATTTGCGGTACAGTCCGTACGCTTCCTTGCCATAGGCACTCATACACATCACTTTCTTTCCTTCTACATAAGCAGGCATCGCATCCCAAATAAATTTGCGGCTGGAGCCCCAGGCAAAATCACGCACGTTTTCTGCTTTGAATGTCCAGGTCTTCTTCTGCGTGCTCTTTTGTTGCTCTGCTTTTTTCGCTTCATCCAGTGTTACCACTTCTACCGGTTCTTTGGCGTTCTGCGCCTGGTTCCACCTGCTCAGCTGTGCGGACGATAATACTTGTGCATAGTTCTGGCATTGTCCGGTTGCCATCACCACGTGATCTGCAGGTACGGTCATTTGCACGCTGAAATTACCAAATGTGAGCGCGAATTCTCCGCGGCCGGTAAACTGGTGGTTCTGCCATCCCTGGAAATCACTGTACACACAAAGGCGGGGATACCATTGGCTCATGGTGAAGAGATAATTACCGTCTTCGGGGAAATATTCATAACCGCCCCTTCCGCCAACAGTCATGCGGTCGGTTATTTTATAATGCCAGTCGATGTTGAGTACAAACTGCTGTCCTGGTTTGAGTGGCGCAGGCAGGTCTACACGCATCATGGTTTTATTGATGGTATATTTCAATGCCTTACCGTTTGCATCGGTGAGTTTGGTAATCTTATCTCCGTTTCCGTTGTCTGTCTTGTTCTCCAGCAGTTTGTCTACCATCGTCAGCGACACCTGCTTGCCCAGCGTGCTGGACTCCTGGTAGTTGGCATTATCAATGCTGCTGTGCTCGTTTTCATCGAGTTGAAACCAGAGATACGTGAGCACATCGGGTGAATTATTGTAGTATGTGATGGTCTCTACTCCCTTCAGGGTGAGATTGGCTTCATCCAGTTCGCATTTGATGTTGTAGTCGGCCCGTTGCTGCCAGTACTTGGGACCAGGCGCTCCGCTCGCCGTGCGGTATTCGTTGGCCGTAGGAAGAATGGTTCCCAACTGCTCGAACTTATTACCGTGATTGGAGCCGGGATTGTTCATGATGTTTTGCGCGTGCAGCGTGAGACCGGCACAAGCCAAAATCATCATCGATGTAATCTTTCTCATTACTATAGCTTATTAGTTGTTCAAAAAGGTACTCTCTGTAATGCCATTTGCAGGGCTAATGCAAAAATGCCTCCCGATATGTACAAAAGATATTCGCGCCTGCTGAAACGGAAAATGGTTACGAAAATAAATGAAATCAATAACACTGCGATCACAATGACCAACTGCCCCACTTCCAGTCCTACATTAAAGGCCAGCAGTTGCAGCACCACGCTGTGATCCTTGCCCAGCAAGCTTTTCAGGTAATTGCTGAAGCCCAGTCCGTGGATCAGGCCAAAGAATAACGCAAAAAAGTATATGATAGGAAATCTTGATCTGAAGCTGAATTTCTTCACAAACAAATTACTGATAGCTGTAATAACAATGGTGCAGGGGATGAGGAATTCTATCCAGTGCGCCGAATAACGCACCACATCCAGCACGCTCAGGGCCAGGGTAATGGAATGACCAATGGTGAAGGCTGTTACCAGTATCAGTATCTTTGTCCAGTCGGCAAATTGATACCGCAGGCAAAGCGCCATGATAAACAGGATGTGATCGAGCCCTTTGAGGTCTGCGATGTGCTGATAACCGATCTTAAAATATAATCCGAACTCGTTCATGTGCAGCGATTAAATTAGTGATGGACTGGGTTTGGATAAAAAAATAATGTTGAATGGCAAATATACTGGTTCAATGGATGGCAACGATTCTGCTGGCGGTGCTTCATCCCCTTTTCGTGTCGATGATCGATATCAACCACAATGCCAAAGCGGCTACGGCAGAGATCAGCGTGCGCATCTTCACCGATGACCTCGAGAAAACGCTGGAACATTTTTCCAAAAGCAAGATCGATCTTACCCACCCGGCAGATAAAGCTTTTGTAGAAAAGCAGTTGGCGGCGTATGTCAATCAAAAATTGACATTAAAAATCAATAACCAGTCTGTAGTGTTGCACTACCTGGGGTATGAAATACAGCGCGAAAGTGTGTGGAGCTATTTTGAAGTACAAAAAGTAGCGCCTTTTAAAAAAGTAGAAGTCAATTGCAGCCTGCTCTACGATTTCGAGTCGGGCCAGATGAATATCTTTCACGTGAGAAGCAACAAAACAGAAAAAAGCTACAAGCTCGATAATCCTGCAACTACCACCAGTTTCGATTTCTAAATTCAGAAATTATCCAGATCCATCTCTCCTTCCACCATCGTCACCAATACTTTATCAATGCGGTGATGATCCATGTCTACGATCTCGAAACGAAATATCTTCCATTCCAATGTATCGCCGGTGACGGGTATTTTTTCGAGTTTATGAATGATGAACCCTGCCAGGGTATCAAATCCCTGGTCTCCTTCCATCATCCATTCTTCTTTGTCGAACCTGGCTAAGAAATCATAAAAAGGTATTTGTGCGTCTACCAGGAAAGAGCCATCGGCACGTTGAATGATCTCATAGTTTTCATCTTCAGCTTGCGGTATATCGCCTACAATCGCTTCCAGTATATCGTTCAACGTAATGAGCCCTTCCACCGAACCATATTCATTCACAATAAAGCAATGGTGCATTTTGGTTTGTTTGAATTTTTCCAGCACCTGGTACGCCGTATTGCTTTCCGGAACATACATGGCTTCTTTCATCAATGCATCTACCCTTGTGCCCGCATCGGCTGAGAATAATTCTTTGATGGTAACCACTCCTGTTATATGATCGATATTCCCTTCGCATACCGGGTATACTGAGTGCGTCCTGTCCGCCAGTTCTTTGCGAATTTCACCAACAGTGGTCTTTGTATCAAGCCATACAATATCGCTTCTGTGCGTCATGAGTGAAGTAAGGTTGCGGTCGCTCAGATGGAATACCCGTTCTATGATCTCCTGTTCCGCTTCTTCAATAGTGCCCTGCTCGGTGCCTTCATTGATAATAGCTTTTATCTCTTCTTCCGTTACCTGCGAATCATCTTCTTTAACTTTCAACAGGCGAATAATGAGAAATGACGACTTATTCAGCAACCAGATGAAGGGAAATGTGAGCCAGTATACCAGGCGCATGGGGCTGGCCACCATTTTAGCAATCTTTTCCGGGCTGCTTAGCCCGATCCGTTTGGGCACCAGTTCGCCCAACACCAGCGTGAAATAAGTGATGACTACCACAATCAAAATGGTAGCTACGGTATTACCATAAGGGTTAATGAAATCAAACTGCTGTAACCAGCTTTCCAAGGGTTTCTTAAAATTATCACCGGAATAGATACCGGTAAGCACACTGATCACTGTAATGCCAATCTGAACTGTTGAAAGAAACCTGTCGGGGTGGCCTGACATTTCCAGTGCGCGTTTAGCATCTGTATCGCCTTTGGCCGCCTGCGATTCGAGCCTGGCTTTTCGTGCAGATACCAGTGCTATTTCGGCCATGGAGAAAAGTCCGTTGATAAATATCAATCCCAATATGATGAATACTTCTGTCATAGTTGTATGATGGCATATTTGGTCACTTCTTTTTCCCTGGTTGCCGGGTTAAGGAAGGGAAGGCTGAGCATGGATACACCATAGTATGTTCCTTCAAATATAGTTTGCATATCGGGAAACTGTTGCTTCAGTGCCGGGATACTTTCTGCACGCGTGATCACAATATCATCTTTTTTCAATGCGCCCTGTTCTTTAAAAGGAATAATCTGCTGCGCATAAAAAGCCAGTGCGCGGCTCAGGTCGATATTGTATTGTACCATCCGCGATTTATCCAGCTTTTTTTCATGGATCACATCCGCCACTTTATTGCCCAGTTGGTACTCCAGCAGGTGCGGATAGAAAGCCAGGTTGAGAAAAAAGTTAACACCGATCACCGTAAAGAAAGCCGCGCGGAGAAAGGGATGCATCGTTGTATTCCTTGAAACAATCAGCCGCACACACTGACAAAGACCAAGAATGGCCATTACCAGTATCAACCAAGATATGGATGGAAAAGGAAATTTCATCAGCGCTACCACAGCCATCCATAAAATCAGGAAGATCACTGCGTGTATAATCAATATTGGTTTTCGCCATGCCTTCAGTTCATCCGTATAAAAAAGCCGGTGCAAAAATTTAGCGGTGATGATGGCCACCAGCGGAAACACAACAAAAATATAATGTGGCAGTTGCGCCTGGCTTCGGGCGAGTATGCAATAGGTAACAATGAAACCGCCGGTACTGATCCATTCTTCACCGGCATCCAGTTTGAATTTCTTCACCACAATATCTTTCACTGCAAAAAACAAAGCCGGTAAAAAACAAAGTATCCAGGGCAGGAAGGTCCAGAACATGTTTTCGAGCAGGAAGGTGAAATGGCTCATCTCATGGTAATAGTTCTCTCCTGTGTAACGGCCAAAACTTTGTGTCCAGTAATAGAAACGCAAACCGGAGTGAATGGGTATGCCATTGATAAGCTTGCCCGGATGCAGGTCGTATTGCTGGTACAAGCCAATGCTCATAGGTATGAGCAGCAAAGCCACCAGTAACAATCCTACCAGGTATTCCCAGCGGAAGCATTGCTTCCATTCGCGGCGCAACACGATGTGCGGACCAAACGCAAAAACCGGCACCATCAATGCAATGGGTCCTTTCGTCATCATACCACCTGCGATGGCTGCAAATGCCAGCAATAAGTTTTTCCATGCGGGTTTCTGGTACCATTCGGCCAGTTGCCAGAGGCTGAGCGCTACCCAGCCCATCAACATGGTATCGCAACGTACATCGTGCATGATGAGGAACATGGCCTGTGAAGTGGCCAGTACCATTGCAGCGAGGCGGGCGATGGTTTGGTTATAGAACAGCAATGCCAGCCGGTAAGTAGCATATACTGCCAGCAGCGCAAATAAAAAAGAAGGAATCCGGTAAGCCCAGTCGTGCACGCCAAATATTTTCATGCTCAATGCCGAGAGCCAGAACAACATGGGCGGCTTGTCGAGGTAATCTTTGCCCAGGTCGTACACCTGCAGGTAGCTTTTGTTTGCGAGCATTTCCCTGCTGATGGAAGCATATTGTGCCGCATCGATATCCATCAATGGTATGCGGAACATACCTAAGAGGTATACCAGCAAGCAGGAAGCCAGCACAACAAATACGGTTCGATTGGTGATCATATCGCAGCGGTGGGTTGGTTTTCATCGAAAGAAGGAAGACCTATCTGTTTATTGAAAAACCTGGCGGTAACATAACCAAGGACACAGCCAAGCAGTCCTCCGCATAAAATATCTATCGGGTAATGAACCCCTACATACACCTGTCCGTAACTAATAGTAGCCGCCCAGATGAAAAATACTTTGCCCCATTTTTTCAAAATGGGGAACAAGGTCATGTACACATACATCGCAAAGCCAAAATGGTTGGTGGCATGTGAAGAAGTAAAGCTGTATCCGCCGGAGCAGCCGCTCAGTAATAAACGCATTTGTCCCAGTAGGGCACCTTCCTGGCAAGGCCTGGGTCTTGCTACCCAGTTTTTAAGCAGTGTACTGCTTACCTGGTCTGTCAGCACCACGGTGATCACCGCAAAAAGTATCCAGGGAAGTGCTTTTTGTTTGAAATTCATCAGCGCGAACACGATGAGAAAAAGATACAGGGGTATCCAGGTATTGGCGTCACGCCACCAGGGGAAGACGCTGTCCAGGAAACCATTGGTCCAGCGGGTATTGATCTGAAGGAACAGCTCAGTATCCCATTGATTAAGTTGCTGCCATATCTTTTGAAAAGTACTGAGCAACAGTAGGTCGTGCGACATAGTAATGTAAAGTTAGGGCTATTTCTTCTTCGCCAAGATGATCATTCTGGGCGAAGTATGCACGTCATAATGCCCCAACTGGTAATCGCCGAATACTTCCTGCACCTGCATGTTCTGGTAAGAAAGCATATCAGTAAAATCGCCCAGTGAAAACTTGGCTACCCTTTCGGTGTAGAGGTGTTTGGGTGTTTTATTGGAATCGTCGGTGATCTGTATCTGCTTGAAGAAATGTTCTTCATCTTGCCATTTGGTGATATGAAATGCCACATCTTCGATAGTGGTAATGAAAGATTGCTGCAGCCTTTCTTCCACATAATGCACGTTCAGGTAATCGATCACAAACAATCCCTGGTGTTGCAGGCTTTGCGCAATGGTGCGGATGGCATTATCGTGTTCGCGCCGGGTTCTGAAATAACCAAAGCTGGTAAAAAAATTGAATGCATAATCGAAATAATTCACCCAGAACGGCAGGCGCATATCGTGCTGGTAAAAATGCAGGTGCTCATCTTCACCTGCTTTGGCTTCCGCGATGGAAGCTTCCGAAAGATCGATGCCGGTAACATCAAAACCCATATCGGCCAATGCCTTGCTGTGCCTGCCTTTTCCGCAGGCCACGTCCAGCATCCTGCAACCGCAGGGAGGTTTCAGGTAAGCGATCAGGGTTTTGATGAATGCCATGGCTTCTTCCTCATCCCTGTGCTGGTACAACAAATGATAATAATGCGAATTGAACCAATCTTTATACCACGATTTATCCGGCATGTTCGTCCTTTATGCCGCAAAATTACAGCTGCAGGACAAACAAAAATTTTCAATTATGTTTGCAGTCCATCTAAACCCACCTACATGGCATTGATCAAAAGTATTTCCGGTATCCGCGGAACGATTGGAGGCAAACCTGGCGATACCCTGAGTCCATTGGATGTTGTTCGTTTCACCGCTGCCTATGGCACCTGGCTGATGCAACATGCTAAAAACAGGAAGGTGGTGTTAGGACGCGATGGAAGGATCAGTGGTGAAATGGTGCAACGCCTCGTCATCAGTACGCTGAATGCATTGGGTATTGATGTGGTGGACCTTGGACTGAGCACCACACCTACTGTTGAAATGGCGGTGGTATTTGAAAAAGCGGCGGGCGGCATTATCTTAACAGCCAGCCATAATCCCAAAGAATGGAATGCATTAAAATTGCTGAACGAGAAAGGAGAATTTATCAGCGGTGAAGACGGAGCCAAACTGCTGGATATTGCTTCGAAAGACAACTATACGTTTGCATCTGTTGATAAACTGGGCAGCTACACGGTTAATCACACTGCTTTACAACAACACATCGATGCCGTTGTGAACTACCCGCTGGTAGATGCAGCAGCCATCAAAAAAGCAAAGTTCAAGATAGTGCTGGATGCCATCAACAGCAGCGGCGCTTTTGCCGTTCCGGAACTGCTCAAAGCATTGGGTGTGAAGGACATCACTGTTTTAAACGGAGAAGTGAACGGTAAGTTCGCCCATAACCCGGAACCTTTGCCTGAACACCTGGCTGAATTATGCAATGAAGTGAACAAGCAGGAAGCCGACCTTGGCATTGCGGTAGATCCGGATGTGGACAGGCTTTGCTTTGTTTGTGAAGACGGCAGTCTTTTTGGCGAAGAATATACCCTGGTGGCCGTGGCCGATTATGTATTGTCGCAGCGGAAAGGTAATACCGTGAGCAATATGTCTTCTACCCGCGCCCTGAAAGATGTGACGATCAAACATGGCGGCACATATACGCCCAGCGCTGTAGGTGAAGTAAATGTGGTGAACAAGATGAAAGCCGTTCATGCCGTGATCGGCGGTGAAGGCAATGGCGGCATTATTGTTCCCGACCTCCATTACGGAAGGGATGCACTGATTGGCATTGCACTGTTTCTCACCCACCTGGCCAAGGAAAAAAAGTCGGCCAAGCAGTTGCGCAATACCTATCCCAATTATTTCATGAGCAAGAACAAGATCGAATTGCACGACGGGTTCGACCTGAAAAAGATATTCGATCATATCAAGAAGAAATACAAATCGCATCCCATCAACACGGAAGACGGTCTCAAGATCGAGTTCGAGAACGACTGGGTGCACCTGCGTTCCAGCAATACGGAGCCCATTATCCGCATCTATGCAGAGAGCAACTTCGAGACTACAGCAGCCAATGTGGCGGCCAAGCTGATGAAAGACATCAAAGAAGTGATGTAGTATCGTTACTTTTGCAGTGCTATGGAAAGAATTTATTTCGACAATGCAGCCACTACTGCATTAGACCCGCAGGTGCTGGAGGCCATGATGCCTTACCTGACCACCCATTTCGGCAACCCCTCCTCTATTTACAGCTATGGGCGTGAAAGCCGGCTGGCAGTGGAGAATGCCCGCAAATCGGTGGCCAAGACGCTGAATGCACATCCTGCAGAAATATTCTTTACCAGCGGCGGTACCGAGAGCAGCAATACGGCCATTACAGCCGCCGTGCGCGACCTGGGCTGCAAGCATATTATCTCTTCCGTTATTGAACACCATGCCACCACCCATACGGTGGAATATTTGTACCATAATGGCGAAGCAGCGTTGAGCTATGTAAAACTGTTACCGAACGGACATATAGACATGGAAGACCTGGAGCGCATCCTGGCCGAAAGCGAAGAGAAATGCCTGGTTACGCTGATGCATGCGAACAACGAGATTGGCAATATGCTCGACATCCATGCTGTAGGAGAATTATGTAAATTATACGGAGCCATTTTTCACAGCGATACTGTGCAAACCGTTGGGCATTTCCCCTTCGACCTGCGCAATACACCGGTGCATTTTATTACCGGCGCCGGTCATAAGTTCCACGGCCCCAAAGGCGTAGGGCTGCTGTATATTAATGAGAATGTAAAGATCAAGCCCTTTGTACATGGTGGCAGTCAGGAAAGGAATATGCGTGCCGGTACTGAAAATTTATACGGCATCGTTGGTTTTGCCAAAGCGTTGGAACTGGCTACCGTGCATCATGAACAAGACAGCAGCTATATCAAAGGATTGAAAGTATACCTGATGGAACAGTTGAAAAAACACATCAAGGGTATTTCTTTCAACGGCGATCCATTAGGACGAAGCCTGTATACTGTATTGAGTGTAAGCTTTCCCAAGACAGAAAAAAGCGAGATGATCCTGTTCAACCTCGACATCAACAATATATGCGCCAGCGGCGGCAGCGCCTGTACCAGCGGGGCCGACCAGGGCTCGCATGTGATCCGCGCCATCAACCACAACCCCAACCAGGTTACCGTTCGCTTCTCTTTCTGCAAAAACAATACAAAGGCCGAGATCGATGCGGTGGTAGAGAAACTGAAGGACATGATCTGACAAGATTTTTCTTTACAGGCAACACACGCTTTTAGGCCCGTATCATAGATACAGAAACAAGTACTATGAGAACAAGGCTAAACCTTTTATGGGCATGCTGCTTACTCATGCTTTACCATACTGCCGGTGCACAAATCAAACAGTCATCACTTCCCGTTGCAGGGCCTGCGTTGAATATCTATGGCGATGTGGGTGGTCCCGGAGGAATTATTTCCATCAATTACGACCGGCGTTTCACTGGCGAAAAAGGTTTCGGTTTCAGAGCCGGACTGGGCACTATCCTGCTGTCGAAACCTGTATCTGATATACTTACTGAAACCAAGCCACACCTTACTTTTCCGTTGGAGCTGAATTACCTCATGGGTAAAGAAGGAAATTATTTTGAACTGGGCGCCGGTATGACTTTCGTGGGTAACATGTCTTCCAACCCGGCTGTTACAGAGAAAGATGAGTCAACACCTGCAACTGCACCTGATCGTCCGGATGATATGATCTGGCATGCCACGTTGGGATACAGGTACCAGCCACTCAAAAGAGGTTTCACTTCCCGCATATTTTTAAGTCCCGTGAAAACACCCAACTCTTCTGTATTCCTATACGGCGGCGTATCATTCGGTATCAGGATCTGATCGTGGGCAACTTACTATGACTGGTAATCATCTCCATCCGGTTCATCGGTTTCTTCGCCGAGTTCCAGCTGGTTCAGGTTCATCATGCTGCCCATCAGGTCTTTGAATTCAATTCTTGCGCCAATCATTTTTTTGCTGAGCATGGAATAAGCGGCGAGACCATGCAGCAGCAATTCCATCAGCAAAGTCGTTTCCTGCTCGTTGGCTTGCGGATAATATTTTTTAACCACTGCGTGTAATCCGCTTACCTGGTAAAGTTTAGCCACACGGTCTTCGTCTTTCATATCGAGCAGCAGGTCGAGGTGATTGCCTGCATCGAACCAGCGGGTGATGGCTCTGTACGGGTTCTCCGGTTCTTTTTCTTCTATTGAACGTTTGCCGGTATTCCTTTTTTTCTTGAGTTGATCGGGATTGGGAAAATATTGTGAGAAAACGGTACGGATCGATTTATCGAGCAGGTTCAGGGCTACCTGGTAAGGGCCCTCCTGTTCGCCTTCGTACACCAATTCTATTTTACCGGTGATAGCGGGAATGATCCCTGTTAAATCGCTGATCCATACCTGCGTTTGTTTTTCGCGGAACAAGATGGATCTTCTTTCTGCACTGCTGATCGCATTTTCATAAGCAGCGATGCTGAGACGGGCGCTCACACCGCTTTTCTTGTCAACATATTCATTCACCCTTGCTTCAAATGCCACTTGTTCGATGAGCCTCTTTACAAGCTCGCTCACACGTACAATCTCTTGTTGGGCTTTTGGCACATCCGCTTCCTGTTCGGTAATCATCAGCGCCGTTTCTATGTCTTTGGGATAATGCGTGAGTATCTGGCTTTCTATCCGGTCTTTCAGCGGCGTTACAATGCTTCCCCTGTTGGTATAATCTTCGGGGTTGGCGGTGAACACAAATAAAATATCCAGGGGCATGCGCAGTTTGAAGCCGCGTATTTGTATATCGCCTTCCTGCAAAATATTGAACAGCGATACTTGTATGCGCGCCTGTAGGTCGGGCAATTCGTTGATCACAAAAATGCCGCGGTTGCTGCGGGGGATGATGCCGTAATGGATCACTTTTTCATCTGCAAAGCTCAACTTGAGGTTGGCGGCTTTGATCGGGTCGATATCGCCGATCAGGTCGGCCACGCTTACATCGGGTGTAGCCAGCTTTTCTCCGTAGCGATCGCTCCTGTGCAACCATTGCACAGGGGTTTCATCGCCATGCTCGGCCACCATATCCCTTCCAAATTTGCTCAAGGGGTTCAGCGGGTCATCATTCACTTCAGTGCCTGCGATTACCGGGATGTATTCGTCTAAAAGATCCACCATCTGCCGGGCCATACGGGTCTTGGCCTGTCCCCTGAGACCCAGGAAAAGGATATTGTGTTTGCTCAACAGCGCCCTTTCTGTGTCGGGTATCACAGTATCTTCATATCCCATAATACCTGTGAAAGGGTTTTCTTTGTTCCTGATCTTTTCTATCAGGTTGCTGCGTACTTCTTCTTTGATTGATCTTGGCTGGTACCCTGACTTTTTTAATTCGCCCAGGGTTTTGATATGTTGAATGTTCATGATCGTTTAATACACTGTTTTTCTTTTTCCACTTTCAAAATCCCTGAATATAAAAGCCCCCAGGTTGTCGAGCGATGCAAAGAATGCTTTACCATTGTTCATCTCTGTAAACTCCTGCACAAAATTTTGCAGGTAAGGGTCCGATGCGATCATAAAAGTGGTGATGGGTATTTTGAGTTTCTTGCACTGGGCCGCCAGGTTGATGCAGCGGTTCACCACTTTCCTGTCGAGGCCAAAACTATTTTTATAATAACGTTTACCAATTTTCAAGCAGGTAGGCTTACCATCGGTGATCATGAATATCTGCTTGTTCGGGTTCTTGCGCCTGCGCAGGATATCCATGGCCAGTTCCAGTCCGGCTACCGTGTTAGTATGATAAGGCCCCACTTGCAAGTAAGGCAGGTCTTTGATTTCTATGCTCCATGCATCATTACCGAACACCACAATATCCAAGGTATCTTTCGGGTATTTTGTAGTGATCAGTTCACTCAATGCCATGGCTACTTTTTTAGCCGGGGTAATGCGATCTTCTCCATAGAGGATCATCGAGTGAGAGATATCGATCATCAGCACGGTAGAAGTTTGCGTTTTAAAATCACTTTCCCTGATCACCAGGTCGTCTTCCTGCATGTTGAAGCTGCTGACGCCATGGTTGATCTGTGCGTTGCGGATGCTCTCGGTGAAATCAATCTGTTCGGGCATATCGCCAAACTGGAAGGGGCGGGTATCGGAGTTGCTTTCATCGCCCTGCCCGGGTTTGAAAGTCTGGTGATTGCCCTGTTTGGTTTTCTTCAGCTTACCGAATATCTCTTCGAGGCTCCGTTTGCGGATGGTTTGCTCCGATTTTTTAGTGATGTTGAGGCTCCCATCTTGTTGGTTCTCTTGCAAGTACCCGTTTTCTTTCAGTTCATCGATGAAATCGCCCAAACCATAATCGGGGTTGGTGAGTTGGTATTGCCTGTCGAGCTCATTGAGCCATTGCAGGGCTTCTGAAGCATCTCCATTGGTATAGGTGAGCAGCTGCATGAAAATATTCAGCAATTGTTCAAACTTATCCAAACTCCTCTCTGTAGGATCGAATTTTATAAAACGATGGCCTTTCATATCTACTGCAATTTACGAAAATTGGAGTTAACCTAAGAATCAGCAGCAGTTTTATGGATTACTGTTCACTACGATGTATCTCACATGATCATCCACTCTTGACGAGACAACGGAATTAACTTATTCGTCAATATCTCAGCACTGTGGATGCCGTACTGTAGCATAGTGCACCGAATCCACCACACTGTGGACGCCGTACTGTAACATAGTGCACCGAATCCACCACACTGTGCGCGCCGTGCTGTAGTATAGAGCACCGCATCCTCCACACTGTGCGCGCCGTGCTGTAGTATAGAGCACCGAATCCACCACACTGTGCGCGCCGTGCTGTAGTATAGTGCACCACATCCACCACACTGTGGGCGCCGTGCTGTAGTATAGTGCACCACATCCACCACACTGTGGGCGCCGTGCTGTAGCATAGTGCACCGAATCCACCACACTGTGCGTGCCGTGCTGTAGCATAGTGCACCGCATCCACCACACTGTGCGTGCCGTGCTGTAGTATAGAGTGTCACATCCACAGTGTGGTGGGATGCTCCATTTGAACACAACAGAACAGCTAAAGCATTGATTTGCAAGTTATTGGAATGAAATAAGGAAGATTTGACATTAAATAAGAAAGCGTAGCCACTGATTCGACATCAGAATTTATTCATGTCGAATATTTAAACAAAATTCATCATCAATGAGTTTGAATAGTAACATGTAAGTATCCCTAAATCGCAAGCAGTTTAAAATCAGAGATAAACGTCTAAATTTAAGCCGAAAATGAAAAGGCTGTTTGAGTAACAGAACAAAAAGAATAAATGATCTTATAATGAATGTGAAGCTGCAAGAACTATCTGAGCAATTAGAAGGGATGCTATATACCGATACCACCATGCGTACCCTGTATGCAACAGACGCATCGGCCTACCGGGAAATGCCACTGGCGGTTGCTGTTCCCAAATCAAAAGAAGACCTGAAGAAACTGATCGCTTTTGCCAACAGGGAAAAAACTTCGCTTATCCCAAGAACGGCCGGCACTTCTTTAGCCGGACAGGTAGTGGGCAACGGTATCATTGTTGACGTGTCGAAATATTTTACCGAAATAATAGCATTGGACACCGCCCAACACTGGGTACGCGTACAACCTGGCGTAGTTCGGGATGAGCTGAACCTATTCCTGAAACCTCATGGTTTATTATTTGGTCCGGAGACCTCAACCGCCAACCGCGCTATGATCGGTGGCATGGTGGGTAATAATTCCTGCGGTTCTAATTCTGTTGTGTACAGGAGTACAAGAGAACATCTATTAGAAGTAAAGGCTTTGTTGAGCGATGGTTCAGAAGCCGTATTCAACGCCTTATCTATCGATGCTTTCCATGAAAAATGCGAATTGGATAATCTCGAAGGCGCGATCTATAAAAAAATACGCAGCCTCTTAGGCAACTACGACAACCAGGCAGAAATCAGGAAAGAATTTCCCCGAAAAACAGTGGAAAGAAGGAATACCGGTTATGCCGTTGACCTTTTAGTGGAGACCGCCCCCTTCACGGCAGGCGGAGAAGATTTCAACTTCTGCAAACTGATAGCCGGTTCGGAAGGCACACTGGCATTTATTACGGAAGTAAAATTAAATGTGGTACCGCTGCCCCCGAAGGAAACAGGATTGCTCTGTGTTCATTTTAATTCGATAGATGAATCATTGCATGCCAACCTCATTGGACTCAAATACCGGCCCAGCGCCAGTGAATTGATCGATCACTATATACTGGAATGCACCAAAGACAATATTGAACAAAGCAAAAACCGTTTTTTTGTACAGGGCGACCCCGGCGCTATCCTGGTTATTGAATTTACCAGGTCTACGCGCGAAGAGATACTGGAAATAACAAAAGCTGTAGAAGCCGAAATGCGGGCAGCAGGACTGGGCTATCATTTCCCTGTATTGTTTGGAGAGGACACGAAGAAAATATGGACACTCCGGAAAGCAGGATTGGGTCTCCTGGGTAATTTACCCGGCGATGATAAAGCCGTTCCGGTTATTGAAGACACGGCTGTTGATGTGGATGACCTGCCTGCTTATATCCGCGATTTTAATGAGATATTGAAAAAGCATGGTTTGTATTCGGTGCATTATGCACATGCCGGCTCGGGCGAAATCCATCTCCGGCCTATTATCAACCTGAAAACAACAGAAGGCAACCAACTGTTCAGGACCATTGCAGAAGAAGTGGCTACGCTGGTAAAAAAATACCAGGGTTCACTGAGTGGTGAACATGGTGATGGAAGGCTGCGCGGAGAATTCATCAAACAGATGGTGGGCGAAAAGAATTACCAGCTTTTAAGGGAAATAAAATATACCTGGGACCCGGCCAATATCTTCAACCCGAATAAAATTGTTGACACACCACCCATGAATACGATGTTGCGGTACACACCGGGACAATCTACTCCTGCATTCAACACCATCTTCCGCTTCCATCAACAGGATATTTTGCAACACGCAGAGCAATGCAATGGGTCGGGCGATTGCCGCAAATCACATCTATCGGGCGGAACAATGTGCCCTTCTTTTATGGCTACAAGGGATGAAAAAGACACAACCAGGGCAAGGGCCAATATCCTGCGTGAATTCCTTACCAGGTCGGAAAAACCAAACCGCTTTAACCACCGGGAGATCTACGATGTAATGGACCTGTGTTTGAGTTGTAAAGCCTGCAAATCTGAATGCCCTTCCAATGTAGACATGGCCAAATTAAAAGCTGAATTCCTGCAGCAGTATTATGATGCCAATGGGGTACCCTTCCGGTCGAAGTTGATCGCTAATTTTTCCGCTTCTGCAAAATTAGGATCGCTGATGCCGTCGGTGTATAATTTCATTATCGGTAACCGGATCACAGGTACCCTGATCAAAAAGATCTCGGGGTTTGCCGTTAAACGCAGCATGCCTGCATTATCGGAGAAGACCTTATTAAGCTGGTATAAACAACACCAGGCAGCATTGACAGTGAAAGGCAAAAGAAGGGTATACTTGTTTTGTGACGAATTCACCAATTACAACGATGCGCATATTGGCATCACCACGATATTGTTACTGGAAAAATTAGGCTATGAAGTGATCATCCCGCAACACGAAGAAAGCGGCCGTACCTGGCTTTCCAAAGGGCTGATCAGGAATGCACAAAAGATCATCAACAGGAATATTGCGGCTTTGAGTCCCCTCATTACCGAATCCACTCCTTTAATAGGAATTGAACCGTCGGCCATCCTTACTTTCAGGGATGAATACCCCGACCTGGCATCTGATGAACAATTAGATGCAGCAAAGAATTTAGCTAAAAACGTTTTCATGGTAGATGAATTCATCGCCGGTGAAATAGCCAATGGCCGCATCAAAAAAGAACAATTCACCGTCGAAAAGAAGCAGATCAAATTGCATGGACATTGCCAGCAAAAAGCCATCTCTTCCACAGCCCCCTCAGTAAAAATATTGTCCCTGCCCGAAAACTACCAGGTGGAGCTCATACCCTCCGGTTGCTGTGGCATGGCCGGTTCTTTCGGCTATGAGAAAGAACATTATAACCTGTCGATGCAGATAGGGGAACTGGTGTTATTGCCAACCGTACGCAAACAGCCGGCAGACACCATCATTGCCGCACCCGGCACCAGTTGCCGCCACCAGATCAAGGATGGTACCGGTCGAAAGGCACTGCATCCGGTTGAAGTGTTGTATGATGCACTGGTGAAAAACGAAACAAAACAACCTAACCAGTAATGAAAGCAGTACAGTCTTTTTTGTGGGGATGCCTATTACTTCTTATTTCTGTTGGTGGCCATGCACAATCAGACACTTCTTTTTGGTTTGCGGCGCCTGCCGTTACACCCGGGCATTCCGATACGCCCATCGTTGTAAGGTTATCCAGCTATGCACAAGCTGCGGATATCATCATTAGCCAACCTGCCAACCCTTCTTTTCAACCCTACCATATTCACCTCAACCCCTATGCCGCTACAACAGTTGACCTTACCGGTCAGTTAGAGATCATTGAAAACAAACCCGCTAATACCGTGCTGAACTACGGCATCCGAATCAGTGCTACGGCTAAGATATCTGCCTATTATGAAGTAGAGGGAAAAAGAGGAACGACGTACTATAATCCCGAGATCTTTTCTTTGAAAGGAGCGATCAGTAAGGGGCTGCAATTCATGATACCCGGACAAACTCGTTTTCCCAATGGCTCCTATACGCCGCAACCCAGGAACGGATTTGTGATTGTGGCAACAGAAGACAATACTTCAGTTGATATTTCATTAACGAATCCGGACATGGCAGGGCACTCGCCGGGCCAGGTGTTTACCATTGTTTTAAACAAGGGACAAACCTATGCGGTAGTGGCAGCGGGCATTGCAGGTAGTCTTCATCTTGCGGGAAGCAGTGTAAAAGCAACCAAACCTGTATGTGTTACTATTTATGATGACTCCATTGGCCCGCTAACAGGATGTCGCGACCTGGTGGGAGACCAGCTCATACCGGAAAACAGTAATGGAAAGGAGTTCATCATTGTACGGGGTATGTTGACAGTCGATGGTACTGTGGGCGATTATTATTATATCCTGGCTACTACAGATGGCACAACGATTACGATAAATGGCACTATTGCCGCCACCATCAATCGCGGACAAATTTACGAAGGGCTGTTAACGGACCCCTCGGCTTATATTGTTACCAGCAACCCGGTTTATTTATACCAGTTAACAGGAACCGGCTGTGAAATGGCTACTGCCAACCTGCCCAGCATCAAATGCACGGGCTCACAATTGGTCACTTTTGTACGGTCTGCCAATACACCCTTTTACCTGAACATCCTTTGCAGGAATACAGAGACAGGTAGTTTTTTGTTGAATGGCCAGGCAGGCATCATTACTGCAAACCTTTTTAATGCAGTACCCAGCACCAATGGTCAATGGATGGCTGCAAGAATATCCGTGGCCAACCTGGGCAATATCGATAACCTGATTACACCCGGTGTACCCACCGTGGTTTCCAACACATCCGGCTTATTCCACCTGGGCTTCCTGAATGGTGCTTCGGGCAGTGTGTTCGGTTATTTTTCCAATTATGGTAGTATTAATTTATCGCCGGTTGTGAACAGTGCACAATGCGTGGGCAACGATATCCAACTGTCATCCACCCTCATATCCAATACCACTTACCAGTGGAGAGGTCCCAATCATTTTACCAGCAATCAATACAACCCGGTGATCAGCAACCCCACTGCTGTGAATTCCGGAACCTATTATGTAACAGCCAGTCAGCAAGCCTGCGGCAATTTTACAGACAGCATAACGGTAACCGTACACCCTGTTCCTACGGTTACATTAAAAGGAAGCGATACGATTTGTTATGGCGCCAGTAAAATGCTAACCCTGCAACTAACGGGCAGCCCGCCCTGGAGCCTTTTGTATTCAGATGGTACCGGCACAGATACGCTTACCCATATTACGGCGTCTCTTTATACTTTCCCGGTTACTCCCGGTGTTACCACCAGGTATGTTATCAAAAGCGTTACCGATACCAATGCCTGTATCATGAACAAGGGAGGCAACCCAGCCGATACAGTTGTTACTGTTGCCGTGAGGCCGCAACCCAAAGCCGGTTTTACCGCTACACCCGATACGGTTTGCCAGGATGGTACCATTGCATTCAAAGGCCAGGGGAATGGTTCGGGAGGCCATGCAGTAAAATGGGTGTGGGATCTTGCAAATGGAACTGTTGCTGCCGAGCAGAACCCGTGGAAACGGTTCACGGATTCCGGCAGGTTTGCGATCAGGTATTATTTTTTCAATGCGCTGGGTTGTTCCAGTGATACTGTTTCGAAGGACGTGATGGTATTCCCCAACCCCCACCTGGTACTCGATCCATCGATCAGCGTACTGGAAGGCGAGACGGTCATGCTCAAACCCAGGTTCTATTATGGGCAATCGCTGCGCTTTCAATGGACGCCGGCTACTTATCTAAGCAGTGATACCGTTGCAAGTCCGCAATTGATGCCCACAGGCAATATTACCTATACGCTGAAATTGACGGGATCCGGTGGCTGTTCTGTAAGTGATACGGTTTTTATCAGGTTGCTGAAACACCTTAAAGTGCCCAATGCTTTTTCTCCCAATGGAGATGGCATCAATGATACCTGGCAGATCAGGTACCTTGATACCTATCCGGGGGTAATGGTACAGGTATTCAACCGTTACGGGCAGGTGGTTTTCAGCTCTACAGGATATGCGACTCCCTGGGATGGCACGATGAACGGAAAACCACTGCCGGTAGGCACGTATTATTATATCATCAACCCGAAAAGCGGCAGGCAGGTGATCAGCGGATCGGTAACCATCCTTAGATAGTGAATTACCTTATGGAATCTATCTTTTAATTAACGTATAATTTCATCGCTTCTTCTAATTCAATATTCATAACGTCATCGAAAGAAAATTTATAAAGCAAATCGACCAAATGCATCTACATCCGCTTTATAACGTTCATAGATTTTTATTTTATTCAGTGTGATCATGGTTATAAATCGGTTCGACAATTAAGGGGTCGATACAGCCGATAGATTTAAAAAACTATTTGAAAAAAATAATGCCAACCCATAATAATACAATTGGTAGAAACATAGAAATTAAAAAATAAGTGAGAAAAACCTTGCCGTTATAATATTTATATCTTGGCAAAAGTTTTTCATATCGCTTTTTTCGGAATATCAGTAAATAATTGGCTATGATACAAGGAAGAATAAATAATAACAAGTAAGCCAGCAAGTTATTTATCCGTGTTGGTAAAAAAGGCAAATCAATCTTATAAAAATACTTTTTAAAAACGAGCTTTTCTAAAACTGTCATAGCTAAAATAAAATTAGCTGACATTGCCAAAGTCATAAAGATCATTGTACCAAGCTGCCAGCTTTCTTTATTAGCAGACTGTTGTTTTGCTCTTCGTATGCAATCCATCCATATTTTATAGAATAGATCAAACATTTACTAACTTTAGAAGATTAACGTTTTAAGGTTAAATGTATTCATTTCCTTTTAGGAATTTAGTAATACTATCTGTTGCCTCATCGTTCATACAAGCTTGAAATTGAGTATTGCAATGTCATTACGTCACCGTTATTTTATATAAGAGGTGTCTGAGTAAATTTTCCTGAATTGATCCCCTTTCCAAAAGCGTATATCGTCCATATTATATCTTGGCTCATTATTCGAATAAGGATCTTCTGTAGCCCTACGGCCAAAACAATATTCTCGCAAGGTTTCTTTCAGTTCGAAGTAACTGCTAAAATTTACGAAATTTATCGAGCTATAATCATAGATTTTATAATACGGCAGTAGAGAATCTTTCTTAACAAATAAATAATTGCCGTCATAAACGACTTTAACAAGAGAGCCATTTTCTATGGAATTCCTTGAAGTCTTAGTAATTATCAAAGCTACAATGCCTGTTTTATCGGGGCTATAAATCAGCGAATCAATGCTGATAACCGTATTTGATTTGCTAAATGCCTTGATTGGCACAAAGGGAGATTTTCCGAGGGACAGCATATTATAAAGACGTGATAAAATTTCGTCTTTGTCTTTACTAGTTACCATTCTTGAATTAAATCCATTGTAGTATCTATACTGTAATGGCGTTTTATCGACATATCCTGTGCATGAAAAAAAACAAACCGAAGTCATTAAAAAAAATGGGACAATTTTGTATTTATTCATTGTTTTACCTGTAAGTCATCAGCAAAATATGAACCGAAAGTTATCTAAATTTATGAACAGTTTTCACGCATCAAAGTTTTCCTTTTTTCAATAGAATTAAAAAAACTAGCAAAGTGAATGACAGCACGATATAGAGAATTAGGAGTATGTTCCCTTTTTTAATTTTACTTTCATCGTATTGCATTTGTTCTAACTCTGGCTTTTTTATTAGTATAGCAACCAAAAGAAATATTGGTGCTAGGAATAGCCCCATTTTCAAGAAATTACTGGCCTTCGCCTGACTTCCGTCTGTCGGTATTAAATGCATTCCATCAAATATTACTGCGACTTGAAATAAATGAAGGCCATGACCTCTCCCCAAAAAACCGGGCATATATAAAGTAGAGAATCGGGCCAAAATTGTGTAACTTTTAAAAGCAATACGGCCATGAAAAAGACAAAATTTACCGAGCAGCAAATTGCCTTCGCGCTCAAGCAAGCCGATACTGGCACACGAGTGGATGAGGTTTGTCGTAAGATGGGCATTTCAGAAGCGACCTTTTACAACTGGAAGAAAAAGTATAGTGGTCTTGGGGTGTCTGAACTTCGGCGGCTGCGCCAGTTGGAAGAAGAGAACTACCGCTTAAAGCAGATAGTGGCAGACCTGACCCTGGATAAGCAGATGCTTCAGGACGTGTTAAAAAAAAATCCCTGAAGCTGCGACAGCTTAAAGTATGTGTTCAGCGACTGCGTGATCAATATCGTGTGTCTGTTCAACGTGCCTGCAAAGTGGTATGCATGCATCGCTCGGGTTGGTATTATAAAGCGCATAGAAGGCCTGATGGTCCATTGAGACAAAGGATTAAAGAGATTGCAGCTGTTCGTGTCCGATATGGTCTATGGCGGATTTTTATGGTTCTTAGAAGAGAAGGATGGAAGGACGGCGCTAACCGCGTGTACCGGATTTACAAGGAAGAAGGATTGAATTTAAGAAGTAAGCGCCCCAGGCGCAACAAAGCAGCCGCCCATCGGCTGGAACGAGTGGAAAACAATAGTTTAAACCAATGTTGGAGCATGGATTTCGTTTCAGATAATCTCTTTAATGGCAACCGGTTCCGATGCTTAACTGTAGTGGATAATTTTAGTCGCTTTTGTCAGGCGATACGAGTGGGAAAGTCGTTAAAAGGAACAGACGTCGTGGAAGTAATGGAAGCGCTGAAAAAACAAAATCAACTCGTTCCGGAAAGAATCCAGGTGGATAACGGAAGTGAGTTTATCAGTAAGGATCTGGATAAATGGGCATATGAAAACAAAGTCACTTTGGATTATTCCCGACCTGGAAAGCCCACTGACAATCCATTCATCGAGTCCTTTAACGGATCATTCCGCGATGAATGCTTAAATACGCACTGGTTCCTATCTCTGGAGGATGCTTATGAGAAAATAAGTGGTTGGGTAGCGGAATATAATCACTATCGACCGCACAGTTCTTTAAATGGTAAGACGCCTGCTGAAGTAGTAGATGAACAACTGATAAAACAATCAAAAGAGCGAAAGGAAAAAAACGTACCCAAGGTTCCTCTTCATGAAGGGATGTATTTTGCAGCTACAGAAAATCTGTCGGCTTCACCGGAAAATACATACCTTCATAAAGAGTTTTTTTATCCTTCAAACAGTCTGAATTCTCCAACTTAGGGATGCCCGAAATCCGGAGGGAGGTCAGCCAAACATCATAACCAAAGCACAAAGTGTGCTAAAATATGGTATATCGCTTAACGGACCTGTCGAGTAATACCGATAAAATAAATATGCCACAAATTTTACTGTCTTCATATATTAAATTTGCCATTTAAAAAGCGCATTAGTTAACCCACTTAAATCCGCAGCTACAATAAAAGATTCTACAATTGGATTTGTCTTTACAAAAAGTAATCCTGTTTTAAGCGCAGCTTTAGTAATATTTCCAGCTGTTGGATTTTCATACGCTTCTTTTGCAGCAAGAAAAGCATCGGCGAGGTTCCCTAAGATCTACGTTCATAAGAGATAAATAAACACACTCCATTGCAGAATAAAAAATATTACACTAATATAACCCCATAACCTTCTTTTCCAAATTGGGTTTTCTTCAAATTTTTTTAGAACAAGGTCAACTTTATCCTCTGAATAGTATTTCCAAACAAGTACTAGGAGGCCAATACCAATTAAAAAAAAAGAAAGTTTGAATTCAGCGTTATTATGCAGCCTTGAAAGATCAATAGATAATAAGTTTCTTACCATTACTAATATTAAAGCTAATGTTCCAAACATACACATGAACGTAAAAGAAGCTGCTTTAAGTTTTGGCGATTTTTCATACCTATCATAGCATCTATATGTAGATGCAAAAATATTATTATAAAAATTCATAATCATGGTTTCTTATTTTTTGTATCGAAATCCACACTCTCTTGTATGTATTCACTTATACTTTTACCTGTCGTTATTATCGTCATTAAATTGACTCCATACCATAAAGGCGCAAACATTTCACCAACTGTAAATCTTCAGCAAAATCTGGACAGAAAGTTATCTAAATTTAGAGACAGTTTTCATTGTTAACTGCAAATCAACTGCATGCAAGTGGTCGCAAAATGCGACCACTTCCTCTTTTCCATCCAATTGACACATGAAAAAACAGCCGGACTAAAGTCCGGCTGCTCGTATCGTGATATAAGTTGATCTTATTTTTTACTGCTGTCCGCAGGCGTTAACCCCTTCAGTGTTGAAGCAGGATTGTACATCGCCTGCATCTGCTGCAATGCCTGCAGGTAATTATCAGCAAACCTCCTTTCATCAGCCAGGTTATCTGCCATGGTACCACTGAGTGAATTATAATAACGGAGTTGCTGTTGCAGGTCTTTTTTCACCGAAGCAGATACTTTCTGCGCCAAGGCCGAATCGCCGGCGAGATAACAGGATTCCAGGAACAACAGCGAATTGCGGTTGTGCATATTGCCCCTGCTGGTCATGCCATAATCGAAATTGGCAGGGTCCATCATCTTATCGGCCAGGTTCAGCACTTTACGCGCATCTTCCTTGCGCCCTTTGTTGGCGAGATCATTGCCCAGCTCCGCATAAGCCGTACGGATGGTATTCAGGTGCCTGCGATTCTCTTCATCATAATACACGCCTTTGATCTGCGCATTGCCGAAAGCGAATTTATGCAGGGCCTTATCCAACATCCAATCTGTATTCACACGGCTGCCTATCACAGGCACCAGCCTGAAGCTGAGTCCGTCGCGGCGGAGATACTGGTCGAATCCAAGCTCTACCGATGGCTGGGTGAAATAAATTGGCCTGTTCCATTTGTTGGCAGCGATCACATTCAGTACTGCCAGGTCGTTCTTCATCAACGCATTTTTGGGTATTTCAAAACGCATTTCAGACACTACACTGTCCGTTGCGTTAACGGTTGCATTCTTCAGCACATAGTCCCTGTTTACCGCTACCGACATTTTCTTTACAGGATAGGTATTAACGCTTTCTCCACCTCCTCTGTCTTCCATCTTCGCAGGGTCATCGTTACCGACATAATTCTTCATCATATCATACAGATCATAAAAACGATCTTCGGGGATGCCGGGTTTGGGGCGATAGAGGATATAATTCCGTTTATCACCTTCTATCTGTTCAGGCGTCCATACTACATCGATAGGATTGCTCTGGTTCACTTTATAACGCAGTTGATTGATGTACCAGTCGATACCCAACAGGCTATAGTTGATCACGCGTATATCGGGTCGGATACCTTCCACTTCCTGTGCGTACCACAGCGGGTAAGTATCGTTATCGCCGAATGTAAAGAGGATGGCATTGGGTGCGCAGCTTTCGAGATAATCTTTGGCCAGGTCGCGCGCTAATTGTTTCTGGCTACGGTCGTGGTCGTCCCACTCCTGCTGTGCCATCACTACCGGTACTGCCAGCAAACAGATAAGGGTGGCCAGGATCGAAGCGGTAGCTTGTGATGCCGCTTTGCTCAGCCAGTCGCGCACTTTCAATACACCCAATCCTACCCATACTGCAAAAGCATAGAAGCTGCCCACATAAGCATAGTCACGCTCACGTGGCTGGAAGCCTGCCTGGTTCAAATAAATTACAATGGCAAAGCCGGTGAAGAAAAACATCAAGAAATTCGTCACCGCATCATCGCCACGCTTTTTGAAATGATAGAACAAGCCTATCAAGCCAAGTATCAATGGTAATGCGAACAGTTTGTTGTTCGATTTATTATTCTTGAGGCTATCGGGCATGGCGCTCTGATCGCCATAGAATATCCTGTCAACAAAAGGAATACCGGTAATCCAGTTACCATCCCTTACATTGCCGGTGAACAATCCCTGATTATCATTTTGTTTGCCCGCAAAATTCCACATGAAATAGCGGAAATACATCCAGTACGATTGGTAGCCAATGAAGAACTTCACATTGTCTACCTGGTTCGGCGGCCGCTCATAAGAACCGTCTTTCATCCTGCCGATGCCCAGGAAAGCTGCATAATAATCGGCATGGTTCTGTTCATTGCTCGCATCCCATACGCGGGGAAACACCATTTTGTCTTCGGGTGCGTAAACGTATTTTTTATCCGGACCTACTTCAATATACTTGTTCCTCGCTTTTTCATAACGCATGCCGGTATTCTTCACGTCCTTCAGATCGGCAGTGAATTTCTGTCCGTATACCAATGGAAAATCTCCATACTGGTCACGACCCAGGTAACCTACCAGGCTGATGGGATTGTCTACATTGTACATATCAATGGCCGGATCGGCATTACTGCGGATCATGGTGGTTACATACGTACTATATCCCATGAGCATGAAAGACAAACACCATAATCCAAGGCGCAGGTAAGTCCAGCCTTTTTTAGCAGCGAACCGGAATCCATACCAGAGCACCACTGCGAGGAGAATGAAAAAGAAAGCGAAACCGTAGAAGAAAGGCAATCCCATACCGTTCACGAACCAGCGGTCGAATGTGCCGGCCATTTTAACGGAATACTGGATCACCCCTACCTGCACCAGGCCGGTGATCACACATCCCAATACAAAAAAGATATAGATACCTCCATAGTATTCTTTCTTGTCTTTTTTATATCGCTCTGCCAGCAGCAGGAGTCCGATGGCCGCACCAACGCCCAGCACAACCAATCCTGCCATCGTTCCATCCATACCAATACCACGCTCTTCACTCGCTTCGCCATTGGCAGCAATCAAAGCCAGGATGAAAGCCAACACACCGCCAATCAGGGATAACCTGATGAACCAGGTGCGAATCAATTTATAGTTGAAAGAAGGTCTTCTGCGGAAATAATACACCATTACAATGGCGGGGATCGTAAGCAGGTTCAACAGGTGAACGCCGATAGACAATCCCATCATGTAACAGATAAAAACGATCCAGCGATCGGCGCCGGGCTCATCGGCATGGTTCTCCCATTTGAGGATGGCCCAAAACACAATAGCTGTAAAGAAAGACGACAAAGCATATACCTCGCCTTCCACCGCACTGTACCAGAACGAATCGGTAAAAGTGTATGCAAAAGCGCCTACCATACCGGCACCCATGATGGCCCAGGCCTGCGAGCCGGTGATCACATCACTGGTCTTCACATTCATGATGCGACGCGCAAAATGCGTGATGGTCCAGAAAAGGAACAGGATGGTAAAACCACTGGCCAGCGCGTTCATTATGTTCACCGCTTTGGCAGCCCCCATGGGGTTATTACCAAAAAGGATGATGAACAGGCGGCCCAATATCACAAACAAAGGCGCCCCGGGTGGGTGCGGTATCTGCACCTTGAAACAACTGCTCACAAATTCACCGCAATCCCAGAAGCTGCCTCCTGCTTCTGCGGTTAAAATATACACGGCGCAGGCGATGGCACAGACTACCCATCCCACCATGTTGTTAATTCTCTTAAACTGCATACTGGTTTTCTATTTTAAAAGACGGACAAACATAGCCCAATAATTGTAAATAAAATTGAAAATGTCAATGATGATCACCGGGGCAATCGCAGGGCCATTCCCTATCGAGGTCGATGCAGGTAACCACGGTCATCTCATCCCCGCAGGGGGCGAATATCACGCGCAAACGCTGGTTGTCGCTGGTATTACCTTCCACCGCATATTTATGCCGGCAGGGCTCACCTTCCAGTTCGCTTTTCCGGTAGTTGATGGTTCCGTTTTTGAGTATTTGTAAAATCTCTGCCTCATCTATATGCCGGCAACCCATTCTACAGCGAACATGCCTGGTATAGTGCATGCGGGAAGGGTTCCGGTTCAACCCTTCATCCTGGATCGTTGTACCTGTTGGCTCGCTGGGTGAAGGAGCTGTTGCCGCGGGCGGACTGGCCGGCACTACAGGCGTATGTTTATTGCAATGGCGATTCGAAAGCAGGAATCCGATCAGTATAATGGCCAATAAAAGAGGGACTGTTCTCCGGGAGTTCATATTATACAGGATTAGTGAGGCGAATTAAACACATTTTAGTCATAAAACAGGCCCTCAACCCCCATAATTCTTATATGGCTTATCTTTGCGCCCTCTATGGAAAAGAAGCGTTCGGTAGCCTTTCACACTTTGGGTTGTAAATTGAACTTTTCCGAGACCTCCACCCTTTCCCGGCTAATGGAAAGTGAAGGTTTCGAGAAAAAGGAATTTGACGACCTGGCCGACGTGTATGTGATCAATACCTGTTCCGTTACCGACAATGCCGATAAAGAGTGCCGCCAACTGGTACGCCGCATCCAGCGCAAGTCGCCCGAGAGTTTTGTGGTGATCACCGGCTGCTATGCCCAGCTCAAACCAAAAGAGATCGCTTCTATTCCGGGGGTTGACCTGGTATTGGGCGCCGCAGAAAAATTCAACATCGCCCAACACATCAATGAACTGGCCAAAGGCAACGATGCCAAAGTATGCAGTTGCGACATTGAAGAAGTGAGTGGTTTCAATGCTTCTTTTTCCCAGAACGACAGAACCCGCACTTTCCTGAAAGTACAGGATGGATGTGATTATACCTGTTCCTTTTGTACCATTCCAATGGCAAGGGGCAAGAGCCGGAGTGACAGTATTGCCAACGTGGTAAAACATGCTACCCAACTGGCAGCCGATGGCGTTAAAGAGATCGTACTTACGGGTGTGAACCTCGGCGATTTTGGCAAGGGCCCCGATGGCGGCAGGCATGAAGAAGATTTCTTCAGTCTTGTACAGAAACTCGATAAAGTGGCCGGTATTGAGCGTTACCGTATCTCATCCATCGAACCCAACCTGCTCACCAACGATATCATTGTCTTCGTGGCCAACAGCAATAAATTCATGCCGCATTTTCATATTCCCCTGCAAAGCGGCAGTAATGAAATATTGGGATTAATGCGCAGGCGCTATCGCAGGGAACTCTATGCCGAACGCGTTGGCCTTATTAAAACGTTGATGCCGCATTGTGCCATTGGAGTGGATGTAATTGTGGGATTCCCGGGAGAAACAGATAAACATTTCCAGGAAACTTTTGATTTCCTGCACGAACTGGATGTATCGTACCTGCACGTATTTACCTACTCTGAACGCGATCATACCAAAGCACTGGAAATACAGCCGGTGGTTCCCATACCCGTTCGCAATGAAAGAAATAAAACTTTGCGAAACTTATCTTATATGAAGCTGCAATATTTTACGCAGCAGCAAAGTGGACAAACACGTAAAGTATTATTTGAAGGATTTGACAAGCATGGTATGATGGAAGGCTATACCGATAACTATATCCGTGTGAGCACGCCTTATCGCGGAGAATGGGCGAATCAGATCATTGACTGGGAACTCCGGTAAAAATTTATACCACAGACAGGTATTCCGCCGGAAACTCCACCACCATCACCTGCCCCAGGCTTTGCAGCTTCACAAACACTTTTTTCTTTCCACCCCTGATCACGGTTCCTTCATTGCCCATGAATACGCCGTAGTTCACTTTGATCTTCATTTCATCCATGAACCCCTGTTCGGATAATACAGAGATGCTGGCATCTTTTTCTGCAAGGTATTTTTTGATGGTAGCTACTTCTTCATCACGGATCACGGCCGGCCGGCCCAGGTAATAAACAAAATTCAGGATACCGTCTGTAGCGAGCACTTTTGTTCTTTCGGTATCAGCTATCCGAACAAAGACATAGGATTTGAAAAGCGGGTCTTCAATCACTTTTTTACGGTCGCTCCACTGCCGTTCTACCTTCTGTAAAGGGCACCAGCTTTCGATGCCCTTTTTCAACAACAGTGCATCGATTTTTTTTTCCCAGCGTGGCTTAGTATAAAGGGCAAACCATTTTTTGCTCTGCTCTGTCATAATGCTTATTTATTTGACCACCACATGCGCCTGTTGTGCGCGGGCTACTTCCATCACTGTCTTCACGCTTTCACTGATGTACATATCGGATTTAAGCGATTTGAGCCAGTCTTGATAGCGCAGTCCTTTTGCCGTATCAGCATTGTTGTAAAACTTCGCCTTATCATCCTGCAAAGCACTTACCACCATATCAACACTTGGTTTCAACAGGGTGTTGTTCTGCGTAACCGTTGTACGTATTTGTTTTTGCAACTGGCGATATTTTTCCAGGTTGAGGCTGGCTGGTTCATCGGTTACTTTAGAAAGCCAGAGCAGGTTACTGTTCAGCAATGTGAGCGATGCATTTTGTTTGATACGGTCGTTCTCATGGTGAATCACCGATACATAAGGCAGGTCGCCTTTCCATAACTGGTAAGCGGCTTTGGGGATCTCATCCCAGGGCAATGCAGCAGGATTGTCTTTTTCCCTGATCTTCAGGTACTCGTATGTATCGGGCAGGATCACATCGGGTGTTACGCCTTTCAGTTGCGTAGATCCGCCATTGACACGGTAAAATTTCTGGAAAGTGAGTTTCATCGCACCCAATTCTGTGCGGCCACTGTAAGGGTCTATGCGATTGCCAAAAGGAATTGGCTTTTGCACGGTTCCTTTACCATAAGTAGAAGAACTTCCTATGATGATACCCCGCTTATAATCCTGTATGGCCGCAGCAAATATTTCACTGGCCGAAGCGCTGAGCTCGTTTACCATCACCGCCAGCGGTCCATCGTAAATAGCACCCTGTTGCTTGTCGCTCAATACAGATGAACGGCCATCTCTTTCACGCACCTGTACTACCGGGCCCTGGTTTACGAACAGTCCCACCATCTGCACCACTTCATAGAGATAACCGCCGCCATTGCTGCGCACATCTATGATAATGCCTTTCACATTCTCTGCTTTCAGTTTGTTTACTTCACGCGCTACATCTTCTGAGCAACGCGGGCCATTTTCTTTTTCAAAATCGGCATAGAAATCGGGCAGGTAGATATAGCCTATTTTATCTTTTCCCTCTCCGATCACTGCGCTGCGTACATAAGTTTCATCGAGCACAATCTCATCCCGTATCATAGATACCACTTTAACGGTACCATCTGTTTTTTTCAGTGTCAGCCTTACTTCCGTTCCTTTGTTTCCGCGGATTAACTTCACCGCATCTGTGGTTTCATAACCGGTAACATCTACCGGCTCTGCACTACCCTGCGCTACTTTGATGATCACATCATTCACCGCTATTTCTCCCGACTTCCACGCGGCGCCACCGGTCTGGATGCTCACGATCTTGATGCCGTAATCGTCCTGACCCAGTTGCGCGCCAATACCATAAAAACGTCCGCTCATCTGCTCATCGAAAGAACGCTTTTCAGTAGGCGGCATATAATCCGTATGCGGATCCATCAGTCCGGTAATAGCATTGATAAACGCCGAAAAACGCTGGTTCTCCGTAAATGTTGCCCGGAGCCTGTCGTAACGTTTATCCATGTACTTGAGTATCTTACTACGCGCTTCTTTTTCAAGCTCGGCATCTGATTTCACCACGAAATTTTTTTGTCCTTTGTTCTTTTCACGCAGGTCCAGCAGATCTGCATAACGCTCCAGCGTATGAAATTTCAACTGTTTGCGCAGCCTGTCTTTCCGCTCGGCTTCTGAAGCGGCATACTGCAACTTGTCTGCATCCAACACCACGGTTTCGTTGGTGTTGAAATCAAACGGTTTGGAAAGTATCTCCTTATAAAGGGATACTACCTGTTCAATGCGCTTATCATAAATCGCGCTTACCGCGGGTTCAAATTCTATGGGTGCTCCATGTATTTCATCATCGATGCGCAATTCATATTTTTTCAATGAATCGAGATCGGCTTTCAGGAACATTGTTTTATCGGGATCCAGATCTTCCAGGTATTTCTGGAACACCTGTTTAGAGAATGCATCGTTGATATCTTTGGGACTATAGTGTTGCTTTTCCAATAAATATCCAACCGTTGATAATAATTGCTGGCGCTGTGCGGCCGATACATCGGTTCCACCCAGCCACTTATTTCTGAATGCAAAAAATAAACCTCCGAATAAGGCCACAGCCAGTATCAACAACCCTTTTCTACTCTTCATAAATCGTATAAATTTTGGCATTTGCTGCAAGATAGGTACCAAAAATAGCTGAAAAAGGCCGTACCTTATATCCGTACAACCCAATTAACAAAGGTTTGCAAGCTGGCGGGTAAAAAAAAGCCCATTCCCTGGTATTGACTAAAGCGGTTTTACCTTACTTTTGCAAACCCAATAAACGGAGAGCGTAGCTCAGTTGGTTAGAGCGTCAGTTTGTGGCACTGAAGGCCGTGGGTTCGAGACCCATCGTTCTCCCGCTAAAACCTATAAGGATCGTCCTTATAGGTTTTTAAATTTTAGTAAGATGCATTACACTTTGATCCTGATCCCCTTTATTTCGGCTTTTATCGGATGGTTTACCGTATGGATGGGCGTTCGGCTGCTTTTCCGCTCCGGCAAGTCTTTGTTTTCGTTCGATGAGATCAGGCGAAAAATTACCCACCCCGATAATGTGCAGCAGATCATGCCCCTGGTAGAGGCCCATATCGACCATTTTCTGCGCGAGAAACTGTCCGCCGAAATGCCCATGATCAGCATGTTCATCGGTGAAAAGACCATCCAGCAGTTGAAGGGTATCTTCATTGCCGAGATCCAGACCCTTTTCCCCGATATGCTATCGCAGTACCTGGATAAGCTCGAGCGTGAACTGGACCTCAAAAAGATACTGGCGGTACAGCTCCGAAAGCCCTTGCGCAAAGCCCGGATAATGGCCGGGGTATTTGGCTTCGCAGTAGGGTTGGTACAGGCCGGTTTACTACTCTTTTGGCGCTGATCACCGATGTTCAGCCCTTTTATTCCAGCCTTCACCCAGAACTCACCCATTCAGGATTGCCTAATGACCGCTTATATAATGAAGCCGCGGTCAGGGATAGCGGCTGCGCAATTTTGCAGTGTATTTCACTATAAAAGATCATCATGAGAAAGGTTTTTATTCTATTATTTGTATTGATTTCAGGGCTTTCGGCCGAGGCCCAGTTCCCCGGAGGCGGTGCACGCCAGGGCGGCGGCATGGGAGGCGGCGCCAATATCGGCCACCTGTACGGTAAAGTGGTGGATAATACCACCAATAAAGGGATCGAATCCGTAACCATCCAGCTCATGGGCAATAAGTTCGATACTTCCACCCATAAAATGAAAGAAGTGGCCCTAGGTACCATGATTACCAAACCCAACGGCAATTTCAGTTTCGAAAACCTGCCGGTGATGGGGAAATTCAAACTGAAAATTGGGGCCATCGGGTATAAAGCATTAGAAAAACCAGTAAGTTTTGACATCAAAATGCCCTCCCCGGGCGGCGGTATGCAGTCCGGCGGAGGCATGCAACAGATGCTGGGTATGGTAGACAAAGACCTGGGCAATATCAAGCTTGTACAGGATGCTACCGACCTGGGAAATGTTACGGTAACGGCTACCGCCAAACAGCAGTTCGAGCTGGGTATCGACCGTAAAATATTCAACGTAGATAAGAACCTGGTGAGTTCGGGTCAAACAGCTACCGAGGTGATGAAAAGCATTCCTTCGCTGAATGTGGATATCGACGGCAACGTAACCATGCGTAATGCCACCCCTACGCTGTTCATCGAGGGTAGGCCCACTACCCTTACCCTGGACCAGATTCCGGCAGACATCATCGATAAAGTGGAGCTTATTACCAACCCTTCCGCTAAATTCGATGCATCGGGTGGTAATGCAGGTATCCTCAATATTGTGTTGAAGAAAAATAAAAAAACAGGTTATAATGGAGGTGTGCGGGCCGGCATCGACTCAAGGGGTAAGATCAATGGAGGGGGCGACATCAACCTGCGCCAGAACAAATTCAATGTTTCGCTGAATGCCAATTATAACCAACGCAAATCGATCGGTACCGGAACTACCGACCGTGATAATTTCCTTACCATACCAAGTTCGGTACACAACGAGAATGACGGTACCAACCTGGGATCGTTCCGGTTTTTACGGGGCGGGGTCGATTATTTTGCCGACAACCGCAATACCATTTCTGTTGGCGCCAATTATGTACATGGTTCATTCGACAACGACAATTTCCAGAAAGTTGACTCTACCATCAAAGGCGCTTTCTCTTCTTACAGCAATATTGCCAGCAATAGCCAGTTCTCGTTCACCAATGTGGGTACGCAATTAGGCTATAAGCACAATTTTGCCAAGAACGGTGAAAACTTTACTACCGATTTCAACTACAACTCCAGTACCAACGACAACCATTCACTCACAAGCACACAGACTTTTAATCCCGATAATTCTGTAAAAGGGCGTGCACTATTGCAGCAAACCTTGGGTGATGGTTATAATCGTTTCTATACGATACAATCTGATTACGAAAATCCCATTTCAGAAGACAGCAAACTGGAAGCAGGCGCCCGCGCGGCCATCCGCGATTTTGGCAACTCCAGCAACCAGTACATCTTCAACCCCAATACCAACCAGTACATGCTCATCCCTGCGATCAGCAACCACTACAAGTTCAACGACCAGGTGTATGCAGCGTATACTACGTATAGTTTCAAAATAAAAAAATGGAGCTATCAATTGGGATTGCGGGCAGAAAGTTCCAACTATACCGGGACCCTGCTGAATGCAAGCGGCGCCGATTCATCGCAGTTTAAAGTGAAGTACCCGCTGAGCCTGTTCCCCAGTGCCTTCATCACCTACAAATACGACGATAAGCAGGATTTCCAGATCAACTATTCACGCAGGGTAAACCGTCCTAACTTCTTCCAGTTGATGCCTTTCCCGGATTATTCTGATCCGCAGAACATCAACATTGGTAACGCGGGACTGAAACCAGAGTTCACCCATTCTTTTGAAGTGTCTTATAACAATGCTTACAAACGTGGCGCGAATTTCCTGGCTACCGTATTCTTCAAATATTCTACCGACCTCATTACCCGGTATGTATACAGGGATAAGAATGCGTTAAGTCCGACTGGTGACAGCGCGTATTTCAGCACTTTCATCAATGCCAACAACAGTTATTCTTACGGCGTGGAACTGACCAATAAGATTCCGGTGACCAAATGGTGGGATCTTACACTGGCATTCAACCTGTACGATTCCAAGATCAATGCGTCTGTTCCGGGCCAGACATTAGACAATTCGCTCGTGAGCTGGTTTGCCAAAATGAACAGCAATTTTAAATTGACCAAGACCATTTCGGTACAGTTCAGCGGCGATTACCAGGCCAAGACCGTATTGCCTCCCAGCTCTGGTGGTGGTGGACGCGGCGGCGGCGGACCTATGTTCGGTGGACCGCAGGGTACCGCGCAAGGTTATTACCTGCCCCGTTATGGTTTCGACCTGGCTATCCGCAAAGATTGGAACTGGAAGAACGGACAAAGCGGTTCACTTACACTTAGCATGAACGATATTTTCCGCACGCAGGTATTCAAGTCTTATTCTGTGAGTACACTGTTTGACCAGACTGCTGAAAGGAGAAGAGACCCGCAGGTACTGCGCCTGAACTTCAGTTACCGTTTCGGTAAATTCGATGCCACCTTGTTCAAGCGTAAAAACACCAAGGCAGACCAGGGTGGTGGAATGGATATGATGCAGCAATAATCATCAGCCGTTCCTTCCTGTTAACATAGGAACAAAAGAAAATTGGTCGAAGGCTTCTTCTATGAGGGAGCCTTCTGCCGTTTTGGTGATGCGCAGCATGCGTTGCGAGTTGCCTTCGTCTACCGGCAATACCATAATACCGCCGGGTTTCAGTTGTTCTACCAGTTTTGGGGGCACGAAGGGCGCCGCAGCTGTGATGATGATCTTATCGAAAGGCGCAAAAGTGGGCAGTCCCTCGAAACCATCACCATAGAAAAATTTCAGGTTGGGGTATTTGTTGCGGAAGTAATATTTCTTGTGCAGTTCGTATAATTTTTTTTGCCGTTCAATGGTAAATACCCAAGCGCCCATTTCTGCCAGGATGGTGGCCTGGTATGCACTGCCGGTTCCTATCTCCAGTACTTTATCTGATTTCTTTACCTGCAGGAGTTGCGTTTGGTAAGCAACTGTATAAGGTTGTGAAATGGTTTGTCCTTCTCCTATCGGAAAGGCGCGGTCTTCATAAGCTATCTTATCGAAGGCGGAATCGAGGAAAAAATGCCGCGGGATGGCATTGATGGCATCCAGTACTCTTTCATCACTGATGCCTTTTTCTTTCAACAGGTTTACCAACTGGCGCCGCAGTCCCTTGTGCTGATATGTATCTTCGTAACTTCTCATAAACGGCACGAATATACTGTTAACCAGCCAAGCGCCTGGTGCATATAGGTCGTTGTGAAAAGAAAAATCTCACTGTAAAATTACGCACAGTTTATTTCAATTTCAGCCCGGCAATGATGCTTTTGATCTTTGCTTCCAATGCTGCAAACTGGCGGTCGAAATCTTCTTTTTTCTCCAGTTGGGTGCACACGCTGAAATAAAACTTGATCTTGGGTTCTGTACCCGATGGCCTGGCCGATATTTTGCTGCCGTCTTCCAGTATGAACTGTAACACGTTGCTTTTAGGAAGCTTAATGGCCCAGCTTTCACCGGTTAATAAGTCCTTACCCGTTTGCAATTCGTAATCAAGTAATTGCTGCACTTTTACACCGTTGATCTCTTTCGGTGGGTTGTTACGATATCCCTCCATCATATCGGCAATTTCCTTCTGGCCGTTCATGCCTTTCTTGGTAATGCTGATGAGGCTCTCATAGTAGAATCCGTATTGGATGTACAGTTCTATCAACTTATCGAACAAGGTTCTGCCCTGGTTCTTTTCATAAGCGGCCATTTCACACAGTAATGCCACGGCGCTTACGGCATCTTTATCTCTTAGCTGGTCTCCGATCATCAGGCCAAAGCTTTCTTCTCCGCCGATCACATAATTTTCTTTGCCTTCTTTTTCCTTGATGAGTTCGGCGATCCATTTGAAACCGGTGAGCACATTGTAACAGGCTACTCCGTTTTGTTTCGCCAGCTCGTTGATCATAGCTGTAGTAACGATGGTGGTGATGACCATATCGTTGGGTTGTGCAATGCCTTTCGATTTGCGGGCTTCGATGAGGTAGGCAAAAGCCAGTATGGCTGTTTGGTTACCGTTCATGAGCACCCATTCTCCTTTGTGGTTTTTTACGCCAACACCTACCCTGTCTGCATCCGGATCGGTGCCCAATAAGATATCCGCATCCATGGCTTTGGCTTTTTTCAATCCGATGCTCATGGTTTCGCTCTCTTCCGGGTTTGGATATGCCACGGTAGGAAAATCGCCATTGGGTGTGGCTTGTTCTTCCACCACGGTTACATTGGTAAACCCAAAGCGGCTCAACACTTCCGGTACCAAAGTGATGCCAGTTCCGTGAATAGGAGTATATACAATTTTAAGATCGTGTTGTTCGGCAATCACATCGGGGTAAACGCTCAGTCCCTTTACCATGTCCATATAAGCGTTGTCCATTTCTTTACCCATCAATGAAATATTGGCTTCGCCGCCATTCCATTTTACTTCACTCACGCTGGTGATGGCTTCCACTTCTTTGATCACATTTTTATCATGCGGAGGTACCAGTTGCCCGCCGTCGTTCCAATAAGCTTTGTATCCGTTGTATTCTTTGGGATTGTGTGAAGCGGTACATACCACACCGCCCTGGCAATGCAGTTTGCGTATGGCGAAACTGAGCTCAGGCGTAGGCCGCAGGGCTTCAAAGAGAAACACTTTGATACCATTCGCAGCAAATACATTGGCAGTGGTTTCTGCAAAAAAGCGGCTGTTGTTGCGGCTGTCGTGACCAATGGCCACGCGTATTTCAGCCGATCCGTAAGTCTTTTTGAGGTAATTGGCAAAGCCTTGTGTAGCCATGCCCACCGTGTATTTGTTCATCCGGTTGGTGCCTACACCCATGATGCCACGGAGGCCGCCGGTACCAAATTCGAGGCTTCTGTAAAACGAATCGGCCAGGTCATCGGGGTTGGTGGTCTGCAATGATTGGATAGCATCTTTCGTAGCCTGGTCATAATTACCTTCGAGCCAGGTATTCACTCTTTGCTGTATAGCAGTATCCATGGGTTTAGACTTTTAAATATTGACTTTGGTGTTTGTTTTCGTGCTTATACGCAAGTTACTGGATTCATTTTTAATATTTACATAATCTCATTTGTTCGCGGTTGTTCTTCTCCTTCTATACTTTAGTCGCATGAATAACCGCCACCTGGCGCCTGTTACTTATGTTATTGCGTTGGTCGCTTTTTGTATTGCGGCTTATGCAAAACTGTCCGGATCATTGATGCACCCGTTGATCCCCTCCATCTCCTGTTTTGTATCACAGGCAGTCTTCAGCTCCATCGCCATTTACGAAGTGGGCCTGTCTGCCCAACTCAACGCTACAGAAAAAAGGAACTGGCGTTTGTATCTGTTCTTCCTGCCGTTGGTGTTCGGCTTTTTTTATCTCGGATGGGTCCGGAAAAAGGCTTTTGCATCTCCTGCTGAAGCCATCTGAAGCTTATCGTCAAACAATATAAGCGCCTTCTACTTCGCCGTTGGACACTTCTACCTGTATGTGATCCTGTAAAGTAGTGGCAATAGATAATCCTACGTAATCGGGTTTTACGGGGAAGAGTTTGTGCATCCTTTCTACGAGCACCATGGTTTGTATACTCTTGGGATGATAAGCCAACAAAGGCTTCAAAGCGTATAGCAGGGTTCTGCCGCTATCCGTAACATCATCTATCAACACAACGTGCAGTCCGTTGAAATCTATTGATTCACTCAGCGTTACTTCTTTGGGCAGGGTTTTATCCAGGCTGGCGGCAATGATCCTGATCTCGCTCGCGATGTATTGTTTCAGAAAGCTGCCTATTTTCTCCGCTACCACCATGCCGCTGTTGCGGATACCGATCAATACCACCGGTACACCGTCGCCGTTGAGGTTTTCGGCCAATTCCAATGCCATGCGATGTAATTTCTGTATGGCGGCTTCTTTATTCAGGATATTTTTCTTTCCAGGCATAAAATTATTTCTCTTCAAATATACGTCATCCTGAGCGAGCGAAGCGAGTCGAAGGACCTGCTGAAGATGCGGGCAGATCCCTCGGCTGCGCTCGGGATGACGTGCATTGACTCGCTTCGCTTGCTCGGGAAGACGGTTAGAAATTTTCACGCTATCTTAGCACCTTAACCTTGCGTATGATCCAACAGGTAGTTTTTGCAGCGCTCTCCCTTACAGCCATCTGGCTATTTGCCCGGAAAGCCGGTGAGATCAGGCGGAATATTTTACTGGGCAAGGAGGAGGATTTCAGCGGCAACCGCCCCCAGCGCAGGCGTAACCTGTTGTTGCTCGCTTTCGGTCAGAAAAAAATGTTCCGTAACCCGCTGGTAGCCGTCATGCACTTTGTAATTTATGCCGGCTTCATCATCATCAACCTCGAAGTGCTGGAGATCGTGCTCGATGGTTTGCTGGGTACGCACCGTTTGTTCCTGGCGCCCCTGGGTTCGCTGTATAATTGGCTTATCAACGCTTTTGAATTCCTGGCGGTAGGCGTAATCACTGTCTGCGTGATTTTCCTTTGCAGAAGGAACATCATCAAACTGCGCCGCTTCATCAGTAAAGATTTGAATGGCTGGCCCCGAAGCGATGCCAACTACATCCTCATCACCGAGATATGCCTGATGCTGCTGTTCCTCTTTCTCAACGCATCAGACCATGCATTACAATTGCGTGGCAACCCGCATTACCATCCTGCCGGACCTTTTTATTTTTCTAACTTTCTCGTTCCACTTTTTCAAAACACCAGTGAAGACACATTGCTGGGTATAGAACGCACTTGCTGGTGGTTGCATATCGCCGGTATTTTTGCTTTCCTCAATTACCTGCCTTATTCCAAGCACCTGCACATCATACTCGCTTTCCCCAATGCTTATTATGCGAGATTGGATCCAGAGGGTAAGATGAAAAATATGCCCGCTGTACAGAAAGAAGTGCTCTATGCCATGCAGCCCGAATTGGCTCCTGCCGATGCAGCACCGCCGGCTCATTTCGGCGCCAAAGATGTTTTCGATCTCAGCTGGCGTAACCTGATGGATGCCTACAGTTGCACCGAATGCGGACGATGCACAGCCGCCTGCCCTGCCAACACAACGGGTAAATTATTAAGTCCGCGCAAGATCATGATGGCTACGCGCGACCGCCTCGAAGAAGTAGGCAGGAACATCAACCAGCATAAAAATTTTGTGGCCGATAACAAATCACTCCTGCACGATTATATCAGTGTGGAAGAACTGCGCGCCTGCACTACCTGTAACGCCTGTGTGGAAGAATGTCCGGTGAGCATTTCTCCACTCGAGATCATTACTGAGCTGCGCCGGTCACTGGTGATGGAAGAAAGCAATGCGCCGCAGGAATGGAACAGCATGTTCAGCAATACCGAAAATAATTTTGCACCCTGGAAATTCGCACCCGATGAACGCGACCATTGGACGCAGGAGATGGCATCATAAACGATAACACGCATAACCGAAGTATATGAAGGTGAATACCATGGCTGAAATGATGATGAATGGAGAAACCCCTGAAATCCTTTTCTGGGTTGGTTGCGCAGGCAGCTTTGACCAGCGCGCACAAAAGATCACCAAGGCCTTTGCCACCATCCTAAATAAAACAGGTATCAAATATGCCATCCTGGGTAAAGAAGAAGCCTGTACAGGCGATCCTGCACGCAGGGCCGGTAATGAATTCCTTTTCCAGATGATGGCCTACCAGAACATACAGGTGCTCAACGGCTATGGCATCAAAAAAATTGTAACTACCTGTCCGCATTGCTTCAATACACTGAAAAATGAATATCCCGAACTGGGCGGACATTACGAAGTCATTCACCACACAACCCTCCTGCAACAACTGATCGATGAAGGGCGCATCCGCCTGAAAGAAGGCGGGTCTTTCAAAGGTAAAAAAATAGCTTACCACGACAGCTGCTATCTCGGCCGCGCCAATGATATCTACGAAGCACCCCGCAAAGTGCTGGAAGCGCTGGACGCCGAATTGGTTGAAATGAAACGCTGCCGCTCCAAGGGTCTTTGCTGCGGCGCCGGGGGCGCGCAGATGTTCAAAGAAGACGAGCCCGGCAGCAAGCGCATCAATATTGAAAGGACCGAAGACGCCCTGGCTACCGGCGCATCCGTGATCGCATCGGCCTGTCCCTTTTGCAATACCATGATGACCGACGGTGTCAAGAACAAAGAAAAAGAGCAGGAAGTGACAGTACTTGATATCGCCGAATTGATCGCTGCCGACCTCGCCTAGGTCCATTTACCAGGGAATTGGTATTTTTGCAGTATGGATTTCGAATACAGTCAATATGTGCCGGAAGATTTTCATGCTTCTTCCAGGGTCTGGATTTACCAGAGCAACCGTCTTTTTACCATCAGCGAAGCATTACAGATAGAAGACCTGTTAAAGCAATTCCTCGCAGAATGGAAAACACATGGCGAACCGGTGAAAGGTTATGCCAACCTGCTCTTTGGACAGTTCATCGTTTTCATGGCCGATATCACCACCGGTGGCGGCGTGAGCGGTTGCAGCACAGACAGCTCTGTGAGGGTAATAAAAGAAGTGGAAAAAATGTTCGGTGTAGATATGTTCAACCGCCAGAACCTGGCTTTCGTTGTAAAAGAAAAAGTACAGGTATTGCCCATGGCGCAATTGAATTACGCCATTGAAAACCGTTTCATAGAAGCCCACACACCTTATTTCAACAACCTGGTATCTACCAAAGAAGAATGGCTGCACCAATGGCTCAAGCCGGTGAAAGAGAGCTGGCTTTCAACAAAAATACCCGCGTTACAAACGGTCTGATCTAGGATTTGTGCTGTACTTTTTCCAGCGCTTCTTTTTGTTTTTCTTCGCTCAGTTTCCTTTTGATAATTGTTTTATTCAATTGATAACTCACCGTGATCCGGAAGTTGCGGGTATTGCTCCTGCTCTGGCTTTGTATGATGAAGTTGGGCGCATAGGTATACCCGTTGTATTGCAGCAAACCAAGCGGATCAATCGCCGCCACGCCAACGATCAGTTTCCTGTTGAAGAACTTGCGTTGCACACCAAAGCTCATACTCATATTAGTCCGCGATCTACCCTGTGGTGAAGCAAAACTGCTGTAACGGGTACTGCCTTCGATCACTGTTAATTTATCTGGTGTATAACTAAAATTCAAACCTGAATAAAAAGATCCGCCATCGTTGTAGCGATACAGTTGTTTCATCCTCGCATCGTACTGGTTGTAATTGTATCCCGAACTGATGTTCACACGGAGCGACTGGCTCAGCGTAATCCCCGTCCATAAACTGGCGATGTATTCATTCTGATCGGAGATATTCTGGTAGCTGATCTGTGTTTTACCACTATCTACAAGGGTTCGGATGCTGTTGAATACATTCTTGATCCTGTTATATCCTAACGAGGCATTGATATTGAATTTGCGCTGGTTGTAACCGATGTTCAAATCGAAATTATCAATGAGCGAAGGTTGCAGGTACGGATTACCAAAGCGTATATTGTAGGGATCGCTGTAGTCGATGCTGGGGTTCAGTTCCACCATACCCGGCCTTCGGATGGTTTCCCTGAATACCAATGCCATGTTGAGTTCCCTGGTGATATCTTTCCGTAGCGTGGCGTTGGGTAACAATCTCCAATAACCGTTATTGGCATCGGATGCATTGCCTTTGATGAAATGGAAAGTGGTACCGGAATGTTCAGCCTGCACGCCTGTGATCAGGCGCCAGCGCATGGGCAACGATACAACCAACCCCGCGCGAACGGTAAGGATGTCCTGGTCGAAATAAAAATTATTACTCAGCAAATCGTTGCGGATATATTGGTTGTCGCTCTTGCGCAGGAAATCCGTATTGAGCACATTGTGAAAGCTGTTTGATGAATAAGCCACACCACTGGTTAAAAAAGTGGTGCCGGTATCATTGAGCGGCTTGTTGTAATTGAGTTTGGCATACCAGGAAGTAGTATACGTATCAAAGAACTGCGATTGGGTGGAATCGATACCCGTAGGCAGAAAATCGGGCTGCAGGAACTGCTGGTAGAAATCGCGGTTGTTCTCATTCTTGCCCAGGTTATATCCTGTGTACAATTGCAGTTTCTCTACCGGGTTCTTACCCTTCCACTGGTAAGAACCATATATGCCGTGGCTATAACCGCTTCCATCGTAATGATTAGACCTTGAGCTGGCTTTGTACACGTGCAGCAGGCTGTCGAGGTTGGTATAAAAAGTAGTGTTGCTGTTATCAGAATAATTCATGTAGCCCTGGTACACAAAACTCATGCTGTTCTGTTTATCGGGGTCGTAATCTGTCTGGAGCCGCATGTTGGGCATGGTGCTCCTGTTCACGTAAGATGATTGAGAATAAAAATAATTGACCGAATCTTTATAAATATTCTGGCGATGGCTGTACGAATTGCCCCTTGCTTCCAACCAGCCAACACCGGCATTGGCATTGACATTGAGCTGCGCGCTCCGGTAACTGAAATTCGAAGAAACACTGCTCTCTCCCCTGCTTCCCGCACTGGCGCTGAGCCTGCCGTAAATACCTACCCTGCCTTTTTTGGTAACGATGTTGATCACGCCACCCGGATAAGTAGCATATTCCGGCGGCGGGTTGACCATGATCTCCACTTTCTCGATCACATTGGCAGGGAGACTTTCCAGTAATTCGGTAAGTTGCTGCGCGTTGAGGTTCGTAGGTTTCTCATCCATCAATATCAAGGGCTCCTTGCCTCGCAACAGGATGGTACCATCGGAATTCACATTGACCAATGGCATGTTCTTCAGCAATTCAGAAGCATTGGATCCATTGCCAAGCGGACTTTCCGACACATTGTACGATATCTTGCCATCCCTGTTTTCAATGAGCGGCTTCTCTGCATACACGATCACTTCATTGAGTGATGAAGAAAGTTCGTGCATCATCATTTCACCGAGGTTGATATCGGTGCGGTCTGCACGCAATACAATGCTGTCTATTTGCAGTTTAGAAAAGCCAATGGATTGAATAGTGAGCCGATAATATCCCAATCCCAGTTTTGAAAAAGAAAAATTGCCGTCTTTATCGGCGGCCATGGCGTATTGTTTTGCCGAATCGCCCATTCTCCTGAGCTGAACGCTGGCCCGTGCAATGGACTTACCCGTTTTAGCTTCCAATACGATACCGCTGACAGTACCCTGCGCTGAAACATTCCTTATCGTTGCCCCAATAAAAAGAAAAAATATTAAAAATCTATACATGTATTCAATTCCAGCAAACAAAATAAACTATAAGCAGGTATTTATTCAAATAAAATAGCTGATCGGTTAATTTTGCTTATGAAAAATGTAAAAATGTATACTATTTACGGAATTCCGAATTGCGATACGGTAAAGAAAACCTTAAACTGGCTGGAGTTACACCAGGTCAAATATGATTTTCACGACTATAAAAAACTGGGTATCGGCAAAGAGAAATTACAGGCCTGGTGCAAGCAGGCGGGATGGGAAACGATCCTGAATAAAAAAAGTGCTACCTGGCGCGAGTTGGGTGCCGATGTGCAGGCCACCATCCAAACTGAGGCAAAAGCGATTCAGGTAATGCTGGCAAATACCAGCATCATCAAGCGTCCGGTGATAGAAAAAAACGGGAAACTGCTTGTAGTAGGGTTCAACGAAAAACAGTACGGGGAATTATTTTAATACCTTTCTCAATGTTTCCTGCAAGGCCTCTTCGCGAAGGTCGCGGGCGATGATCTTACCATCCGGATCGATCAGCATATTGGCCGGAATGCCTTGTATATTGTACATCCTGGCCACTTCGTTGTTCCAGTATTGGAGGTCACTCACATGCGTCCAGGTGAGGCCATCGGCCCTGATAGCCTGTATCCAGGATTCCTTGTTCTGGTCGAGCGATACACCCAGTACGGTAAAGTTTTTGTCTTTGAACTCATGGAAGGCTTTCACCACATTGGGGTTTTCATTCCGGCAGGGCCTGCACCAGCTTGCCCAAAAATCTACCAACACATACTTGCCTTTGAAAGAAGTGAATGAAACAGGTTTATTTGCCGTGTCTTTTTGGGTGAAGACGAGCGCTTTGGAACCTACCGCCCCTACCCTGGATAATTCAATATTTTTTTCGATCTGTTGTGCATAAGCAGTGGTTCTGGCACCTGCTTTCAACTGACCATAATTCGCTTCGATCTCGCTTATGCCGCTCATCAACGGGGCAGTAACCAACAACACAAAACCACTTACCGGGGAAGCCGGTTTGTCCTGTATAAAACGTGCCGTTGCCGCCACCACTTCATTTTTATACCGGTTGAAGAGTCCCATCAAAGAGTCGCGCCTCGACGGGTCTTTTTCTGCATCGATCTTCATGGCCGCGCCATTCAAATGGTCTTTCAACGGATTGAATCGCTGTTTGAATTCTGCGTAATCATCCTGCACCCATGACCCTTTCACGGTAGCATCATTGATATCCGTTGCTTTGCCGGAAACAGTCACTTTATCATTCGGGTTCATGAACAGGTCGATGTTGTCACTTTTCCCTGGAAAAGTGATCTGGCAAATACCCGGAGCCGTTAATTTACCCTTCAGGGTAAACAGGCCTTGCCTGGCAGCAACCGATGTAATTTTTTTACCATCGGTGCCATTCATCAGCACTACTTCGCTGCCTTCTTTCAATCCTTCCAGTTTTCCACTGATTTGAAAGCCTTCCGGTTTATTGGCCTGGGCCAGTCCCACCAGGGGACACAAAATTGCTATCCAGATCTTCTTCATAATTATTTCGAATGTCTTTTTTGTAACACTTCAATTACCCGCTGCAAATTATGCCCTTTGGCGTTAAGCAAAAGCAAATAGTGAAACAGCAGGTCGGCCGCTTCTTCCAAAAACAACTCATCATTCTCGTCTTTCGCCTCAATCACCAATTCCACTGCCTCTTCTCCCACCTTCTGCGCAATCTTATTAATACCCTTGGCAAACAAACGGGCCACATAGGACTCGTCCGCCGAAGCCTGCCGGCGAAGGCGGATAATGTCTTCAAGATACAATAAAAAATCATTACTGTGGTTGCGTTCACTCCAGCAGGTATCTGCGCCGGTATGGCATACAGGCCCCAGGGGATGCGCTTTGATCAACAATGTATCGTTATCGCAGTCCACCGTAATGCTTTTGAGTTCGAGAAAATTGCCGCTTTCCTCGCCCTTGGTCCACAAGCGTTGTTTACTGCGACTGTAAAAAGTTACTTTGCCCTGCCGCTCTGTTTCTTTCAACGCCTCTTCATTCATGAAGCCCAGCATCAACACTTTGTTGGTGGAATAATCCTGTACAATGGCGGGAACGAGTCCGTCGGCATATTTCGAAAAATCTATTTTCATGTTGCTTTGTTTCAGATGCGCACCACAATGCCTTGCTGGTGCAAATATGTTTTCAAATCGGGTATCGCAATTTCTTTAAAATGAAAAATACTGGCTGCCAGGGCTGCATCGGCTTTTCCTTTGTTGAACACCTCCACGAAATGCGGCATGGTGCCGCCTCCTCCTGAGGCAATCACCGGCACCGGCAATTCCGTGGCCAAAGTTCCGGTAATATCCAATGCAAAACCCTGTTTGGTGCCATCATGATTCATGGATGTGAGCAATATTTCCCCGGCGCCCAGGTCTACTGCCTGGCGGGCCCAGTCGAGACAACGGGTATCTGTTTTCACTCTTCCCCCGTTGAGGTACACATACCATTCTCCATCAGCTTCCTGTTTGGTATCGATGGCCAGTACCACACACTGGCTGCCGAATTCGCGGGCCAGGTCGTGCACCAATGCAGGTTTCTTAAACGCCGCGGTGTTGACCGATATTTTATCGGCGCCATGCTGCAACAGCACCTGCACATCTTCCACGCTCCCGATACCGCCCCCTACCGTAAAAGGTATATTGATATGATGCGAGATACGGTTGACTAATTCACTCAGGGTCTTTCTTTTTTCGTTGGTGGCCGTGATGTCGAGAAACACCAGCTCATCGGCGCCCTGTTGCGCATACAAAGCGCCCAATTCAACGGGATCACCTGCATCGCGGATATTTTCAAAATTGATGCCCTTAACGGTTCTGCCATCTTTGATATCGAGGCAGGGTATGATTCTTTTGGTCAGCATATTTTTTTCAGATCATTCAGTGATATCCTGTTTTCATAGATCGCTTTCCCTACAATGGCGCCCGCGCAACCGATCTCCTGCAAACCATACAGATCATCGAGTGAGCTCACGCCCCCGCTGGCAATAAAATGCAGCGAAGGGAATTGTTCAATGATGTTCTTGTACAACAAGGTTGAAGGGCCTTCCAGCTTGCCATCCTTGCTTACATCGGTGCAGAACAGTTGTGTAATGCCATGCGATTGATATTTCGATATAAAATCGTAGATACCGATCTCTGTTGTTTCCAGCCAACCGCCCACCGCAATCTTTTCGTCTTTTACATCAGCGCCTAACAAGAATTTGTCAGCCCCATATTGTTGCAGCCATTGCACGAATAATGTTTCATTTTTAACTGCGAGGCTTCCAATGGTAGCCAATGCCGCACCCGATTCAAAAATGATCTGCAGGTCTTCCTCTTTTTTGATGCCGCCGCCAAAGTCGATCACCATGGAGGTATTACCGGCAATGGTTTCCAGCACTTTCCAGTTCTTCACAGCGCCGGCTTTGGCTCCGTCCAGGTCAACCAGGTGCAGGCGTTGCAGGCCGGCATCTTCAAACTGTTTCGCTACCTCCAGCGGGTTCTCATTGTAAATGGTCTTCTGTCCGTAATCGCCCTGTGTAAGCCGAACGCACTTTCCATCGATGATATCTATTGCGGGAATGATCTGCATGAAAGCTTAGTGAATTAACGTGATGAAATTTTTGAGTATCTGCTCTCCTACTGCTGCACTTTTTTCCGGGTGAAATTGTGTGCCATAAAAATTATCCTTGTGCAAAGCGGAGCTGTATGGTTGCACATAATCGGTGGTAGCAATCGTATGCTTGCCTAGTGCAGCATAATATCCATGCACAAAATAACAGTAACTGTTCTGCGGCACCTGTGTAAACAAAGGCGTTTGCAGATCGTAGATATTGTTCCAGCCTATCTGCGGCACTTTCACAGTGGTATCTCCCAACCTTTTGAACCACTTCACTTCTTCATCAAAAATACCCAGGCAGTCTGTGTTGTTCTCTTCAGAATACTTACACATCAGTTGCATACCCAGGCAGATTCCCAACACCGGCTGTTTCAGGTTGCGGATCACTGTATCCAGTTTCCTTTCTTTCAGGTAACCCATGGCCGAACTGGCTTCTCCCACGCCGGGAAAGATCACTTTATCGGCCGATTGTATGGCTTCTATATCATCTGTAACCAATGCTTCCGCACCTATCCTTTCCAAAGCATATCGTACCGATTGAATATTACCTGCGTTGTATTTGATAACGACTAAATTCATGTGTTCCTGCTTTACGATAATACCGTAGATAAAAATTCTTTGGTTGAAACAGCCAGGTCTTTTGTTTTCTCCAATGCTTTGATATAGGCCGTTCCGATGATTGCACCGTTGGTGTACTTAGACGCTGCCTGGAAAGTTTTCTTGTCTTTTACACCGAATCCCACCAACACCGGGTTATTCAACTTCATATTTTGCAAACGCTTCAGGTACGCTTCCACGGCGGTAAAGTCTTTGTCCTTGCCCGTGGTAGCGGAAGAACTTACTGCATAAATAAATCCGCTGCTCAGCGTATCCAGTTTGCGCACCCTGGCTTCACTTGTTTCGGGTGTTACCAGGAAAATGAAATCGAGACCGTATTTTTTAATGATCGCACCATATTCTGTTTCGAATTCGTATTCGGGTAAATCGGGCAATATCAATCCGTCAATACCTACTGCTTTCGCATCTGCACAAAATTTTTCAAAGCCGTATTGCAATACCGGGTTCATATATCCCATCAGTATCACCGGCACCTGTATTTCTTTTCGGAGGTCTTTCAGTTGCTCAAACAGGATGGCCATAGTCATACCATTCGCCAGCGCTACGCTGCTACTGGCCTGTATCACAGGGCCATCGGCCAGCGGATCGCTGTAAGGCATACCCAACTCTACCAGATCGGCACCGTTATCCTGCAAGGCTTTCACCACTTGCAGGGTACTATCCAGTTGCGGGTATCCTGCCGTGCAATACACATTCAATACCTGCTTTTGTTTTTTATCAAATAAATCCTTGATCCTGCTCATCGCAATTATAATTTCATGTTGTTCATATAGGTAGCCAAATCTTTATCTCCCCTTCCACTCAGGCAAAGCACTATCTTATCTGTAGGTTTCAGCTTCAGTTGCTTCAAGGCAGCAAATGCATGCGCCGTTTCCAGTGCGGGAATGATACCTTCTGTTTTGGCTACATGGAAAGCAGCCTCCAACGCTTCTTCATCGGTAGCACTCAGGAACAATCCTCGTTTGCTATCGAATAAATTGGCGTGCAGGGGTCCGATGCCGGGATAGTCGAGTCCCGCTGAAATGCTGTGTGGCTCCACTACCTGTCCGTCTTCTGTTTGCATCACCAGGCTTTTACTGCCATGCAGCACACCCGGCTTACCCAACTGCGTAGTGGCGGCCGACATACCGCTGTTCACCCCATGGCCTGCCGCTTCTACCGCTACCAGTTGCACGGAGGGTTCGTCGAGGAAATGATAGAAAGCCCCGGCTGCATTGCTGCCGCCGCCTACACAGGCAATCACATGTGTGGGCAATTCCGATCCGGTAGCTTCTTTCAGCTGCCACCTGGTTTCTTCACTGATCACACTTTGGAAACGCGCTACCATATCGGGATAAGGGTGCGGTCCCACTACACTACCAATAATATAATGCGTGTCGGTTGGATTATTGATCCAGTCGCGTATTGCTTCGTTGGTGGCGTCTTTCAATGTTTTACTGCCACTGGTAGCAGGGATCACTGTAGCACCCAGCATTTTCATTCGCGCTACATTGGGCGCCTGCCTTTCGATGTCTTTCTCGCCCATATACACAATGCATTCCATTCCTTTCAAGGCACATACAGTAGCGGTGGCCACTCCATGCTGACCGGCTCCTGTTTCGGCAATGATCCTGGTTTTACCCAACCTGCGCGCCAGCAATATCTGGCCGATGGTATTGTTAATCTTGTGTGCGCCGGTATGACAGAGATCTTCGCGCTTGAGGTAAAGTGAAGCATTGAGTTCTTTGCTCAACCGGGTAGCCAGGAACAAAGGTGTAGGCCTTCCCACATAATCTTTCAGCAATTGCCTGAACTCTTGTTGGAAAGTTTTCTCCTCCATGATCTCGAGGTACCTTGTCCGCAGCTCTTCTACATTGCGGTAAAGCATTTCCGGTATATAGGCCCCACCGAATTTTCCATAATAACCTTGTTCATTAGGTTGTTGGTATGTCATTGTTGTACTCATGTTCTTTTAAATCTGTTTAACAGCCGTTACAAATGGCCTGAGCTTATTCATGTCTTTGATACCGGGCGAAATTTCGAACCTGCTGTTCACATCAATGGAAAACAGGTCTTTGGCAACGGGCTCGGCAGCAAATGATTTCAACAGGTCTATGTCTTCCGGCTGTATGCCCCCACTCAGGAAAAAGGGTTTGCCAATGTTCAGTCCTTTGAGCACACGCCAGTTGAATTTTTTACCGGTTCCTCCGTATCCTGCACCTTCGGTATCAAAAAGGAACATATCGGCCACCTCCTGGTAGTCTTTGATCTTCCACAATATATTATCGTCTTCACGCAGGCGGAATGCTTTGATCACGCCTACATAGTCTGCGATCTTTTCGCAATAACGGGGTGTTTCATCGCCGTGCAGTTGCACGAGATAGAGGCCGCAGTCATCTACTGTTTGCAGCACTTCTTCTACGGGCGCATTCACAAACACGCCCACTTTATTGATCTGCCCCCTGATCTTTTTGATCTCGGCCCTGGGCATGGAACGGAAAACATAGCGGGGCGATTTGGGATAGAAAATAAATCCGCCAAATTCCACGCCCATTTCATCGAGCTGCAATACCTGTTCGGCACTTGTCATGCCACAAACTTTAATGCGCATGTTGTTTTGCTTTTAGTTGATTAACGAAATCAGTAAAAGCAATCGAAGGGTCAGCCTGTTTCATAAAATTTTCTCCTATCAGGAATCCTTTGAATCCAGCCTGTTGTAAAGTTACGATAGTATCTACATCGCTGATACCGCTTTCGGCAACAGCCGGTTTGGTATGCGGTATCTGCTCTATCAACTGCAGGGAAGTACGGATGTCTACCTCAAAGGTTTTGAGGTTGCGGTTGTTCACACCCACCATATCTACCAGGCCGGTAATATGTTCCAGTTCCGCTTCATTGTGTATTTCCAGTAATACTTCCAATCCCAAACCTTTTGCGCAGGCCGCCAGGTTCCTCACTTCTTCCGGTGTAAGGCAGGCTGCTATCAGCAAGATCACATCGGCGCCCATGGCTTTGGCTTCATACACCTGGTATTCGTCGATCATAAAATCTTTCCGCAGGATGGGCACCTGGTTTACGCGGGCAGCTTCCAGGTCGGCCGTGGCGCCGCCGAAAAATTGCGTATCGGTCAAGACCGATAATCCGGATGCCGCCGTAGCATAAGCACGGGTGACCGCCAACACATCTGCCTTGTCATTGATGATGCCCTTGGAGGGTGATTTTCTTTTGAACTCGGCAATGATACCGGTGCGGGTTTCATCGGACAAAAAATGGCAGAGTGATAAAGTAGGCCGGGCAAAAAAAGGTTGCTTTTCCAACTGCGCGAGTGAAGTAACTGCTTTCCTTTCCGCCACTTCTTTTTGTTTCTGTGCGATGATGGTATCCAGTATGTTCATGTTCATTGCAGTTTGATCAGGGTTTGTAAAGATTGATGGGCTTTGCCGCTTTCCAGGCTCTCGACAGCAGCTTCATACGCCTGTTCATAGTTCTTGTATACACCTGTACAGTGTAACGCCATGGCTGCATTGGCCAGCACCACGGCATTCTGCGCCCAGCTGCCTTCACCTTTGATAATTTTAGTAAACAGCTTAGCCGCCTCTTCTACCGTATTACCACCGAATATGTCTTCGGCTGCCACTATGCGTTTACCCAGTTGCTCGGGTGTCATGATGCGCTCGCCGGTATTGGTGATCACTTTGGTATCGTTGGTCAGTGATATCTCATCATACCCATCGAGACTGTGGATGATGGTGAATGCCTTGCCTGTTTCCTGCAAGAGGTAATTGTAAATACGCGCCATTTCCAGGTTGTACACGCCTACCAGTTGAAAATCGGGTGCGGCAGGATTTACCATAGGTCCCAGCATGTTGAAGAACGTACGGATACCCAGGTTTTTGCGGATAGGTCCTACTGCCTTCAATGCCGGATGAAACATGGGCGCATGCAGGAAACAGATATTCGCCGCTTCGATTTCTTTTTTCAATTGCGCCGTATCATTCTTGAATCGATAACCCAGTTGCTCCATCACATTCGACGCACCGCTAACGCTGGAAGCGCCATAGTTACCGTGCTTGGCCACTTTCTGACCCGCACCGGCCACAATGAAACAAGCCAGTGTGGAGATATTGAACGTGTTCTTACCATCGCCTCCTGTTCCTACGATATCGATCACTTTATAACCGTCGAGGTTTACTTTCACGCAGAGTTCCAGCAATGCATCGGTAAAGCCCTGCAACTCTTCAATGGTAATGCTGCGCATGAGGAATACCGTAACAAATGCGGTAACCTCGCTTTCATTGTACTGGCCCGAAGATATCTGCAACAGCACTTCCTTTGCCTTGCTGCGGGAAAGCGTTTTATGTTCGAATAAATATTGAAGTATTTTTTTCATACACTTAAGAATTGAGTAAATGATGCATCGGCATATTATTGATGCAACCAGTTGTACAATATTTTTTCTCCCTGCGGCGTCAAAACACTTTCGGGGTGAAACTGTACCCCTTGCACATCGTAGGTCTTATGCTGCAAACCCATGATATAATTGTGTTCATCACGCGCGGTTATTTCCAGTTCCTTAGGAAAACCTTCATCACTCACCACCCAACTATGATAACGGCCTACTTTTAGATTTTTATCCAACCCACTGAATATTTTATCGGTATGGTTCAGTTGAATATCAGTGGCCACACCATGGTACACGGTAGACAGGTTCACCAGCTTCGCTCCGAACGCTTCGCCGATGGCCTGGTGCCCGAGACAAACACCCAGGATAGATTTGCTGGAGGCGTAAGCTTTGATCAGCGGTAACAATAATCCTGCTTCGGAAGGAATACCCGGACCGGGAGACAGGATGATCTTATCGTAATCTTTCACTTTTTCCAATACGATCTCGTCGTTCCTGGATACATCTACTTTCTGGTGCAATATCTTTTCTACCAGGTGCACCAGGTTGTAGGTGAAGGAATCGTAATTATCGAATACTAATATTTTCATGTCGCGGTATTAGATGGTGGCGGCTATTTCAATAGCTGTTTTCAATGCGTTGAGTTTATTGTTCACTTCCTGCAATTCGCTTTCAGGGTTGGATGCGGCTACAACACCCGCACCCGCCTGGTAAACCAGGGTATTGTTGCGACTGAGGAAAGTCCTGATCATGATGGCGTGATTACAACTACCGTCAAAGCCCATGAACCCGATGGCGCCGCCGTAATAGCTGCGTGCTGTGGGTTCATAACTGTCTATCAGTTCCATGGCCCTGAACTTGGGTGCGCCGCTCAATGTGCCGGCAGGAAATGTCTTGGCCAGCAATACAAAGGGATTTTGTTTCTCCGGTACTTTAGCGGTCACTTCACTTACCAGGTGTATTACGTGACTGTAATACTGCACCTGGCGGTATTGGCTAACCGTTACGTTTTCACAAACACGACTGAGGTCATTACGTGCCAGGTCTACCAGCATCACGTGCTCTGCATTTTCCTTTGCATCGGCCAACAACCGGGCAGCCGCCTGCTGATCGATCTCATCATCACCGGTGCGTTTGAAAGTACCGGCGATCGGGTGCACAATGGCTTTCCCGTTCTTGATCACCAGTTGCGATTCGGGTGAAGAGCCCATCAGTTTATAATCGCCGTAGTCGAAAAAGAACAGGTATGGTGAAGGGTTAACGCTTCTCAATGCACGATACACATTGAACTCATCGCCACTGAATTGTTGTTCAAACTTCCTGCTCAATACGATCTGGAATACATCTCCGCGCAAACAACTCTGTATGCCTTTCCGCACCATCTGGCGATAGTCTTCATCGGTCATGTTGGAAGATTCCGCACCTTTCACGCTGAACGGGTACACCGGCACATCCTTGCTGCGTATCAGGGATTCTACTGCATTCAGGTCGCTTTCTATACCTGGTATCTTGTTCTCACAGATGAACAATTCATCTTTGAAATGGTTGAAAGCGATCACATACTGGTACAGGCGGTAACGCATCAGCGGAATGGCCGGCTGGCTGGTTTCGCGGTCTTTCAGTTGAATGGTATCGAAGAATTGCACCGAGTCAAAAGCGGCGTAACCGAATAAACCTTGTGAGAATTTAGCTTCTTTTTGTTCTGAAGGTTTTACATCGAAGCGTTGCATGAAATCCCACAGTTGAACCGGCACCTGTGAAGCATCGGAGAACGCTATCCTTTCAGGCTTCTGTGCCGGCAATTTGAACTCGATACTTTGTTTGTTGCTTATCTCCATGCCTGCAATGGCATTGATGCAGATAAACGAGTAACTGTTCTCTGCCGCATGGTGATCGGTGCTCTCCAACAATACCGTATCGCGGAAACGGTCGCGCACCCGCAGGTAGATGCCTACCGGTGTGAATACATCGGCCAGCATTTTCTTGCAAGTGGTTTCTAAACTGATCTTTTTCATGTAACGCTGTTGCTTTTGGCGATAAAAAAAGCCCCGACAAAATCTGTCGGGGCTCTGAAAATATATTTCATAAAGTATTGGCTATGCCATTACAATCCCCGAACGGAGTTTGAATGCCACCACCAATGTTTATTTGTTATTTGTTTCATTACGTGTGCAAATATGGGTCAGAATCCGGTTTTCTCCAAATTTTTTTTAATTACAATACCCCTTTGGTGGAGGGCAGGTAATTCGACAAAGGATCGCGCTTCACCGCCATTTTAATGGCTTTGGCAAATGCTTTGAAGATGGCTTCTATCTTATGGTGTTCGTTATCTCCCTTGCATTCAATGTTCAGGTTGCATTTGGCTGCATCGCTGAATGATTTGAAGAAATGGAAGAACATTTCCGTAGGCATCTCTCCTATTTTCTCTCTTTTAAACTCTGCATTCCAGACAATCCAGTTGCGTCCGCCAAAATCAATCAGCACTTTGGCTTCCGCTTCATCCATTGGCAAAGCAAAACCATAGCGTTCCATGCCCCGTTTATCTGTGAGCGCTTTGGCAAACGCTTCGCCCAGGGCAATGCCCGTGTCTTCAATGGTGTGGTGTTCGTCTATGTGCAGGTCTCCTTTTGTTATAATGGTCATGTCCATTTTACCGTGCCGGGCTATCTGGTCGAGCATGTGGTCGAAGAATCCCAGGCCGGTATGTATAGCTGCCTTGCCGCTTCCATCGAGGTTCAGCTCTACATGTATTTTCGTTTCGTTGGTGTTACGATCGTGCACTACTTTTCGCTGGCCCAGTTTCAGGAACTCATAAATAGCAGGCCAGTTATCTGTTTCCAACGCAACGGTTGCGCGCAGACCGGTTTCCTGCTCAGGCGTGAGTTCATGCAAAGGAGAGCGCAGGTAAATGGCTTTACATCCCAGGTTCTTTGCCAGTTGTATATCACTCCAGCGATCGCCTATCACAAATGAATGGGCCAGGTCGTATTGCTTGTTGTTGAAGAAATGTTGCAGCAATCCCGTGCCCGGCTTGCGGGTGGGTTGATTCTCACTGGCGAAGGTTTTGTCGATATGCATTTCATCAAATACAAATCCCTCTCCTTCCAGTGTACGTACCATCAGGTTATGATAGGGATGAAAATCCGATTCGGGATAAGAAGCCGTTCCCAATCCATCCTGGTTGGTGATCATCACTTTGTAAAAATCCAATTCGGCGGCTATGCGCGATAAAGCTGTGATCACACCCGGTAAGAAGGTTGTTTTTTCTATGCTGTCTACCTGAAAATCTGTAGGTGGTTCCTGTAATACTACTCCATCCCTGTCTATGAACAAAACCCTTTTCATTTATTGCTGATTTCTGATTTGATGATTGCTGATTTAATGCTTCCGTTATTTTACCGGTATATTATTCTATAAATGGTTCCTTTCAGATCGTCTGTTACATACAATGAACCATCCGGTCCCTGTGCCAATCCACATGGCCTGTGTTGTGCGCCGTTAGCAGCATTTACTGTAGCTACGCCTGAAAAACCATCGGCAAATACTTCCCATTTGCCTGTTGGCTTTCCGTTCTCAAAAGGCACAAAGACTACAAAATAACCTGCCTGTGGTAATGGTGCGCGGTTCCATGATCCATGGAACGCAATGAATGCGCCATTCTTATACCGTGCAGGGAACTGGTTTCCTGTATAGAACAGCAATCCATTGGGGGCGAGGTGTCCGGGAAAAGCCACAACAGGATCAATCGCATCCTGTCCGCCTTCTTTTTTACCATCTCCTCCGTATTCCGGCGCCATTATTTTTTTGTGTTGTAACTGATCGTAATAGATATATGGCCATCCCGCATTATCGCCCTTCTTCAACGCGTACATACATTCTGCCGGTAATTCTGCACTGGCCTTGTCATCGTATAGCTCGGGAAACAAATCGTGTAACTGGTCGCGGCCATGCTGCATTACAAAAAGCTGGTTCAATTGGGTGTTCCAATCGAGTCCTACTACGTTGCGCAGACCGGTAGCATATTTCGTGCCTTCAGGATAAGATTGATTGAGTTTATCGGCGCTGAACTGCCAGATCCCACCGGCTTGTTCTAAAATCGGACAGGGCATCATGCCTTTGGATCCCTTGGTCCTGTCCTGCTCCTGGCAGGAGTTGGAATAGGCGCCGATGTTCACATAAATATTACCTGCATCATCCAGTGTAATGGATTTGGAGGAATGTTGTCCCTTGCTGATGAGTCCTGTGATGATTTTTTCGGGTTGATCGGGGTTCATCACTTCTCCTTTATCGTTCAACTTGTAACGGAATACTTCTTCGTCTGAAGAAGCATAGAGGTAATTTTTTTTGATGGCAATACCCGTTCCCCCGTAATTGCCAAAGCCGGTGGTTTCTTCTGCTTTACCATCTCCGTTGGTGTCGCGCAAACGCAAGATGCCTTTGCCTCCTACCGGTGCGGAAAGCTTCACATAAATATCTCCCTGTGGCGTAACCACAATATGGCGCGGACTGCCCGTGTTCTCAGCCACTTTCAGCGCGCTAAAGCCCGGCTGTAACCTGAGGCCCGCATTATTGGAATCGGGTTTCACTGCGGCAGTTTCTGTTGCTTTGTTTTTGCCTTGTCCGCATGACCAGAGCACAACAGCAAGCATTGCAAAAGCCAGGATGGATACTAACTTCTTCATACAATTGAATTTGAGCATGAAATTACTCATTTTGTCTGCAATGCAAACCAATCCTGCAGGGCATCTACCAATACCGTATTCTCCTGTTCGGTTCCAACGGTAATGCGCAGGCAGTCTTCACAGAGTTTCACATTGCTGCGATCGCGCAATACGATGCCTTTGGTGAGCAGGAATTCATACACTTTCCTGGCATCTTTTATTTTCACCAGGATGAAATTGGCATCGGAGGGATATACTTTCTCCACGGTAGGCATGGATTCAAAAACGCCTGCCAGGGCGCTGCGCATGTCTACCAGTATTTTGATCATGTCGTTCACCTGGCCTACTTCTTCCAGCGCCTGCAATACCAGCTCCTGTGTTGCCTGTCCGATATTATACGGTGGTTTTACTTTGTTCATCAGCTCAATAATAGCTGTTGAGGCAAAAGCCATTCCCAGGCGAAGTCCGGCTAGTCCCCATGCTTTGCTCAAGGTTTGCATCACCACCAGGTTGGGATATTCTGCCAGTTCCTGTACGAGCGATTTTTGTTTTGCAAAATTGATATAGGCTTCATCTACTACTACGATACCGTTGAAATTGTTCAGCACTGTTTCTATATCGGCACGGTTCAGGGAATTGCCTGTAGGGTTATTGGGTGAGCAAAGCCAGATCAGCTTGGTGTGTTCGTCTACCAGGTTTTCTATGTGCACGAGATCAAGCTGGAAGTCTTCGAGCAAAGTGGCTTTGCGTACTTCCACGTCGTTGATGTTGGCGCTTACTTCATACATGCCATAGGTAGGCGGACAAATGATTACATTATCTTTCCCCGGCTCACAGAAACAGCGGAACAGGAGATCGATGCACTCGTCGCTGCCGTTGCCCAGGAAAATATGTTCGGAAGCGATGCCTTTGATGGCGCTCAGTTTTTGTTTGATCATTTGCTGGTGCGGATCGGGATAGCGGTTGTACCATTTGATCAGCGGTGACCCGAGGCTGTTCTCATTGGCGTCTAAAAATACTTTGGCTTCCCCGCTGAATTCATCGCGGGCAGAAGAGTAAGGCGTCAGTTTTTTTATGTTAGTCCTGGTAATTGAGTCGAGATTGAACATGTTTATTGCTTTAATCGTATCGAGACTGCATTTTTGTGTGCATCGAGTCCTTCTGCCTCCGCCATCAGTTCTACGGTATTGCCGATGGCCTGTAATCCTTCTTTGGATAATTTCTGGTAGGTGATCTTCTTCACAAAAGAATCAAGACTCACACCACTGTAAGCTTTGGCAAAGCCATTGGTAGGCAGGGTATGATTGGTGCCGCTGGCATAGTCGCCCGCACTTTCGGGTGAATAATTTCCCAGGAAAACAGAGCCTGCATTGGTGATCCTCTCTGCTATCGCTTCTTCTTTATCACAGGCAATGATGAGGTGTTCTGCCGCGTATTCATTTACCAGTGCGATGGCTTCGTTGATGTCTTTCACTACAATGGCTTTGCTGTTTTGCAGTGATGCGGTGGCCATGGCTTTCCTGGGCAAGGTCTTCAACTGGTATTCAAGTTCCTTATTCACTTTTTCTACAAGCGATTCTTCGGTTGTTACCAGCAATACCTGACTGTCGGTGCCATGCTCTGCCTGGCTTAACAGGTCTGCGGCCACAAAAGCGGCGTTGGCAGTGCCATCGGCCAGCACGCATACTTCGCTCGGTCCGGCCGGCATATCAATGGCAACACCTTCTTGTTGTACCAATTGTTTGGCACAGGTAACATATTGGTTGCCCGGTCCGAATATCTTGTACACCTGCGGCACTGTTTCAGTGCCATAAGCCATGGCAGCGATCGCCTGCACGCCCCCTATCCTGAATATTTTGGAAACACCCGTGAGTTGCGCTGCATATAGTATGGCAGGGTTGAGTTTACCGTCCTTACCCGGAGGAGAGCAGAGAATGATTTCTTTACATCCAGCCATTTTCGCCGGTATGGCCAGCATTAAGATAGTAGAGAAGAGCGGCGCAGAACCGCCGGGTATATAGAGACCTACTTTTTCAATACCCACACTTTTTCTCCAGCATTGTACACCGGGCATAGGTTCCACTACTTCTACAGCAGCTATCTGTTTTTCATGGAAGCACTTAATATTAGAAGCAGCCTGTGCTATCGCTTTTTTCAGGTCATCGGGAACTTCTGCTGCGGCTGCTTCGATTTCCGCTGCGGGCACCAGGAATTCTTCCAGGTTCACTTCATCAAACTGACGGGTGAATTGCCTCACGGCTTTATCGCCGTCCTGCTTCACCACATCCAATACGCTTCTCACCTTCTGTTGTAAGGCAGCAGTGTCGAGTTCGGGTCTCAGTAAAATTTTGTTCCAGTCTTTCCGGGAGGGTTGGGTAACAACATTCATGATCATATAACCTATAATTAAGTTTCTGTTAAACCACCATCTTCTCAATAGGCACTACCAATATCCCCTGCGCACCAGCCGCTTTCAACTGTTCAATGATATCCCAGAACTGGTTTTCATTGAGTACGCTGTGTACGCTGCTCCAGCCTTCTTCGGCGAGGGGCAACACAGTAGGACTTTTCATCCCAGGTAACAGCGATATGATCTCTTTCAGCTTCTCATTGGGTGCATTGAGCAACACGTATTTGTTGTTCTTTGCCTTCTTCACTGCCTGAATCCTAAACAATAATCGGTCCAATAATTGCTGCTTTTCCGCGGCCAGGTCTTGATTTTTGATTAAAACTGCCTGTGATTGCAGGATGGTTTCCACCTCTTTGAGTCCGTTCATAAACAGGGTAGATCCACTGCTCACCAGGTCGCAAATGGCATCGGCCAATCCTATACCGGGGGCGATCTCCACACTGCCGCTGATCTCGTGTACCTCTGCTTCAATGCCTTTTTCCTTCAGGAAACGGGATACGATCACAGGGTAGCTGGTGGCGATCTTTTTACCTGCCAGGTACTGTGCTCCCGGGTAATCTTCGTTCCGGTGTACGGCAATACTGAGGCGGCATTTACCGAAGCCCAGTTCGTGGGCTACCGCTACTTTTTTTGCTTTTTCATACACTACGTTCTCTCCTACAAATCCGATATCTGCTACCGCATCTTCCACGTATTGCGGGATATCATCGTCGCGCAGGAAATATACTTCCAACGGGAAGTTGCTGGCATCGGCTTTCAGTTTGTTTACACCGTTACTGACGTCGATACCGCATTCTTTGAGGAGCCGCATGGAATCATCGTGCAGACGGCCGCTTTTCTGGATCGCTAATTTCAACTTCATACTATTGCTTTACATTGCTTTAAATGACAAAGGGCCTACCTTTCGGTAAGCCCTTCAATGTTTTATCTGTACACACAAAACACCAACAGCCTACCCTTTGGGTAAGTAATGATGATGGTGGATATGTGCGAATAATTTCATAATCGGGCACGAAGGTAATGACTGTGTGGCGTATCTCAAAATTTATTTCGACCCGTCATCCCGAGCAACGTCACTTCGTTCGCTCGGGATGACGCTTATTTTTTATGTATCTTTAATGAAAATCGCTAAAATATGAAAGCAAACATTGGCATTACCGATAAGAATTTGCAGGCGGTAGCATTGATGCTGAACAAGATACTGGCCGATGAATATGTATTGTACACCAAAGTGCGTAATTACCACTGGAACATAGAGGGCAGTAATTTTATGGAAATGCATAAGTTTTATGAAGACATGTACAATGGCATTGATGAGCTCATCGATGAAATCGCAGAAAGGGTTCGCAAGCTGGGGCATTATTCTGAAGGCAGGCTGAAAGATTTTCTCAAACTGACAAACCTTACTGAAGAAACCTATTCAAGCGAGCAGAAGAAACAGTTACAGAATTTATTGAACGATCACGAGACATTGGCCCGCAATCTGCGTAATGATATCAATGCATGCAGCGATAAATACAAAGACCTGGGTACTGCCGATTTTCTTACCGGTCTGTTGAAGCAACACGAGACATGGGCCTGGTTCGTGAGAAGTTATCTCAAATAATCATTCAGCTTAAGGCAAACAGTACACCCCATCCTGTACAGGCATCCCAACCGGGAGTGGCCACATAACCTTTAGCGCCCGCGACTGTTTTATTGTCGCCCAATACAATATCACGGTATTGATAAGCGCTTTTGGCGCTGTATAATTTAGGATGTATAAAACCCACGGGTTTGCCTTTCTGTTCATTGATCCTTGCGATCAATCCTGCCATGAGAGGAGCTACAGCGCTGGTGCCGCCGATCACCAGGTCTTGTCCGTCTACACGCACCCGATAACCGGTTCCCGGATCGGCATTACCGGCGATATCGGGTACACCTCTTCCGGCAAAATTATTGTTTAATGATACGGGCACATTAACAGGATCCTGGTAATTGGGCTTGGGGAAAAACTCACTCACGCCACCTCCTGTGGCGCCGCCATCGATGTTATGCCAGACAATTTCCGATTCTACTTTTTTATCTTTTGTTGTGAGTGTGGTGCCTCCGCAACCCAATACAAAAGGGCTGGAAGCGGGGAAATCCACATGCACTTTCCCATCCTGTTCCCCATCGGCCGAGCCATTATCGCCTGCTGCAGCGCATACGGTTACGCCCAGCATGGCCGCGGCCTGGAAGGCTTCGTTAAAGGCTTTGAGCGATTGCTCGGTCCAGTTCTTTTCTGAAGCGCCCCAACTGATGGAGAGAATATTCGGATTGTGTGTTGTATCGTGAACAGCCGTTTGTATGGCATTGAAAAAACCTTTGTCGGTATTGGGTGCGAAATAAACCACGATCGTAGCATCCGGCGCAATAGCGGCGGCCACTTCAATATCGAGCATCACTTCGGCATCGGCACTGTCTGCGGTAGTGGGTGCATTCGTTCCGCCATCTACCAATACCTCTATGACCCTGGGAATGGGTAATTTCAATTGTTTGAAATAGGTATTGATATCTTCGATGCGGTAGCCGCCTCCTAATTCTATGATGGCGATACTTTGTCCCGCTCCCGTTCCTTTTTTTGGAAACCCGTAGATGTCTGATAGCTGGTTGGGATAAAAACTCCCGGGCAAAGCGCTGTGTGAGATGAACTGTCCGTTTTTTTTTTGCGATAAGGTATTTGGGGGAAGCGGCGGGACGGTCATCAAGTCCGAATATCGCTTCTATTACCGGCAACAATTGTTCGGGCAAATGGATATTGCCTATTCTTCCACGGAACACAATACCATCTTCATCGCAGCAGGTAGAAAGTTGTACCCGGAAAGCCCTTTCGAAAGCATCTACCGTTCCCTGCAAATGAATGAGTCTTTGTTCGGGCAATTCTTCTATGATGTTCAATCCGAAATTCTCGGCAAAAGCTTCTACCAGTTGAATATCGGCTTCGCTTGCATGGAATTGGGAGGCGAATTGTTCACGGGTTTTGATGGCGGCGCGGGTCTTGTAGTTACCGGGATTTTTCTCGTAACGCAAGAGGAGCGTTACGCTGATAGGCATACGCGGATCCAGGTCGCCTAAACGGGTGGTGTTATTTGTTTCGCGATAGCTACCTTCCAATGGAAAGTATGCTGCTTTATTGAAGTTAATGGCAGACATTGGATCTTTTCTAATAGTACTACAATTATTGTGCAAAAAAAGGTTTAAGTCCAGCCAATAAATATTTCACAGTTATTTTTTTTATCGTATATTTCGTATGATTATAGTGATTTGAGCCGTTAAATGATCTATTTGCCAATATACCCAATCCAATAAATTTCATTTATCAAACCCTTAAAACAAACAATCCTATGATCTGGCATTTAATTTTAGGCGGAGTAGCTGGTTTTTTGGCCGGCAAAGTAATGAGTAGTGGTGGTTACGGTATTTTAGTTGACATTATTCTTGGCATCGCGGGCGGCTGGCTCGGCGGTTGGCTAGGTGAAAAATTAGGCATCCATTTAGGTGGAAGCATCGGGTACCTGGTTACTGCATTTGTGGGGGCCATCATTTTGGTCTGGGCTGGAAGAATGATTAAAAAAGTGGCATAACAGGGTACCATGCATTGGCCCTGTTTTACCAAAAATAACCTTCTCCAGTCCCGAGGAGGTTATTTTATTGTCCTTGATAACTGTATTTCATAGTTTTAATAATATTCCCATTCATATCGCGTATCAATAACAACCTTCCCAAAGCGTCATATTCATAATAGATGGTCTTTCCCGACGGATCTGTTTGGCTGGTCATTCCAGTTAATGGTTTATAAGTATAAGTTGTTATCTGAGCATCAACAGGAAAAATTCTAATGTCATCCACAGGACCGCTTAAGGTCATATTAGCAGTATAGTTCTGTTGGTTAAATACCCATTTCCCACTGACTAGATTCCACCACTGAATTATATAGCTCCTGCTATCAGGCGGGGCAAAAGAACAAGTGTAGTTAGCATTATAATATTTATTACCCGTATGAGCGGTCCCTGTAACTGCCGAAAGGTTTTCTTCAAAATTCTCAGCGAAATACGCCTTGGTACCTGCCATTGCTATCATCATACCCTGATAGGTGAAAGAAAGAGAATAATTAAATGTAAAACTGCTGAAAGAGGTACTTACCGTGTAGTTCAATGTATACTGGCCAGTCGGCATATTATTATATGTGATGGTAGATGGAGTTGATCCGCAACTCGCACCACCGGAACCGGAATTGCACATATAGCCACTTTGACCGGATGGTCCTGTTAGGGTAAAATTGACGGTCACATTAGCGCCATTGGGCAGCGATGGCATTGTTAAAATAATGCTTCCAGTTTGGGTTTGAGTGAATGAATACTGGCCTCCATAAGTGGTAGTGCTTCCGCCAATTGGGAAGTTAAAGGAAGTGTTAACTGTACTAGGCAGCAGTGTCTCTTTAATATGATTGGCCGCATTCACAGTCTTAACAATAGGCAAGCTGCTGTTATATCCCCAATCATAACCTGATGATACGCCGTCTCTGGACAATGAATTGATTATATTTCCTTGGTTGGATTTGTCGGCTCCCCTTTATTTTTACCCACGCTTAGTTAGAGTTTTCTAAGATAAGGTTTTTTCGTTCTTCCATCATTTGCGCATACCTGATCGGTGAGAGATAACCTAACGATTTGTGTGGTCGTTCAGTGTTATAGTCGATCCTCCACTCTTCGGTCTGTTCTCTCACTTCTGACAAACGATAAAACAGGTAAGCATTCAATACTTCTCTTCTGATGCTTCCATTCTTCCTTTCTATGTATGCATTTTGTGTGGGTTTCCCCGGTTGAATAAATTGTATCGTAATCTGTCTTTGCTCATCATTGCACCACTCTTCCAGTTTGTGGCTGATAAACTCTGGGCCATTGTCGCAACGGATATTGGCAGGCTTGCCTCGCTGAACAATCAGTCTTTCCAGTACCCTGATCACCCTGAGTGCCGGAAGTGAGGTGTCAACCTCTATCGCCAGCGATTCACGGTTAAAATCATCCATCACATTGAACAATCGGAACCTTCTGCCATCTACGAGCGTGTCGGTCATAAAATCAATGCTCCATACCTGGTTAGGTGCTGTTGGAACGTTTAAGGGTTGCTTTATCCGCTCTGGGAGCCGTTTCTTGCCTCTGCGACGGATATTCAGCTTCATATCTGTGTATACCCGATAGATCCGTTTATGATTCCATTCATGCCCTTTATTCCAAAGACGATAGCAACACTGCCAAAATCCAATGGCAACATGTTTGGTTGTTAAAACCGTCAGTGCATCCTGAACTTCACTGTCATCCTTAGGTTTTGGTTGATACCGGTAGGTGTTGCGGGATATNCCTGCCAGTTCGCACGCCTTACGGTTACTTAACTGCTCTTCTTCCATCAGATGATGAACAGTTTCCCGTTTCGCTTCAGGCGTTAAAACTTTTTTGCGATCAGGTTCTTCATTGCCCGGTTCTCCAGGCTTAACTCCGCCACGATCTTCTTGTACTCACTGATCTCAGCTTCCATCTGCTTCATTTTTACAACATCACTCACTTCCATGCCTCCATACTTAGCCTTCCAATTGTAAAACGTTGCTTCGCTGATACCCATCTCTCGGGCAATCTCTTTAACAGCAATTCCTGATTCCTGTTTCTTCATTGCAGATACAATCTGCGCTTCGGTAAATCTTCCTTTTTTCATGTGTTTCAAAGTTTAAAGTTAACAAGCTTTTGGTCGTTAACTCTAACCTCACATGGGTAACATTCAGGGGAAGCTTACACTGTGGGTCAAGATTCCTAAAATGCGTATCATACCATTCCAGGCCTGATCCATCACTGAATTCCTGGTGTTGTAATTCACTACCTCTATTAAATTTATACTTATTCTCTAGCTTTCCAGCAGCTTTGCTACTGATCCCCGCCATTGTCAGCCCAAACGGATAGTAGTCTAGCTCCTCCAAAAGAGGAACAACTTTTTTTCCTGACCCGGGTTCCCGGTTCCGATCAGTTTTTATCAAAGAGCTTTATATGAACAATATATAGCTATGCATCTTCTATACAGTTCTAACGCTGAAAGAAGGTGCTTCAAATAGAAATCTTACATAAAATGAACTATAAAATGAGATTTTTTCCTGTATTCATCTTCACCTGGATAATTAGGCACATTTTCCCATTCCTTATGAATATCTGAAAGAAGATTATGAACATATTCCTTATCGTCCCCTTGTCCCATTTTAAGCAACTCTTCCGAAGATATAATTAATAATAAATAATCAGATTTCTCTAGCCATTCTAAATCATTAATTATCTCACGAAATGAATTCATGTTATCAGAGTAATAATCAGGAAATTTAAATGCTATACTCATCTCATGTACAAACCCCTTTAATGTTTGTGATTTATGTCCATCAATAATTGCAACATATGTCGTCTTCGGATTCAACTTATACGTATCTAATGCGTCTGTAATAATTTCTTGCAAGTTCATATCATTTAGTTATTTCATTTCAGTAAATGAAAGATAGTGGTCTTTAGTATAATATGATTTCCCATTACTTCCGATCACAACTCTTTCTTCTCCCCTATTTCTCCCTTGAATTACTGGGTTTACATCGTATTCTTTATAAGTGATTGAATTGCCTGACACATCCTTTTGAGGTAGTATTTGCCCACCATTTCTACCATCATTTTCAAAAAATCTACCCCCCTTATAACCAGGTTGAGCTGCTCCATTTTTCCTACTAGCATAATCTACCACATTTCTTGCAGCCTCAGGAGCATTAACCTCAGATGCACCACTGGCTGATGAAGTAAACAATGAAATCAGTCCACTAATTCCTCTTCCTATCATTAGTCCAAAGCCAAAGTCTGCAACATCCATTCCGACTGGATCAGCATGTGATATTGAATAACCAGCTTGTTTTAACCACTTTTCTGTCTCTCCTTTTTGGGCTTCAGTTGTCTTACCGCCATTAACCCTTACAGCATCTACATCATCATTAGTCTTAGTAACAGTAGCTGTTTTGTTTTTTGTATTTATACTAACAATATCATCCTCCTTGTTCTCTTTTCCTCTAAGCCGAGTTAAAATCTCAGCGATATCGTCAGCTTTATCAAATATATACCCTTCACCAGCTGCTGCTTTAAGAGACATTCCATCCGGGTCTATAAATCTAATGGGATTATTGACACCATAAGTATAAGGGCTCCACCTCCTATACTGATCTGATAATGGATCAATCACATGCCATCTTCCTATTTGCGGGTCTTGCATCCTGGCTCCATAATCGTACAACTCTAACCCACTGCCATCACTGAACTCCTGGTGTTGCAACTCTTTACCATTGTACTTATATCGATTTTCTATTTTCCCCGCCGATTTAGAGCATATCCCGCTCATGGTGAGGCCGAACGGATAATAATGTGTTTCCTCTAATAATGGTCCTCTCGTTTGTATCACCTGCAGGTTATCAAAGAATACATCTGTGTTGCTCTCATTTGAACAGTAGACATAAAGATATCCATTCCTGGTGACGCCTACACTTTGAGCAGGGTGCGTGTATACTACATTCGCATCACTCACCATACTGAATCCACTGCTTCCACTCACTACCCTGAATTGCTCATCAAAGAGTATCCAGTTGATATAAGCTTTGGGACGAACACCTGTGTTCGGTTCATTGTTCGTGAGCCAGTTGTTCACATCTCCCGGTGTTACTGCCGAACCTGTTAGTGTGGCAATTGTAGCTTTACCGGTACTGGCCACTGCACTGGTCCCCGCTAATGCTGTCAGCAGGTTGTTCACTACAATATTATAACCTGTATTAGTAGGAGTACCTCCCTGCCAGAAGCTCTTGCCATAGATCGCTACATTATCGCCTGCCATTACTCTCAAAGTGATACCCAGTCCCATCTTATCGCCATTGGCTCCGTTGAGCCGGTACATCTTCAGGCTGGTGGCTGTGGTATTGCTGGTCGGGTTGGTATTATAAGGTGGATTACCATTGTTGTTCGGGTAAGTCACCGGCAGAGGTGGGTTTGGCACGATGGCGGCTGGGTTGATCGAATAATAGAGGCCCTCCGTAGTAGTGGCTCCATCTTCCAGGGTGGCTACAGGGTACACATCCTGCTGCTGCTCATCGGTGAGTACCATCCTAGTGTTACCCAGGTGATCTTTTACAAAATAATCATAGACGAATACCGTAGGACTGTTTACTGATACATTGTGATTCAGTCTCACCCTTCCTTCTTCATGACCCAAGAATTGCAGCACACTATTTTCATATACAAAACCTCCCAGGTAATCCGTGGTCATGGTAAGAGTGCCCTTCAGTGAATCACATACGCGCTTTTGCAACTTGTTGCCTGTTGCATCATAGATATAAGTGATGGTATCCTTGCCTCCTACATATATTCGGTAGGGCAGGTTCAAGTGATTATAACTAATACCACTAGCACTGCTGATTCCTATATTCTTGTTCAGGTCTTTTACGAGGTTGCCATTATTATCATAGCTGTAGTCTGCTGTAGTGGCAGTTTTGCTGCCAATGCTTTTCAGATAGGCTTGTGAAGCTCTAAAATCTCCCAATATCGTACTGGGATCATTCTGTGCATCGATCACATTGAGCAGCTTATTGCTATTGGTGTTGTAATTGTAACTCAGGTTATCGATCAGTGAGCTGGCATTTAGCTTCAGACCCTGCTGCTGCATAGCCAGGATATTGCCGTTGGCATCATAAGCGCTCGATGCATTGATGCCATCTCCCATTTTCACTGAAAAGTCGATCGTGAAATTGGCATTTGCTGGATCTGATTTCTGCCAACTGCTGCCAAAGTGCTGGTTGAAATCTCCGTACAATAACCGGTTGGCGGCATCATAGCCATATCCATAATCTCTTTCTGCTCCATCACCTGCACTCTGCCAACGCTGTCCTCCTATATTTCCATTGAACTGATTGCTGCCAAAACCCCAGTCGTAGCTCAGGTCCATGGCAAACCATTTGTTGCTGGCTATATTCATTTGCGAAGTGGTGGGTCCGGAGGCAGCTCCATAATTCCAGTTCATGCCCTTGAGCCAGCCACGGATATTGTAGCTGTAGTCCTGGTTGTTCAAGGCAGTGGTATCGGTCATGCTTTTCTGGCCTAGTTCTTTACGCAATAATTGCCCCAAGGCATCGTAACTGTTCCTAGCTACAAAGCGTTTGGTGCTATCGTTATCATTGAGTTGTTTGGTAACAGCAAGCAAACGACCGGCATGGTCGTAATCATAATTGGTTCTTATTCTTTCTACATCATTGTCGGCAGGGTTGTTATGCAGCAGGTAGCTGCAAATCAGCTTATTATTAAAATCATAGCGATTGGTAGTAACATCCTGCCCTCCACGGTAATTATCGGCATTGCTTTGTATCGCTCTGCCTTTATCATCATAGAATATGGCTGTTTCCATCCAGTTACCCAGAGCCAGGTTGGCCGGGTTCTCTATCACTCTTACCCGGGTAACAGTAGTCAGGCCGCGGATTTGAGCACTGGCAGCCGGTAGAAGGCTGTCTCCATATACATTGTTACCAATACCCAGTTTACTGTTGTTTGCAGTGTTATAAGTCTTAGACGTAGCACTGTAATCATCATAATAAGTATAGGTCAACGGGATGGGGTTGGTTCCCGCAGAGAGCGGGTTATCCATCACTGTTACCGTATTATTGAAGCTGGCAGGAGTGACAGCTACAATAGAAGCTATGAATTCTGCACTGCTCTCACTGGAAAATCCATCGGTGAAGTTGATGCTGTTGGAAGCCTGGTAACTGCCACGCCCCACTTCCCTGACGCCTATGGATAAATCTGTGGGTGTAGCCGGAACATAAGTACCACTGGTAGTTACTGTACCGGCATTGTTGTTTCCTGTATTCGCAGTTACATAACTCTGCAAAGCAGCCGGGGTACCGGTATAGGTCAGCATACCTGTCTGTACAGGACGGTTGAGTCCATCGTACAAAGTATACAACCACTGGTTGGTAATGCCCATATTGGCATCCTGGGTAAATACCAGCCGATCCCGTTGGTCATAAATCATGTATACCCAGCCTGCTCCCGGTACTTTCTTCGCAATCATTCTGCCCCTGCCATCATACTCATAACGAAAACAAAGTTCATTGATCAGGCTGCCTGTACTAATAGTCAAGTCCCAGGTAGCGTTGTTCAATAAAGTAGCTACAGCTTTAGGAGGGATCACAAAACGAAGGTTACCTATGGCATCATATACATAATAAGTACAGAGCCATCCTACATGCGCCGTACCAGGAGAGACAGCGATCTGTACCTTCTTTAAAACAGCACGTCCGTCTTTGTCCTTGTATTCAACAACATTATTACCTTGTTCATCTATCGTAACATTTTTATACAGCTGCCCAGCGCCGTATGCACCTGTCGTAACAGGAATATTAGTGCTTACATCATTATTGGTATAAGTAAGCGCATTATTGATTATGTTCCATACCTGCACCGAGTCGCTGATCGTGCTTACCAGGTACTGTTGTTGCACGGCATGTTCTGTAGCACCGCCTTCAGATCCTGCCCAATTATTGCCAGGAGCAAAAGATTTCGATACACGGTTTAGTGGTGAAGCTTCGTAATTGGTCTTCCCATAATATACTGACTCCCCATTATAAGCAGTTTGCTGTGAAGGATAGGTGGTGCCATAGAAAGAACTCTGCTCTCCAAATGGATTTGTTTTAAAAGAGCCGTCCGTTCCAGGAGACGCATAAGGCAAAAAATGGTATTGTTCGCGGCCAAAGGCATCATATATCGTTGGAGCCACCAAGTCGTTCTGTGCTGGAGAGGCTTTCCAGTTAACCGATTGGATCGCTCTTCCCAAGCCATCGATGTACTGGATGTTTTTATTCACCTGTGTTACATTCGTGCTCCCCCTCACTAAAGCCGTATCCGTAAACGGTATCCTGGGTTGCCAGGTATTGACGTAATTGAGTGGCACGCCACCGGGGTAAGCTGCCGGCAGGTACACCGACGACACAGCACCCCCTACTTTTGCTTGAGTAGTGGATGGCTGGTTGGTTTGCGCACTTAGTTGTAAGCACAATAAAAAAAGCGCGGCGATCAATGCATGGATCTTAAAAATAACTTTCATCATGTCAATGGTTTATTAAAACATATACCCTATTCTGAATTTCAACGGTTGTGTCTGAGGCATCTGGCTGTAACTCAAAAAATCCCACAGCAGTTGCAGGTTGCCCTTCTTCTTACCTATCCTGTACTTCTTGCTCAGTCCCACCAAACCGCTTCTCTGCCAGGCATCCAGGTTCTTCAGTTGCTCAATTTTGGAAAAAGACTGCTGGTAATTGAGTTCATAGCCTCCTGTGATCCAGATGCTGCCCTTGTATTTTATATCCAGGTAGCTTCTCAGTGAAACACCCTCACCTGTGATCCTAATACTATTGATGTTTTTACCCCATCCCATTTTATATCCTGCCCCTACTCCCACCGTAGCTTTATCATTTAGTTTGTATCCTGCCGTTAAGGCAAGATCACTGGTAACAGGCAGCAGGCTGTTCGTCTTTTGGGATTGTATGTTCAACCCGTATTCTATTCGCTTCCAGAAGGTTTTTGTCTTCTGGTTATTGGGTTTAAAATCCGGCATCTCCAGGTCACTGCTGCTCCCACCGCCGGCCTTATTGATCTTATCTTTTAATTGGTTTAATTCTCCCTGGGCTTGCTGTACCTGTTGTTGCAGGTATTGTTGCGGGTTACCTCCTCCAGCAGCACTAAGCTGTTGGGTTAACTGTTGTTGCACGCTGGTTCGGGTTTGCAATCCGCTCAGTGCCAGGGAGGGGTCTCCATAGCTTCCCGGCATCGGGAACAGTTGGGCCAACAAACTGTTCTTACTCATAAAATCCTTGAAGGAAGGAGTGTTTCTCACGACTGACAATAGCTTTTCGGCCATTTTATCCGGGTCGTTCATCATCTTCCTGTACTGCTCTACCTGTGCCTGGTAGTAATACATTTGCTTATTGAAATTTTGCAGGGGTTTGCCCAGCGCATTATCCAATTGTTGTTTCAGCTGTTCTTTTCTTTCCTTAAGCATCGCTTTGATATTCGTCACATTTTGCATCTGGCCCTGTAGTTTGCCCAGGCTGCTGTTCAGGTCTCCCAGGGCTGTGAGTTGACCGGGTGATAGCCCACCAAGTTTTGTCCCGGCCTGGGAGATGTATTTGCTTACCGCCTGCATACTGTCCAGGGAGGGGACATAGCTGTTCAGATCCTTTAGTCTGTTAGCGGGTTGTTGAAGTTGCCCCTGTAGCTTCTGATAGAATGCATGACTACTCTGTGCCATAGCGGCCACCTTTGCACTATCGGCTCCTTTTATTTTCTTCCTTAACTTATTTTCTTCCTTTTGCAGTTTTTTCAGGTAGTGTTGCGTTTTCCTGGTCACCCTTGTTTCTATCTGGTCGTATTGTTTCTCCAATGCATGGATGCTTTTAGTTTTCAAGCCACCGATCCAGCTTGTGAGTTTGCCGATGGTGCTATCTGCCGGCAGTTGGGCCTGCGAAGCAGTAACACAGCCAATAAGCAATACCATCACTATGATACGTCGGATGAAAGTCATTTATTCTCTTGTTTGTTTTTATTGATATTCAACTTGCCTTTTAGCATTTCAATTTCTTCCTGCTGTTTTTTACTTTCTTTCTTCATTTCAATCATGTACAAAGTCAACTCTTCGATCTTCTTCAACAGCAAAGCCTGGTTATCTCCTACACTGATACCCTTCTCTTCTACTTCTTTTGCAGAAGGGACTTCAGGTAAGCGCTTATTCTCTTTAATGAATACTTCAACTTGCGAAAGGGGTTTCAACTGATAAGATGGATCGAATACATAATCGCTCCAGCCAGTTTGAGTAACAATCATTTTTTGCGCTTTGACATTCCCTTTTACAGAAAGCATTTCCGTAGGCGCTGTTGTTCCTATACCTACATTTCCACCAGAGAAAAAAAAACTATTGTTACTACTTACCGTAAACAAAGCGTTGTTTGATTGTATGGAAGTACTGGCATAAGTCTGACTTGTTCGGTCAAATGTGATGACATAACCGCTACCACTTGAAACACCTATCTCTGTACCAAGCCCAGTACCAACATGATACCATCCTTTAAACCTGCCTTGCCCACTTTCTACTTGCAAATCGCCGCCATCAACCGACAGCCGGGAAACAGGAGCAAGGGTACCAACACCAACATTACCACCGGTAAAAAGAAAACTATTATTGTTACTTACCGTAAACAAAGCGTTGTTTGATTGTATGGAAGTACTGGCATAAGCCTGACCTGTCCGGTCAAATGTGATGACATAACCGCTACCACTTGAAACACCTATCTCTGTACCAAGCCCGGTGCCAGCATGATACCATCCTTTAAACCTACCCTGCCCACTTTCTACCTGTAGATCGCCACCGTTAATTGTCAGTTGAGAAACAGGACTAAGGGTACCAATGCCAACATTCCCAGATGAGGGAAAGGTATTCTGCGCAAAAGTCAAACCGCAATGAAAAAGGCAATACACTCCAAGTAAATATTTTTTCATTTATTACTAATTTTCTTCATTAATCTTTTTATTCTGTTCTTCATTTTCGTTCCAATTTTTGTACTCGTTTCCGCAAGGCTATATTCTCTTTTTTTAACTCGATCATATAAAGTGTCAACTCTTCTACCTTCTTCAACAAAGCTGCTTGCGTAACTCCCATATCCAATCCCTGATTTGCTATTTCTTTTGCAGAAAGGACTTCGGGCAAATGCTTGTTTTGCTTAACAAATTTTTCCACTTCCAAAAGGGGTTTCAAGCGATATGTGGAGCTAAATACATAATCGGGCCATGTTGAGGGTTGCTTGACTTTAATCTGGCCGGCAATGATGGAGCCGGCAACAGCAAGGTTATAACCTTTGGTATCCGTGGTTCCGATACCAACCTTCCCATAAAAATAAGTGGTGGAATCCGGCGATATCTGAACAACCGGATAGGTTATATTACCATCGCTATATTCGAAAACAAAGGGCTTGTAATTTCCTGTAGCCCTTTTCTGCATCCGCATTCCGAATTTATGAGATGTGGGATACGACAGGTTGAAAAAGTCAACATACTCCTCTTCATTGTCACCATTAACCAGCGCCACTGTTGACTCATAAGCATTCCTTGAACTGGTAGGACTCCACACCTTGAAGACAGTGAAATCATGTCCATATCTCCTGAAGTAAGGTATGCCGGAAGTTCCATACGTAAATATCAATGAAGAACTTGGGTTCGGAACTCCCAGTCCTGCTTCATACATATCATAGGACCTGTCCCACCGGTCAGCGCCATTACTGCGGATAACAGCGGCACCATCACTATTTCCTCCCACAACAAACGGATCGTTATAACCCATTGATGATCCCAATACCGTTACGCTTCTATTCGCATATTCCGCACCAAAATCAAAGTGGGCCTGGTTATCAAACCACGATTTGCCGTATGCCTGCAAATTATAAGTAGGATGTAAATCACTGGTCGCCCCAATTAACCCACGTCCGTTGATCCAGAAGTTAGCAGTTTGAGGAACGCTTATCTGGTTCTTAATAGAACTGTCTGATTGAGCGTTGGATTGCGTGGTCAATAATATGCCCACCAGGAAAAACAATACCAACGGCACTTCATTCACGATTCTTTTCATTATTTGCTTCATTTGTTTAATCTTTTATTTGTAATGATTGCAGTGGAATTTCAATTACGGTTTACGGCAGTATCTCTTTTCCACATCAAATGATTTCCGGGATGGTTTTCTTTTTGTTGTTTTAATTCACCCTTAATCGTATGAGTAGTAGAATCTGCCTTATCAGGCTGCATTGTTTTATCAGGGAATGTAGCAGTCATTTTTCTGCCGGAAGAAACATGGTTCATTGTTGAAGATGGTGTATCATTTTTTTCAGATAATGGATGCCCGTTTTTATTCAGATCTGCTTCCTCTCTTTTATATAAATTGCTTTTCTTCAATTGTTGAGTAGTATGATCTTCTTTCCACAGTAAATGATTCCTGACATCGGAGGAATCGTTTTGCAATTTGATATTGCTTTTCGCTGTTTTTAAAGTATCCTTCTGCGCAGGGTGGATTTTAACCTGGGAAATAACACTGCCAATGAGTATTGTATTGAATGATAACAACAAAACAAAACGTAGTGCACATTTTTTAACAGATGGGGGCTTGGTTCCAGGCATAGAAAATCACATTTACTTTATAAATGAACTCAATTGGAATACTATTTCCATTGAATAATTATTGAGGCAGCATTTTCAGGCCTCAATCAAAACATGTGAAGGACATCATTGGGGGGACAAAGCAGACATCCATTGAATTGATAAAACAGAAATACTTCCTTAAACTTGTCTTCCTAAAAAAATATTAAAAACTCTCACCAATTTCGACAATTTGGGTGTAATGGCCGGACTGATGTAAAATACACGTAGATAGAGCACCCCTTATTTTAGGGGTATCAGCATCATTCTTCAATTACCGGTAAAGTTATCCTCTTGCATTTTTCACCGGAGAATAGTATGTTTACAGGTCTCCCCCCCCCCGCTCATACCAATCCTTGTCTCATGACCAAGAACCCTGCTACTCCGGCCGTTCTCCTGGCCTTTCCCATGCTGTTGATTTTCCTGAGTTGTAGTAACAACGGCGGCAACATGAAGTACGAAAAAACCAATGCCGGTTACCAAGTCGATTCTACCAGCAGCAGTAAAAACACAATGGATACTGCAGTTGTTGCCAAGCCTGTAACCAAGCCCGGATCTGCTACTCCATCTACCGTAGATCACGTAGATACTACTGCAAAAAAAAGCATCATTCCCGGCCGTTGGGAAACAGTGCGATTGCGCAGAAAGAGTTTCAACCGCACGGGGGAAGCGCATACCGACAGCCTTGTATTGCTGGTGCCCGCTGATACTGTTGCGCATCCGCAACCTACAGGCAGCGGCGCTCAACCACCAACAGAAAAAATTGGAAAAAGATCCGGCATACTGGGTTATTCTTTTTTCAAGCAAATGAAACGGTCCGAGACCAAGAACATACACGCGTTCATCAGCATCCGGCATTCCGAAAGCGCCCTGCGCGATACCATCCGTATCATCAACGCACAGGAAGAACCCAATAAACGCAACGATACCGTGAGTATTTTCACGCAGAATATCTTGTTGTACCGCTATGTAGATGTGCGGCTCCTGGATCCCGATCATTCCTTTACCATCGCACAGGTGCACGACAGCGCCAGGCAGGAAGTAGATGAAACCGATGGTAATCACTGGGAATGGGCGGTTACACCCAACACCGATAGAAAAGAAGCACGGCTAATATTGAAAGTAGTGGCAGAAAAACCCGATGAACCGGCAGAACCGTTTGACTCACGCACCATACCCATCACCATCAATGTGAACACCAATATTGTGCGGCCGCTCTGGATCTATTTATACGATCATCCGGAATACGTATTTACAGCCATACTCATTCCGGTGGTTGCTTATTTTGGCAAAAAAATATTCGACCGGAGGAAATCATCGTAGCCGGATCAGTTTTTACACATTCGGGGCCTGTTCTTTGTTGATTTTTACCTGACGCTTAGTTGATTCGTGATTTTGTACCCTTTTCTTCGCCGTTTCTTCGGTTATAAGCGAACAAGCTTCGGTAATAGGCGAACAAAGGGTATACAAACAGCGAAGCGGGGGCGAAGAAAACGCGTATGAGGTAATAGCATAATAAGGATCAATCATCAATGAGGAGAGTACCTTCCTAATCAAATATTTTTCTGTCCTTTCTCTGTAATGTACCAGGTCTTGTCGTTCTCATGAGAACGCCTGATCCAGCCTTTTCCAATGAATATCTGGGTTAACAGGCCGCCCAGTTTACCGCGAATTTGGGTATAACGTACAATGGAGGAGTTGGCTTTCTTGGGGGAAGTTTTAACACTTGACATAAATGCCCGTTTTACCTGGAGAATGCGTCTATTAAGATAAACACTCCCCTTTACATTTTTATCTTTTCAAAGGAAGTTTTTTCTGTTCATTTTCAGCGCAATTCCTGTGTAATTAACATAAAAGTAAAGCTGCAAGGGCTTTATGAAGTCCCTCGGCTTGCTACGCTCGCCCGGGATGACGGGGTTATTGTAGCAACCGGTCGATTGTTTCGTTGAACTCTTTTTTCATTTCTTCATAATGCACACCCGTTCCCGGGCCTGTAAACCCAGCTTCGAGCTTGGCCACTTTACCGGTTTTGTCGATGAAAATGGTAGAAGGGAAAGATTTAATAGGCGTGAGCTGCGGCAACGTTTTCTCTGTTTTCTGCTCATCCATAACAGTAACACCGGTAACCAGTATGGGATACTCCACGCCGAAACGTTCTTTGAACTTCAGCAGGCTCTTGCGTGAACGTTCAAAATCGGTGCTGTACTCATACGCGAGGCCAATGATCTCCACGCCGCGCTGTTTGTTCTTTCTATAAAAATCACTTAGGAAAGCCGTTTCATCCATGCAATTGGGACACCAGGAGCCCATAATCTGTATCACTACTACTTTGTTTTTAAAGCGGGCATCGTTGATGGACACCATCTTTTTATTCAGATCGGGGAAACGGAAATTCAACTTGCTTTGCCCTGGCCTCAGGTACATCGCCGCATCATTGGGCAAACCGGCATTGGCATTTTTTTCAGCAAGCCAGTTTTCATGGGCAGCAGGACCGGAATAAAAATCTCCGCCGCTGATGCTATGGTCATTGTTGATCTTGGCCGTGAAGAGGAAAGCATGCACCCCATCGAAAGTGGACAGCTTCAGCGTATCACCACTGACCACCCCACCCAGGTATCGATAATCTCCTGTTGAAGTCAATATAGAACCACTCAGATCGTTTCCTTTTTGCACAAACTCCCCTACCGTAGTATCTGTAAGTGCTTTACCGCTCTGTCCGAAAAAAGTTGCCCAACGGCCGGTGATATTGTGCAATGCAGGTTGCTTTACTTCAAAGCGCTCACCATTGCCCAGTTCAGCGGTGAAAGGCATTTGGATATGCCCCTTGCTCGTACTCCTGATCCACCATCCTGCTATTTTTTTATCAGACAACAGCTTAACCCTGAACTGCGATTCAAAAACAGGCATCTGCACCAGCAGCGAATCACCCGCTGCGCCAATATTATCTACACGCATCCTCTCACTGGCATTCAATATATACCAGACCGTTTTCCCTCCTTCGTGACGAAGCTCGAAATTGAATACGATATGGTTACCATCCGCGCGATGCAATTGCGCTTTCCATAATCCCTGTTCTTGTGCCTGTACCGTGTTGATCATTCCCGCCAACAACATAACCACCAATATCTTTCTCATAGTTCTGTACAACTTTACTTTTCTTCAATAAATAGGCTGCCTGGCAGCAAACTTACCAACAAAACGCCTGCGCATTATCACTTGCCTGTCAAATTATACGAACGGAATGTTTATCTTCCGTTTTCTAAAATAAATGGCATGCGTTCGCTCCTTCTTTTTGTTTGCCTGATACTAAGCCAATGGCTTTTTGCGCAGGATTATTATTTGTTCGTTGGCACTTATACCAGCGGAAAAAGCAAGGGTATCTACGTATATCGCTTCAACAGTCAAACCGGCGAAGCGCAATGGGTGAGCAATACCGACAGCAGCAATAACCCTGCTTTCCTGGCCGTATCGCCCAATGGCAAATTCCTGTATGCCATCAATGAAGCGGGATCTCCCCAATCCGGACATGTGAGCGCTTATGCCTTTGATGCTGCCAATGGTAACCTGCGGCTGATCAACCAGCAGCCGAGTGGTGGATTAGGCCCCTGCTTCGTAACCATAGATAAGACCGGCAAATGGGTGCTCGCAGGCAATTATATGAGCGGAAGCCTGGCCGCATTGCCAGTAAATAAAGATGGCTCGCTGGCTCCTTATACGCAAATGATCCAGCAAGAGGGCAGCAGTGTGAACAAGAACAGGCAGGAAGGTCCGCACGTTCATTCTACTTTCATCACACCCGATCAGCATTATGTGCTGACGCCCAACCTGGGAACCGATAAAGTGATGATCTATGCATTTCATAAAGAAGACCAACAGCCCCTGAAGCCCGCCGCACAACCCTTTGTGCGCTCCATACCGGGCAGTGGCCCACGGCATCTCGACTTCCATCCCAATCGCAAATATGTTTACCTGATTGAAGAAATGAGCGGTACCGTATCGGTATTCGCTTATCATGAAGGCAGGTTGAAAAAGCGGCAGACCATCGCTACGCACCCGGCCGATTTCAAAGGACAGCCCGGCAGCGCCGATATCCATGTATCGCCAGATGGTAAATTTTTGTATGCTTCCAACCGGGGTGAAGAAAATAACATCGCTATTTTTTCTATCGATCCCGTTTCCGGTTTGCTAACGGCCAAAGGCTACCAGGTCCTGCCCGGCAAATGGCCGCGTAATTTCACCATTGATCCCGAAGGGAATTTCCTGCTGGTGGCCAATCAACAGACCAACAATATCGTCATTTATAAAAGAGATAAAGAAACGGGCATGCTGGAAGCTATGCCACAGCAACTGGAAGTACCCAGTCCTGTTTGCCTGAAACTACTGCGCATTGAGTCGCATCAATGATGGTGACGATGATGCCCCTGGTGCTGGTTGTGGTTAGAAGCATGATTCTGCGCATTGGCCTTCTTCATTTGATTTTGAAGAAACCCTAAGGCAACCAGGGAAAATCCCAGCATCAAAAAGAAATACTGCAGGAAAAAATCATTGCCCACCATGAACATCTGGGCAATCACAATCACTACAATAACCAATCCCTGTACCACGATGGCCGTAGGGTACCAATGGACCTTCTTTAAAGTAACGATAATGGTAAAAAGACTCAATACACCGAATCCGATCAGCAATATCCATCCGGGGATGGTATAATCTTTGAACACGGTCCCGTTGAGGAGATAAAAAGGCAGGCCGAGGGAGTTTCCGGTGGGATCCATGATCATGCGGGCTCCGGCATAAAGGTTAACGGCACATACCAATACTAATACTGCAATTGATAATTGGCGAACTGTTTTCATAGGCACGCGGGTTTGTATCTGGCAATCGTATCTATCATCTGTTAAGATACGAAAAAATCACTTACCTGCCAGGAAATCCCGGAACCAATAGCCCGAATTCTTGATGGTCCGCAATTGGGTTTTAAAGTCGGTATGTACCAGTCCGAACCGCGCCGCATAGCCTTCCGACCACTCAAAATTATCGGTAAGCGTCCAGGCAAAATAGCCGCTCAGGTTCACGCCTTCTTTTTTTGCCCTCAGCGCGGCAGCCAGGTATTGCTGGAAATAGTCGATCCTCGCCTGATCGTTCACGGTACCGTTCACCAGCTGGTCTTTAAAAGCCGCCCCACCCTCCGTGATCATGATCTCTTTTACACTTCCGTACAACCAGAACCGTTTGATCATCCAGTAAAGGCTGTCGGCATTGATTTCCCAACCCATGCCCGTTACCGGCACTTTTCGCTGGGTGGCTTTTACTTCTGAGGCGTGGATATAAGGGATCAGCGAATTGTATTTCACCGTAATGGGGAAATAATTCTGTATGCCAATGAAATCGAAATTGAACTGCATGCGCTCCTGGTATTTCCAGGCTTTGTTATGCAGGTGTATTTTATCGAGTAAAGGAAAGTTCTCTACTTCGGGGTAACCTCTGCCCAATGCCGGCTCAATGAACAGTCGGTTCATCAAAGCATCGACCCTTTTGGCCGCCAGTACATCAGGCTCTTTTTTACTGAAGGGCATTACTTCACTACAGGAGAAAGTAGTACCAATTTTTGCCTTTGATACCGCATCACGCACCAGCCGGCCACCTTCGGCCGTGCAGAGCGCTGCATTGTGTATGGCCGGCAGGAAATGAGGCAGTCCGGTTTTACCGGGTGCATGCTTGCCCATCATATAACCCAGCGTGGTAAAGCCCATGGGCTCATTCATGATGATCCAGTGTTTCACTTTACTGCCATAAGCTTCGGTGCATACCTGCACGAAACGGGTGAACCATTTGAGCATCTGGTGACTCGTCCATCCGCCATTTTTTTCCAGCTCCAAAGGAAGATCCCAGTGATACAGGGTTACATAAGGTGTAAGTCCCAATGTAAGGCATTCATCAATGACCTTATGATAAAACGCAATCCCTTCTTTGTTCACCCTGCCAATGCCTTCCGGTAAGATGCGGCTCCATGAAATGGAAAAACGGAATGCAGTAAAGCCCAATGCTTTCACTAATACGAGATCATCTTTATAACGATAATAGAAATCGCAGGCTTCAGATGGTTTAGCAGCACCTTTGATCTTTCCCTGCCGCCGCGCAAAACTGTCCCAGATAGAAAGTCCGCGCCCGTCTACATTGTATGCGCCTTCGTTTTGTGCGGCGGACATGGCTACGCCCCATTGAAAATTGGGACCGAAAGACTTTGCCGATAGGGTTTGATATGGTGTCAACAGTAAAGCTTTGCGCTAAATTGATGAATGATCTTGTTACGATGATATTATGCAATTGTTATTTCTATCTACTGCGCGGTGTTTTAATCAAAATTTAATAACTCAATTCTAAAACCACAATCTACTGATAATCATCAAAATATAAATATCTGTGTTTTCAAAGTAAACTTTCATTTAAATCAAACGTTTGTTTAATTCAAACACTTGTTTAATTTCACACCGTCGTCATCCTGAGCGAGCGGAGCGAGTCGAAGGGCCTGCTGGAGGTTCTGGCGGATCCCTCGGCTACGCTCGGGATGACGGCAGCAATAAATTTTCTGTATATGCATCCCGATAAAAAACAAAACATCATCGAAGCGGCCATGGAGCTGTTTGCCGACAAAGGATTTGAAGGCACTTCCATCCGCGAGCTCGCTGCCAAGGCCGGTGTAAACATCGCCATGGTGAATTATTATTTCGGCTCGAAAGAAAAATTGTTCGAAGCCATGGTGGAAGAGAAATCCACTTATTTCAGAGAGCGGCTCAACAGCGTCCTTATCGATGAATCGAAAAATGAACTGCAGAAAATAGATACTATTATTGAAGACTACGTGAACCGCATCACCAGTCAGCATAAATACCACCGGGTGATCCACCAGGAACTGATGCTGCAGCAACGCGAATCGCTTCATGAAAGCATCATTGCTGTGTTTGCCAAGAACAAAGAAGTATTGAAAAAGATCATTGACCAGGGGGTGAAGAAAAAAGTATTCCGCAAAGTAGACCCTGAGCTCACCATCGTTACCCTCTTTGGTACCATGCACCAGGCGTTACTGTCGAAATCCATGTGTCAGTTCCTGATAGCCAAAGGCGCCAACTTCGATCCCTATACCGATGAAGCTTTTAAGAAAAGACTTATTAATCACATCAAACAGGTCATGCACGCGCACTTATCGCATCAACCATAACGTCATTTATATCATCAACTGTAAACAAGCAATCTAAACACCTTTTCGTATGACAAAACAAAAACCCGCAGCAAAAAAGTCACCCGTAAGAATCGTGGTACTCAGCGTGGTATTTCTTATCGTTGCTTATGTAGGCTATAACAAAATCCATTTCGCCATTACCCATGAGACCACCGACAATGCACAGGTGGAAACCCAGATCACACCTGTACTGCCCAGGGTGGCCGGTTACGTGAAAACCATTTCTGTAAAAGATTATGATTCTGTTGCAGCCGGTCAGCTCCTGGTAGAACTCGACGATGCCGAATTGCAAACGCAATTATTGGAAATGGAAGCCGATTACAAACAGGCTGAAGCCGATCTCATCAATGCCAGGGCGGCACTCAACAATGCCGTGGTATCACTCCGCATCAACAAAGGCAATATCGACCTGAACGATGTGCGTAAGAAAAAAGCGGAAGACGATTTGAAAAGAGACCAGAACCTGTTCAACGACCAGGCCATCACCCGCAAGCAACTCGACGACAGCAAGTACAATGTAGAAACGGCCGCACAGCAGTACCAGAATGCCAAGACCGATCTGAGCTCTGCCGAAAGCCGCATTGCTGTTTTGCAGGCAGGCATAGAAAAAGCAACCGCTGCATTGGCTGTAAAACAAGCCAAGATCGAGCAAACCAAACTCAAGTTGTCTTATACCAGGATCTATGCACCACAGGCAGGCAAGATCGGTAAGAAAAATATTTCAGAAGGCCAATATGTGCAGGCAGGCACGCCCCTGTTCTCTATTGTAAACGATACCACTTACTGGATCGTAGCCAATTTCAAAGAGAACCAGTTAAAAAAATTATATCCCGGTAAAGACGTAGATATAGAAGTGGATGCGTATCCTGATCTTAAAATCAAAGGCGCTATCGAAACTTTGAGTGAAGCCACTGGCGCCAAGTTCTCTTTGTTACCGCCCGATAATGCCAGCGGCAACTTCGTAAAAGTAACCCAGCGCGTTCCCGTAAAGATCCGTATCAAAGACATGGATAAATACAGGAACATGCTGCGTGCAGGTTTAAGCGTTTATATCAGCACTGAAATCAATTAATCATGGCAACGCCTAAAGGATTTGCCAAGGCCATCATCGTACTCACTACCGTTACCGCGGCCATCATGGAGCTCATCGATACCTCCATCGTGAACGTAGCGCTGAGTGATATGAGCGGTAGCCTCGGCGTAAACATAGAAGACATCAGCTGGGTCATCACCGCTTATGCCATCGCAAACGTGATCATCATTCCGCTCACCGGATTTTTAGCGGAATATTTCGGAAGAAAGAATTATTACATCGTTTCCATGATCATCTTTACGATTGCATCGTATATGTGCGGTCAGTCTACCAGCCTCGTAGAGATCATTATCTGGCGCTTTGTACAAGGTGTGGGCGGCGGCGCCCTCCTGTCTACTTCTCAGGCCATCCTCTTCGATGCCTTTGAACCGAAAGACAGGCCCATTGCTTCGGGTTTGTTTGGTATGGGTCTCGTGTTAGGTCCTACCCTCGGCCCTACACTGGGTGGATATATCATTGACCACGCTTCCTGGCCGCTGATCTTTATGATCAACATACCCATTGGTATCATCGCAACTTTTTTATCCTTCACTTTTATTGAAAAGAAAGAAGGCGAAGGAAAAAATAAAAAACACATCACCATCGATTATACCGGTATCCTGCTGCTCATGGTAGGTATCGGCAGCCTGCAGTACATGCTGGAAAGAGGTGAATCTGAAGACTGGTTCAGCAGTAATACCATCATCATTACTTCTGTTCTCGCCTTTGTTGGTCTGATTGCTTTCATCTGGTATGAACTGAGCATCAAATCGCCCGCGGTGAACCTGAAAGTATTGAACAACCGGAACCTGGCATTCACCACCATCTTCACTTTTGTGGTGGGTGTGGGATTGTTTACCTCGGTGTTTGTATTTCCCGTACTGGCACAGAGAACATTGGGTTATACCGCTTATGAAACAGGTCTCACCTTACTCGCACCTACCATGATCACCGTTGTGATGATGCCCATCATTGGTAAAGTGATGAGTAAAGGCGTCTCACCCATTCCTTTTGTGGTGATCGGGTTCCTGCTCTTTGCAGGTTATGCCTGGCTGAGTGCAGGTGTGAGTCCGGATGTGAACAAAGACGATTTCTTTTTACCCCTGGCCCTTCGCGCCGTAGGCATCAGCATGGTGCAGTTACCGCTGATCAACCAGGCAGTAGCAGGCTTGCAGCCCAAAGATTATGCATCCGGCATTGCACTCAACAACATGATCCGGCAACTGGGCGGCGCTTTTGGTATTGCACTGGCCAATAACTACATCGCAAGACAATATGCACAACACCGGTACGACCTGGTTTCCAAAGTAACAGGCGAATCGCAGATGTTCATTGAAAGAAGCCATACGATCGCACAGAGCATCATATTGAAAACGGGCGATGTGGCCGGCGCCGGCACACAAGCCCTCGCTACCATCAACCGGGTGGTGGACAGGGAAGCGTATTTCCTCTCCTACCTCGACACCTTCCGACTCATCACCATCTTCTTTATACTGGTGATACCGCTGGTAGGATTCCTGAAAGTGAAAAAGAAATCAGCCGCCGAAATGGCTGCAACGATGAAAGCGGCGTCGGAAGCGCATTGATGAAATCAACAATCAAAGAAAAAATTCAAAATAGAAGATGAAAAAAATATTGATCATATCATTGTTTACAGCTACAGCATTTTCCGTTGGAGCACAGGTAGCTGTGAACAATGAACTGAAAGGACTGATCAACCAATCCTTTGGTTACTTTCCCAAAGTGAAAGAAGTGGAGCATACCATTACCACAGCCGATGAAAAATTAGCGCTCACCCGCTTGAATAAACTGCCCGATGTAACAGCAGATGCTTCTTACGCCTATGTAAGGCCGAAGATCGAGATCCCGCTGGGCGGAGAGAGTTTCCAGTTTGCTCCTGTACACAATGTAAGCGGTGCACTCAATGCCACTTATGCACTTTTGGATTTTGGCAGGCTGCAGGCCAATATCAACCGCGCAAAAGAAGATCTGCTGTATGCCAAACACAATACCGACTATGTGAAAAGTCAGCTCGCCAACCAGGTAGCCGTTGTGTATTACAACATTGTTTTTTTACAGAAAGCAATTGGCATACAGGACAGCGTACTGAGTTACCTCAACGAGAATAAAAGGATTGTAAACAGCAAGTTGAAAAACGGCGATGCATTGAAGATCGACCTGCTGAACATACAGGCTTCTATCGACAATGAAGAGAACCGCAAGGTAGACCTGAAGAACAACCTGCAAAAACAACTCAACCTGCTCGAGTACACTACCGGTGTGAGCCAGAGCCAGGGTAAGGCATTTGATTTTGATATCAACCTCACCGATGCCGGAAGTGCATTGGGATTGGCCCAGGCCAATAACCTTGAATTTATCCTGGCAAAAGACAAGATCAAACAGGCCGAGAGCGACCTGGCCATTGTTAAAACAGCAGAAAAACCAACGGTTGGACTGAAAGCCGGCGCCGGCATCAAGAATGGTTATGTGCCTTATATCGCAGACATGCGTTTTAATTACATGGCAGGTATCGGTTTTTCAGTGCCTATTTACAATGGTGGCAAGAATAAACAGCAACAGAAATTGCAGGAGAACATCATCAAACAAAATGAGATGGCGGTGGAAAGCCTCAGCAGCAATTACAAAAAAGACATTGCGCAGGCCTTGACCGATGTTGCCACCAACCTCGAAAGGATAAAGAATACACAGGGCCAGATAGAACAGGCGAAAGCCGCACAGGTATTGGCTTCCAACCGTTTCAACAATGGTGTGGGCACTAACCTGGAAATTACCAATGCCAGCACCAATGTACAACGCGCGGAACTCACCAAACTGCAATACGAATACCAATTGTGCTTGGCCAAGGTTGAATTATCCAGACTGATGGGCTACCAGTACTGGTAATAATTAAAAAAACGATAACAGGAAATCAGGATGTAGGCACCCTATCATCCTGATTTTTTATTTCGCTTCAAACCAGATAGGTTTTTCATTGTCCGGATCCGCATTATAATTGATGAAGAGCTCATCTCCTGCTGCAATGGGTTTTACTGTAACGATCTTCATTGTATCTGCATCGAAGTCCATTTCATAGACACAGTTGGCATTGTATGAATGATTGTAAAGAGATAAGTAGCCTAGCGCTACACATGCGCCTTTGAAATCATCGCCCCATTCGAAAATATAATCGTACAGGAGGGTTGCTTCTACCTTCTGCCTGTCTTCCACTCCCAGCACGAGTACCGGGGATATTTCCACTACCGTGCCGGGAGCGATGGGCTCGGAAGCGAATACGCCTCTTCCGCGGTTATCCGAAGGTGCAATATGAAGAATAGGTAAAATCATACTATTGCAAACTACAAAGTTCCATCAGAACCCCCAATTCCCTTGCTGTAATTGGTAATTCCCCTTAAATTGCGGCCATGTCACTGGAACTGGAACAACCCGGCCTTCAAGAACAGTTTGAACAACTGATTGAAAAAGAAGATAAGCTGGAGATCAGGGAATTCCTTGATCACCAGAATATCAGTGACGTGGCCGAACTCATCAACGCCTACCCGGAATACGAAGCGCAGATCATTGCCAATATGGCCATCCACCGGGCATCCAGTGTATTCAAGATCCTGGACATTGCCCAGCAGAAAGACATCGTAAAAGAACTGCCTTCTTCCAAGACCGCCGAATTGCTCAACGAGCTCCCAGCGGATGACCTTACCGACTTCCTCGAAGAATTACCCAAAGCCGCCATACGCGACCTCATTAAGTTGCTCGATCCCGAAGAAAGAAAGATCACGCTTTCTATGCTGGGATACCCGGAAGACAGTGTGGGCCGTTTGATGACGCCCGATTATGTATATGTATTCGCCGATAACACCGTTACGGAAGTGTTCAGCACCATCCGAAAACATGGTAAGAACAGCGAAACCGTAGACGTGATCTACGTGATCAATGATAAGGGTGAACTGGTAGATGATATCCGTATCCGCGATGTGATCCTCGCATCGCCAGAGAAACGCCTCATTGAGATCATCGATGGAAGAGTGGTATCGCTGAATGTGAATGATGACCAGGAACATGCAAGCCAGGTTTTTAAAATGAATAACCGCGTGGCACTGCCCGTGGTAGACGACAATAACATTTTACTGGGCATTGTTACCATCGACGATATGTTGTGGGTGGCCAATGAAGAGTTCAGTGAAGACATACAAAAAATAGGTGGTACCGAAGCATTTGATGAACCTTACCTGGATATACCCTTATTGAAATTGTTCCGTAAAAGAATTGGCTGGCTGGTAGTGCTTTTCCTTGGCGAAATGCTTACGGCTACCGCCATGGGTTATTTTGAAGACGAGATAACCAAAGCCGTGGTGCTGGCCCTTTTTGTACCCCTGATCATTTCCAGCGGCGGCAACAGCGGATCGCAGGCATCCACGCTGATCATACAGGCCATGGCCGTAGGCGAGATCAGTCTGGCCGACTGGTGGCGCGTATTAAGAAGGGAATTATCGAGCGGCTTATTGTTGGGAGGTGTGTTGGGTATCATTGGATTCGTTAGGGTAGTTGTATGGCATTCCATCGCCCCCACTCTTTACGGTCAGCACTGGATGCTGATTGCTTCCACCGTAGGGTTTTCCCTGGTAGGCGTTGTATTATGGGGCACCCTTTCCGGTTCCATGTTACCTATTGTATTGAAGAAGCTGGGTGCCGACCCCGCCGTGTCTTCTGCCCCGTTCGTTGCCACACTGGTAGACGTAACCGGGCTCATCATTTACTTCTCCGTTGCGTTCTTCTTCCTGCAGGGGATACTTCTTTGATCCGTATTTCCTCTTCATCCCGAGCGAGCGAAGCAAGTCGAGGGAGCTGCTGAGCAACTTTTTCTCGTCATCCCGAGCGCAGCCGAGGGATCTGCCCGAGTGTTCATCAGGTCCCTCGACTCGCTTCGCTCGCTCGGGATGACGAAAAGAACAAGCCAACAATATTATCTTTGCACAAAAAACATATGGGTGTTGCAGATCAATTAGCACAAATGAGAGCCGAAAAAGCGGCCGCCAATTTGAAAGCAGGACAAGATTTCCTGGCCGGAAACAAACAAAAGCCCGGCATAACCGAATTGCCCAGTGGCTTACAATACGAGGTCTTAACAGAAGGCAATGGTGAAAAGCCCAAAGCACACAATGAGGTAACCTGTCATTACCACGGCACACTCATCAATGGAACGATATTCGATAGTTCTGTACAACGCGGGCGCCCCGCTTCTTTCCCGCTGAACATGGTGATCAAAGGATGGACCGAAGGATTACAATTGATGCCCACCGGAAGCAAATGGCGTTTTTATATTCCGTCTCACCTGGCTTATGGTGAGAGGCAGGTAAGCGCAGAGATCGGTCCGAACAGTACCTTGATATTCGATGTAGAACTGATCAGCTTCAAATAAATCATTGCAGTTCGCTCAACTCGAGCCAACGCATTTCTTTTTCTTCCAGCAACCGGTTGATCTCGATCATCCGGTTGCTTATTTTTTGCAGTTCTTCAAAAGGCAGTTTAGCGTTGCTCATCTGGTTGGCGAGCGCATGTTTTTCTTCTTCCAATAAAGGCATTTCTTTTTCCAGCAACTCGAATTCCTTTTTTTCTTTGAAGCCCATTTTCTTTTTAGTCGATGCGGAAGCAATCTGGGATTGTGCAGCAGGCGTTGTTGCTTTAGACTCCGTTTCTTTTGCAGCAAGCTCTTCCTGCTCTTTCAGCCAAAGCCGGTATTGTGTATAGTTACCGGGAAAATCGCGTACTTCACCATTACCTTCAAACACAAAGAGATGGTCTACCAGCCTGTCCATAAAATACCGGTCGTGCGAAACAATCATCACACATCCCTGGTATTCGCTCAGAAAACGCTCCAGCACTGCCAGCGTGGGCAGGTCGAGGTCATTGGTAGGTTCGTCCAGTACAAGGAAGTTGGGATTGCGGAACAAAATAGTCAACAATTGCAGTCGCTTCCGTTCACCACCACTCAAAGAAGATAAATAAGTGTACTGTTTATCGGGTGAAAAAAGAAAGAGCTCCAAAAACTGTGCGGCGCTCATGCTGCCGCCTTTGGCCAGGGGAAAACTTTCGGCAAATGTTTTCACATATTCAATCACCCGAAGGTCTTCTTTGATCACCAACCCCTGCTGTGAAAAATTGCCGAATATTACTGTATCGCCTATGTTGATTTTACCGCTGTCGGCAGATTCGATCTGTTGCAAAATGTTCAGGAAAGTAGATTTACCTACACCGTTCTTACCAATGACACCGATACGTTCTCCTTTGCTGAAGGTATAATCAAACCCTTTCAGGATCGCCAGCTCACCGAATGACTTGTACACTTTTTTCATCTCTATCACCTTCCCTCCCAGTCTGCTCATTTTCACCTGTAGTTGTAACTGCGCGTCTTCTATTTTTTGTTTGGCACGGGTTTCTACTTCGTAAAAATTATCCTGCCGGCTTTTACTTTTGGTAGTACGTGCCTTGGGCTGCTTGCGCATCCATTCCAGTTCCTTGCGGTATTCATTCCGGGCTTTGTCGATACTGGCCTGCTCGCTTTCCAGGCGGGCCGCTTTCTTCTCCATGTAATTCTCGTAATCGCCTTTGTATACGTACAGGTTCTCACGTTCGAGTTCCCATATTTCATCGCTCACGGCATCGAGAAAATACCGGTCGTGCGTAACCAGCAGCAACGTAACATTTTCTGCATTCAGGTAATGCTCCAGCCATTCGATCATTTCAACATCGAGGTGGTTGGTAGGTTCATCCATCATGAGCAAAGTGTGCTTATGCTCAAAACCAATATCGATAAGGGTTTTAGCCAACGCTACGCGTTTGCGTTGCCCGCCGCTCAGTTCATTCACCGGGTTTTGTAAATGATGGATATTGAGCTTACCCAGTATCTGCTTCACTTTGGCTTCAAAATCCCAGGCGCCGAGATCATCCATCCGGGTAATGGCATCTGCTATCTGTATACCGTCTTCTGTTTCCACCGCCGCCTCATATTGCCTGATGGCGAGGATAACGGGATGGTTGAGATGGAAAATATTCTCCAGTACTGTTTTGTTCTCATCAAAACGCGGGTCCTGCTCAAAAAGGGCGATGGTAACGTCTTTGTGTACCCATAATTTCCCTTCATCAGCCGTTTCCTGTCCGGCTAAAATGCGCAACAATGTAGATTTGCCCACCCCATTGCGGGCAATCAGCGCCACTTTATCGCCTTCGTTGATGTGAAATGAAATATTACTGAACAGGGGATTGACACCATAACTCTTGGTGAGCCCTTCGGCCGAAACATAATGCATGCCGCAAAGATACGGTGCTTCGGCAGAACGGGCACCTGCTTACACAACAAGACAGCGCCTGTTCAGCACTGCCTCGCCGGTTATGTTCATCAGGATATAAGATATTTCAGCGGAACGAATAGTATGATGCTGTATCAGAATGCCGGGGCCACTTGCAATCCCCTGGCCAGCTGGCGCAAACTCCTCTTAGCATGCCAGAGTCGGTACAACCGGATACCCAGCAGCAGCACAATTGTAAACAGGATGTACAGTAAAACGGAATTGATGAATCCCAGCTTCAAAACCGGTATGACCCCGGTTACCATCAGCACCACGTAAGCTGCCAGGGTAAACAAACCGATCTTGTTGTCGAGCTGCTGTCCGCCTGTGGCATATCGTTTCACAATCTCCTGTTCTAATTGACGATTCTCCGTTTCCGAGAATTGGTTCATGTGTACTTTGATGATCCTTTTCTCCATTTTAAACAAGCCGATTTCGTGTGCAATCTGTTCTATATCAGATGCAGTACTGATGATGATTTTCTTTTCCATAGCGTAGGTGTTGAATATGTCATCACGCAAAAGTAGCAAGGCGCCATAGGTTCCACAAGGGGAAAATAACCCATTTTAGCAGCGTGTTTTCCCCCTTTTTTACCCTCCGCCCCCCTCAACTCCCAATTTATCTTCAAGTTTTTCTTTCACGCCCGGCCATTCTTCTTTCACGATGCTCAACACAATGGAATCCCTTCTCCCGCCTTCCGCTTTGGGCATGTGACTTCTAAGAATACCTTCCGGCTTGCATCCAATGCTTTTCATGGCAGCGATGCTGCGCGCATTGTTGCTATCTGCCCTGAACTCTACCCTTTCCATACCCATCTCTTCAAAAGCAAATCGCAATAAAAGGTATTTACAGTGTTTGTTCAGCCCCGTTCCCTGGAAAGCTTTGCCATACCAGGTGAAGCCCAATTGCAACGTACGATAAGGAAGGTTGATATCATAAAACCGCGTACTGCCGGCATATTGCTGTACACGCTTATCAAAAACAATAAAAGGGTATTCTTTCTGGTTTTCACGCCCCATCATGGCCAATTGAATATAATCCTGGAGATTTTTTTCTCCTGCCGCTTTTTGCAATGAAAACTGCCAGATATCGGGCTCATTCTGGGAAAAAATGCGCAGATTTGCGCAATCGTTTGCGCTAAGAGGACGCAAGAGCACGCAATCATCCTCCAAAATGTAGTCTTTCGAAAAATCAAATGTGTAATGCATTGGAAATATTTATGGTGTGGAACGATCTTTGCCCCAAATTGCGAACCATTCTGAGCAGTAAAATAACTAAACTTGTAACCTAATACAACTTAAAAATTTATGTGTGGAATTGTAGGATATACCGGGCCGAGAGAAGCCTATCCCATCTTATTAAAGGGACTGAAGAGACTGGAATACCGCGGATACGACAGCTCGGGTGTTGCTTTACTCAACAGCAATGGCCTCAACGTGTATAAGAAAAAAGGAAAGGTAGCCGAGATGGAAGAAGACGTGATGGGTAAAAACACCCACGCACATATTGGTATCGGCCACACACGCTGGGCTACACATGGTGAACCCAGCGATCGCAACGCGCATCCGCATCTTTCACAAAGCGGTCAACTGGCTATGATCCACAACGGCATCATCGAGAACTACATGCCCATCAAACAGGAACTGATCAACAAAGGCTATACTTTCAAAAGCGATACCGATACCGAAGTATTGCTGAACTTCATTGAAGACATCAAAAAGAACAACAACTGTTCACTGGAAGAAGCCTTGCGTATAGCGCTGAAACGTATCGTTGGCGCCTATTGTATCCTGCTCATCGACCAACACGATCCTGAAACCATCATCGCAGCAAGAAAGGGCAGTCCGCTTGTGATTGGCATTGGCAAAGGCGAGCATTTCCTCGCCAGCGATGCTTCCCCCATCATCGAATATACCAAAGAAGTCGTTTATGTAAACGATTATGAGATCGCTATCGTAAGGCCCGACGAGCTGATCTTAAAGAACCTGGGTAACGAAAAGCAATCACCCTTCATTACAAAGCTTGATATGGAACTGGCCGCCATTGAAAAAGGCGGATACGAACATTTCATGTTGAAAGAAATACATGAACAACCGGACACTATTTTCGACTGTTTACGCGGGCGGTTGCTGCCGCAATCCGGACAGATCATCATGAGCGGAGTAGATAACCATATCGACGCATTGAAAAATGCACAACGTATGCTGATCGTAGCCTGCGGTACCAGTTGGCATGCCGGCCTGGTAGCCGAATACCAGATAGAAGAATTATGCCGCATTCCTGTAGAAGTGGAATACGCTTCTGAATTCCGGTACCGCAACCCGGTAGTGAACAAAGGCGATGTAATCATTGCTATTTCACAGAGTGGCGAAACCGCCGATACATTGGTAGCCCTGGAAAGCGCGAAAGCTAAGGGCGCTTTCATCTTTGGCGTGGTGAATGTGGTAGGCAGCAGCATTGCACGCTTAAGTAATGCAGGCGCTTATACGCATGCCGGCCCGGAGATAGGCGTTGCCAGTACCAAAGCGTTTACCGGCCAACTCGCCGTGCTCACCATGATGGCACTCAAGATCGGTTATGCAAAAGGATCCATCACCGAAGCGCGTTACCTGCAATTGATGCGCGAACTGTATGAAGTGCCGGAAAAAGTAAAAGAGATACTGAAAGACACCAGCAATATCCAGCGCATTGCTGCTAAATACAAAGACGCTACCGATTTTCTGTTCCTCGGAAGGGGTTATAATTTTCCCATCGCCCTTGAAGGTGCACTCAAACTGAAAGAGATCTCTTATATCCATGCCGAAGGCTACCCGGCCGCGGAAATGAAACACGGCCCCATTGCACTGGTAGATGAAAAACTGCCGGTGGTTTTTGTTGCCACGAAAGACTCTTATTACGAAAAGATCGTTTCAAACGTACAGGAGATCAAAGCAAGAAAAGGAAAAGTGATCGCTGTAGCAACGGCCAATGATGAGATCATCCCAGGCATGTCGAACGATATCATGTTCGTTCCCGATGCAGATGAAGTGATCGCACCCTTGCTGAGTACCATTCCGCTGCAATTGTTGAGTTATTATGTTGGCGTGGCCAAGGGACTGGACGTAGATAAACCCCGCAACCTGGCCAAGAGTGTTACTGTTGAATAAAACAATATAAGCATACTGCATGCCTCAGAACATCATTACCAAATCTCCGCTTGCGGCATTGGGGTACGGTTTTATCAAAGACACCTACCTGCCCAAAGGGAAAGATGAATATTACCTGCGCAATAAACAGAACCGCAACGGCATTACATACCGGCAGCTTACCGCTTATGAGATTGAAATGCTGGTACGCAATGGCAATACCAGCGACAACTGGAATCACTTATTGGTTTCCGATGCGTTCAATCCGGAGTTGGTAAAGAATTGCAAATTCTTCGGCCTTGTGCGCATTGGCAAGCTGGAGCCCCTTTGTCTCAGTTTCAGCGACCTGCAAACGCCGGTAGGCTTGTACAATTCCACCATCATCAGTTGCGATTTCGGCGATAATGTGGTAATCAATAATGTAGAATACCTCTCGCATTATATCATTGGCAATGAAGTGATCATTGTGAATGTAAATGAACTGGTAACAACGAATCACGCCAAGTTCGGCAACGGCATTGTAAAAGAAGGCGAGCTCGAAGATGTACGGATATGGATGGAGGTCTGCAATGAGAATACCGGCCGGCGCGTGATGCCTTTCAATGGCATGCTGCCCGGCGATGCCTTTTTATGGAGCCGTTTCAAAAACGATAACGCGCTACAGGAAAAATTCAAAGCATTCACAGAAGACCGCTTCGATAACAAACGCGGTTATTATGGCAAGATCGGCGACCGTACCGTGATCAAGAACTGTAAGATCATCAAAGATGTATGGGTGGGTACCGATGCTTATTTCAAAGGCGCCAACAAGTTAAAAAACCTCACTGTTAATTCGGGGGAAGAAGGACAAACACAAATTGGTGAAGGTTGTGAGATCGTGAATGGTATCATCGGTTTCGGATGCCGCATATTCTATGGCGTGAAAGCTGTTCGTTTTATCATGGCTTCTCATTCGCAATTGAAATACGGCGCGCGACTGATCAACTCATACCTGGGTAACAATGCCACCATTTCCTGTTGCGAAGTGTTGAACTCACTGATCTTCCCCGCCCATGAACAGCACCACAACAACTCATTTCTTTGTGCAGCGCTGGTCATGGGACAAAGCAATATCGCCGCAGGCGCTACCATTGGCTCTAACCACAACAGCCGCGGTGCCGATGGCGAGATCATTATGGGGCGCGGATTCTGGCCCGGTCTCTGCGTGAGCCTCAAACACAATTCCAGGTTCGCCAGCTTTACCATTCTTGCTAAAGGAGACTATCCTGCCGAGCTTGACATACCTTTTCCTTTTTCATTGGTGAGCAATGATGTGCATAACGACCGGCTCAACATTATGCCGGGTTACTGGTTCCTATACAATATGTATGCACTGGCCAGGAATGCCTGGAAATACGTAGACCGAGATAAAAGAACCGAACGCATCCAGCACCTCGAATACGATTACCTGGCGCCCGATACCATCAATGAAATGTTCCATGCACTACACTTGCTGGAAACAGCCACGGGCAATGCTTATTACAAAGTACACCATCCGCAGAAAACAGTTACACAGGAAGATGCCCGGACAACCGGCAAACAACTACTGCACGGAGATCCAAAACTCGTGAATCAGTTGGAGATCACGATAGAAGGCGTTGAAAACAGCAAGCGAAAAACCATACTTACCAAAGTAACGCAGGCTTATACGTTGTTTACCGATCTCATTTACTATTACGGTATCACACAATTATTACAATTACTGAAACAACAGAAAGCCGCTTCTTTAGAATCATTCATCTCTTCGCTCCCAGCCAAAACTGTCCGTACCAAATGGACCAATGCCGGCGGCCAGCTCATTGCTGCAGATGAGCTGCAGCAATTAAAAGAAAGAATCAAATCGGGCAGGATCAGGTCTTGGGATGAAGTACACGATTATTATGCTGCACTGGGCGGCAAATACCCTCAACAAAAAATGAACCACGCCCTGGCATCCCTGGCAGAGATCACCGGAAAGCCTTTACGGAAAATCGACAACCACGTTTTTAATAACCTGTTGAACATGGTCATTACTACACAGGAATGGATCACCAAAGCGATTTATGATTCAAGGGCAAAAGATTATAACAACCCTTTCCGGAAAATGGTGTATGAAGACCTGGCGGAAATGAACGAAGTGATTGGCAAACTGGAAGACAATGGTTTCATCAAACAACAACTGGCATCACTTGAGCAGTTCAAGAAAGAAGTAGCCGACATACGGAAAACATACAAATTGAAACCATAAGAGCAAACAGCATCAGGATTGACCTATATCAGGCGCTGGAATAAACAAGAAAAAATAAATCAATACAATACCTGCAGCCATTGCTGAAACCAGGAATGTAGCCATCGCTCCGTATTGAAACCAAAGATATCCTGCCAACGCACTCGCCAGCATTGTACAAATGCTTTGAAAACCGGAATAGACACCTATTGCTGTTGCCGTATCTTTCTGACTGGCGATATTACTGATCCAGGCTTTGGATATGCCCTCCGTGGCAGCTGCATACACTCCGTATAAAAAGAATAAACCATAAAAAATAAACCTGCTTCGGGAAAAACCCATGCCTGAATAAACCACAACAAAAAGGAACAAACCAATCAGGAACATTTTTTTCAATCCAACCTTATCACCCAGGATACCTATTGGAAAGGCGCACACGGCAAAAATCAAATTGTAAAAGATATATACGGTGATCACCTCACTATCATTCATCCCCGACTGCCTGATCTTTAATAACAAAAAAACATCCGAGCTGTTCGCCAATGCAAATACAAGCAGGCCGATCACCAGTCTTTTATATAAAACAGGGCTTATCTTCCAATAATGCAAAAAAGAAAAGAACGCCATTTCCCCTCTATGACCGATGCTTTTTTTATCCTTTAATAACAAGGAACACAATACTGCCAGTAACCCCGGTGCAAAAGCAATGATGAAAAGAGGTTTGTACTCGCCCGGATGCCACTGCAGATACGCAAGCGCCAATAATGGGCCGATGACAGCCCCTACGGTATCCATGGAACGATGAAAGCCGAATATTTTTCCTTTTGTTGCAGGAGTCGCCTCATCGGACAGTACAGCATCCCTGGCGCCCGTACGCAAACCCTTACCCAGCCTGTCAATAGTTCTGGCAAAAAATATCCAAACGGGTGCAATGAGTAGCGCCATCATTGGCTTGGATAAAGCGCTTAACGCATACCCCCCTTGCACAAAAGGCATCCGGAGCCCTTTATGATCTGATAACCTGCCGAAATATCCTTTGCTCAGCCCGGCTATGGCTTCAGCAACACCCTCCAACATTCCGATCAACACAATTGAGAAACCAATGCTTTTGAGGTATAATGGCATTACCGGGTACAACATTTCACTGGCAATATCTGTTAATAAACTTACCAATGATAAAATCCAAACTGTTCGAGTTATTATTTTCATTCAGTTATATTAGATCAAATCCTCAGCATTACCACTTTTGGTTTTCGATAAAATATAAAACGTACCCTCTGTTACCAAATAAATATAACCCTTGTTTTCCGTACGTACAAAAAGAAAGCGCCTTGAATAAGGCGCTTTCTCATTTTATGACTCAACTGTAATTAGAACCGGAGTCCTATACCCATCTGGATCTGTTGATTGGTCCATTTATCCTGGTTGCCCACATCGTTCAGGTTCTTCAGACCGATGTTGTAACGGCCGTAGATACGCAGGAAATTAAAGTTCAATTGTGCACCTCCTACGAGTGAGAAGTCGCCGTCCTTGAACGCCGCTTGTCCGTTCTGAACAAAGTTTTTATCCTGGTTAATCAGGATACCGAATTGTGGTCCCGCATTCAATGTAAGCATCTTGCCAACATTGTAGCGCAACAAAATTGGTATAGCCATGTAATCCAGTTTGATCTTCTCATCCTTACTGGTTGCTGAATTGACGATGGTTGGATACAGGTTATCAAAATTGGTACGCTTGGTAGTGGTCTGGCTCCACAATACTTCAGGTTGAATACCCCATTTCTTGTTGAAGTCGATTTCTGCAAATGCACCTACGTGATACGACAGATCAAATCCATTATTGAAGGATTGTCCTGTTATTTTAGTCAGGTTGGTACCTGCTTTCACACCCAGCCTGAATCCGCCTTGTGCAAAGGCGCCTGCTGTAAAAAGAATGAAGGTGGCTGCTACTAAAAAAATCCTTTTCATAAGTCCCTGTTTTGTTTGATGTATTCTTTTCAATGACCATGCCAGAAATAGCAAGGATATCCTAAAACGTATAAATGTCAGTTACTTATACCAGCTCAATGACGGTGATTTCAGGTAATATACCTACTCTTCCCGGGTAACCGATGAAACCGAATCCGCGGTTCACGTATAATTTTTGTTTACCGTCTTCATACAATCCGGCCCATTCTTTGTACATCCATTGTACCGGACTCCATTTGAAATAAGGATTTTCTACTCCGAACTGCATGCCATGCGTATGTCCTGCCAGCACCAGGTCAATATCAGGATAATGCGGTTTGATCTCCGCATCCCAGTGACTGGGGTCATGACTCATTAATATCTTGAATGGAATTTTTTCTGTTCCGGGATAAGCGAGGTTCATTTTACCGTATTTCGGAAACCGGCCTTTGGCACCCCAGTTCTCTATGCCTAATAAAGCAATTTGCTGTCCGTCTTTTTCCAATAGCACATGTTCATTCATCAACAATCGCCAGCCCATATCGGCATGTACTTTTTTCAGCGCTTCCAGGTTGGCAGTCTTAACGGCTTCGGAAGGCCATGAAACATAATCGCCATAATCGTGATTGCCCAATGTACTGTAAACTCCCATGGGTGCCTGAACGCGGCTGAAAAGGTCTTTATAATCATCCATTTCAACAGCCCGGTCGTTCACCAGGTCGCCCGTGAACAGGATGATGTCTGCCTTCTGCAGCAAAACCATGTTCACCCCATGCTCCACTGCCTTTTTATCCTGGAAGCTGCCGCTGTGTATATCGCTGATCTGTACCAGCTTCAATCCGCGGAAGGCTGGTGGCAGGTTATTGAATTTCAACCTCACCTTTAGTACCTGGTAATTGTATTTGTTGCTGAAGCCATATAAAAGCGTGCCAAACAGTCCGCCCCCGATACCCAACCCCACCCAACTGAGAAAAGTGGAGCGGGGAATACTGCTTGTCTCATCCATATACCGTACGCCCATATCGGGGAATATTTTTGTCATGAGCCATAAAGACCCGCGGCGGAGGTCATCGGCCAGGAAAAACACCGAGCCCAGTATTTTGGCAAAGAACAAACCCACCAATATTGAAAAAATATAATTCCGGAACACCCTCGAGGTCTGCAGGGCCTGCACATAAGGAAAACTCAAAATAGTGGCCAGCGTTAAGGCAGATATCACCCAATAAGCAATATGAATGACCATACGGGTCTTTTCAGAAGCATTCTGAGACACGATCCTGAGCGCCTGGTACACATACAGGTCCAGTAAAAACATCACCAGGGCTATGATCCACCAGGTAGTTGCGTTTCGCATAAAATAATCATTATAAGGTACTTCAGGGCTGACGTATGACGGATAAAATTATTGTAAAGCCCTGCTAATTCTTAATTCCGCACAATTCCATTTTTAGGTATCGTTTCCTAATCACAAACCCGTATTTTTGGCGACTTCCAAAGTCTCGATCAGATGAAACTGACTTATTACGGACATTCCTGTTTCTCAGTGGTTATCAAAGGTAAAAAGATCCTTTTTGATCCGTTTATTACGTATAATGAACTGGCCAAACACATTGATCCTGCGCAAATTGATGCTGACTATATTTTCCTGTCACACGGCCATGCCGATCATATAGCCGATTGCGTGAGCATTGCCACCCGCACAGGCTGCCAGGTAGTAGGCAATTGGGAGGTACACGAATGGTTAAATAAGCAGGGTATTGAGAAAACGCATCCCATGAATACGGGCGGCAAATGGCATTTCGATTTTGGTACGGTTAAATGTGTGGTAGCACAACACAGCAGCGGCCTTCCCGACGGTAGTTATGGAGGAAACCCCATGGGATTCCTGTTCACTACCGGCGAAGGGAATTTTTATTACAGCGGCGATACCGCCCTTACGCTCGACATGCAACTGATCCCCTCATGGGTAAAGCTCGATTTTGCAGTGCTGCCCATTGGAGACAATTTTACAATGGATGTGGCCGATGCCATCCGCTGTGCAGATTTCATACAATGCAACCAGGTAGTGGGTGTACATTATAATACTTTTGGTTTTATAAAGATCGATACTCATGAGGCGCTGGCTGCATTCAAGGCCGCAGGAAAGAATTTGTTACTGCCCGGCATAGGAGAAACCATCGAATTATAGTGATATAAAAATATAGAAGACACATGGCGAGAATTATCGGGATTGCCAATCAAAAAGGAGGCGTGGGAAAAACCACCACTGCCATTAATGTGGCAGCCAGCCTGGCAGTGCTGGAATTTAAAACCCTGTTGGTAGATGCCGATCCACAAGCAAACAGCACTACCGGCGTGGGATTCGACCTGCACAATATCACCAGCAGCCTGTACGACTGCATGGTGAATAATACGCCCGCATCGGATGTAATATTGAAAAGTGAAGTACCCAACCTGGATGTGATCCCTTCTCATATTGACCTGGTAGGCGCCGAGATCGAAATGATCAATTACCCCAACCGTGAGAACGTGATGAAGGGTATCATCGATGTGGTGAAAGACCGGTATGATTTCATTATCATCGACTGTTCTCCTTCACTCGGACTGATTACGGTGAATTCCCTGGTGGCTTCTGACAGCGTTATGGTACCTGTTCAATGCGAATTTTTTGCTTTGGAGGGATTGGGTAAACTACTCAACACCATCAAGATCGTTCAGAACAGGCTGAATCCCGAACTGCAGATAGAGGGCATCCTCATGACCATGTACGATGGCCGCCTGCGGCTCTGTAACCAGGTGGTGAGTGAAGTGAGAAGGCATTTCGATGAAATGGTTTTCGATACCATCATCCACCGGAACACCCGCCTGAGTGAAGCTCCCAGTGTAGGAAAACCAGTTGTACTGTTCGATGCAGAAAGCAAAGGCGCTGTCAATTACCTCAACCTTGCCAAAGAAATTTTACAGAAGAACGGCATGACCAAAATGTCGAACGAAGAAAGAATACTTGAATAGCATAGTGCGAATTACAAACCGTGTACAATGACTTCACCCAAACAAAATAGCAAAGAGCTCATAGGCAAAGGGCTTCGATCCCTGCTCAATAATATCGATGCCGACCTCAAAACCACTGCCGGTTCTTTAAAGACCGATGTGGTGAACCAGGTAACGAATACCTCCCGTATTCCCATTGGCGATATACAGATCAACCCCAAGCAGCCGCGCCGCGATTTTGATGAACAGGCTTTGAATGAGTTGTCAGCGTCTATCAAATTACATGATATCATCCAGCCATTGACCGTGTCTAAACTGGCCAATGGAAAATACCAGTTGATTGCCGGTGAACGCCGCTTCAGGGCCGCCAAGCTGGCTGGTCTCAAAGACGTACCCGCCTACCAGCGCCAGGCCAACGACAAAGAATTACTCGAATTGGCGCTGTTGGAAAACCTGCAACGCGAAAACCTCAACGCTGTTGAAATAGCCCTCAGCTATAAACGAATGATGGAAGAGCTGAGCTATACACAGGAACAAGTGGCAGAACGCATGGGCAAGGAAAGAAGTACCGTTACCAATTATATCCGTTTGCTGAAATTACCACCCGATATACAACTGGCTGTCCGCAGCGGTAACATCACTATGGGTCATGCCCGCGCATTGATCAGTGTTGATGTAGTGGATAAACAACTGTATGTGTTCAAAGAAATACAACAGAAAGAACTCAGCGTAAGACAAACGGAAGAATTGGTGCGCAAGCTCTACAAAGCCGATAAACCCTATGCTGTTAAATCTTCGGTAAAGTCGGAACTCCCCCCGGCTTACAAAAAGATCGAAGATAACTTAGCTTCACACTTTGGCACCAAAGTAAAATTGAACCACAACAAAAATGGACATGGCAATATCACCATTGAATATTATTCACTGGAAGAGTTCAATAAAATACTCGATGCCATGAATGTAACCGTGAGTTGATCGTTGCATGAAAGCATATCATCGTTTTATATGGATCATCGTTTGCTGCAGTTGGTTCAACTGCCTGCTGGCGCAAACCGATAAAGGATCGGTGAAAGATACAGTTAAGATCAGGAAACACGATCCGCGTATTGCTACCCGCCGTTCTGCGATCATTCCCGGATGGGGACAAGCCTATAACCGCGAATACTGGAAAATACCCCTTGTATACGGCGTGCTGGCCATACCGGCGAGTTTATATTTTTATAACAACAGTTGGTATAAAAAAACAAAATTCGCTTACGAAGCACTTTACAAAGCATCATTGCCCGTTAATCCCGATTCAAGCATGTTGAAGGATATCGATCCGCAGCTAAAAACACTCAGCATCGGCTCTGTACAGAGTTACCGCAACGCTTTCCGGAGAGACCGGGATTATTCCATACTCTGGTTCATCATTGCATGGGGGTTGCAGGTGGCGGATGCTACCGTATTCGGTCACCTCAAACAATTCGACATCAGTAACGACCTGTCGATGGAATGGAGCCCCAAACTCGACCCCGTTACCCGCACACCGGGTCTTGGTTTCACCCTGAACCTCAAAAACAGCTCCTCCCGGAGGCTGGTAGATGTTCGATAAACAGAATAGTGATACTTTCGCAGAAATTTCCGACTTTTTAAATCCCGGTATATGAAAATTGCACTGATCGGTTATGGTAAAATGGGAAAAGCCATTGAAGAAATTGCGCTTGCCAAGGGGCATGAGATCGTATTGAAAATCGATGTCAGCAATGCGCACGAGTTCACGCAGGAGCACCTGTCACGCGCCGATGTGGCCATTGAGTTCACCGGACCACACAGCGCTTTCGATAATGTGATGAAATGCCTGGCATGGGGCGTGCCCGTGGTATGTGGTTCTACCGGATGGCTGGATAAATGGGATGAAGTGAAAAATTATTGCGAAGCGCAAAAAGGCAGCCTCGTTTATGCAAGTAATTTCAGCATCGGCGTAAACCTGTTCTTTGAAGTGAATACTTTTCTCGCCGGACTCATGAACAAACACCCGGAGTATAATGTATCGATGGAAGAGATCCATCACACACAAAAGAAAGACGCGCCCAGCGGCACCGCTATTACATTGGCAGAACAGGTGTTGCAACATATTGCTACTAAAAAACAGTGGGTAAACGAAACAAGTACCGATCCGGAAAAACTGGTGATCATTTCAGAACGCATCGACCCGGCGCCGGGTACGCATAAAATAAAATACAGTTCTCCAATCGATGATATAGAGATCATACATACTGCCCACAACCGCAAAGGCTTCGCCGGTGGCGCCGTGCTGGCAGCAGAATTTGCCGCTGGCAAAAAAGGTATTTTCGGAATGAAAGAAGTGCTGGGCTTATAACTTGATGGCCAGTCCGGCTTTCAGCAACAAAGCATTGGCCGTTACAGGTTGAGAAGTACCCGCCAGGTTGAATCCGGTATAAGCAGCGCCCAGTTCCAGGAACCCGATTTTCCATCCGGCGCCTCCTTCATACAGGAAAGTGCTGCCCGTTACCGTACTGTTATCGTATTTCTGCATGGCAACACCCAGGTTTCCGTTGAGAAAGAGGCCACCAATCAGGTAACGCCGGATACCTACTTTCAATGGCGTTACTTTCAGATGGGAACTACTGCTGGTGAATGCGATACCTGTAGCGCTGGTAGCAATAAAAGTATTGGGGATATTATAGCTGACCTGTCCGAGTGATGCAATAATGAGCGTTTTACCCATACCAATACCTGCGCCAGCTTCGAAACCTACGCCGTTATTGGAAATATTTTTGAAGTCGCTATTGGAAGGGCTTGCATAAGTAAAATTGGCAAAAGCCAGCACTTTAGGCAACTTGGGGCCCGGCAGTTGTGCCGATGCTTTCATAGAAAGAGCCAGGGCCATGCAAAAAAAGGAAAATTGGATTATCTTTCGCATGTTGATGGTTTTGAAAAAGGAAGGTACAGGTTTTCACTCAATCTTTTAATATTTTAAGTTTTCATTAATATGTTGTCAAAAAAAACACAATATGCCTTTAAAGCGCTTACCTTTATGGCAGAGAAGAAAAAAGACGGCCCGGTATTGATCGCTGAAATTGCCAGCAAAAAAAAGATTCCCCTCAAATTTTTAGAAAATATTTTGCTGGAACTGAAAAAGGCTGGCATACTGGATAGTAAAAAAGGAAAAGGCGGCGGTTATTTTTTTAACGTAGAACCTCATAAAATTCCCCTCGCGAAGGTTATGCGTTTAATCGAAGGTCCTATTGCATTATTGCCTTGTGTAAGTCTCAATTTCTATGAAAAATGTGCCGACTGCAACGAAAAGAGATGCGGTCTGAACAGGGTCATGATCGAAGTGCGCGATAACACGCTGAAAGTGCTGGAGAATAAAACGGTCGCTGATCTTATTGGATAAAGAACCCTCCTTATATGAAACAACTTCTTTTCCTGCTGCTTTGCTTCCCTTTGTTTGCCAATGCGCAACTTTTAGGCTTGGGAAGCAACATCGTAAAGGTGAATCTCAGTTCACTGGCCCTCAAGAATTATAGTTTTTCTTTTGAAAGAAAAATTTCAAAGCGTGTATCCCTTGTACTCGGTTACCGCACGGAGCCCAAGGGCAGTCCCCCCTTCCAATCGCAATTAGAGAACATCATCAACAGTTCCGATATCAACTTCAGTCGCTTCGAAATTGGTAACACCGCCTGGACACCCGAAGTAAGATTTTACCTGGGCAAAGGCAACATGCGCGGCTTTTATCTCGCGCCCTATATGCGATTCTCCAGTTTCGACATTACTTCACCGGTAAGATATACCACTACGGTAAACGGCAGTCCTTACACTAAGGATGCAGATTTCTCCGGGAAGATCACTTCTACCAACGGCGGATTAATGATCGGTACACAACACCGTTTGTTCAAAGTATTGGTAATAGATATCTGGATCATTGGCGGGCACTATGGTTCCAGTAAGGGTGACCTGAATTTTGTGGCCACTACTCCTCTGAACCCACAGGAACAATCTGTTCTGAAACAGAATCTCGACAATATAAATGCAAAGCCTTTCAAATTCACCAATACCGTGTATGCCGATGGCAGTGGTGCCAAGATCACATCAGACGGCCCCTGGGCAGGGATACGCGGAGCAGGTATCAATATCGGTTTCCACTTTTAAGCGTGGCTGAGGTTCTTCAACATATCCTCGGTCATCTTACTTAAATCATATTCTCTCTTCCAGCCCCAGTCCATCCCAGCTACGCTGTCATCAATACTTTGCGGCCAGCTGTCTGCGATGGCCTGGCGGTAATCGGGCGCATAGATCATCTGAAAACCGGGAACGTGTTTGCCGATCTCTGCAGCGATCTCTTTGGGTGAAAAGCTCATACCCGAAATATTATACGAAGTACGGATGCTGATCTTATCTGCCGGCGCCGCCATCAGCTCCAACGTGGCGCGAATGGCATCGGGCATGTACATCATAGGCAGGTAAGTATCTTCTTTGAGAAAGCATTGGTATTTTTTCTCTGCCAACGCCTCGTGATAGATCTCAACAGCATAATCGGTAGTACCGCCACCGGGAGCCGATTTATAACTGATGAGCCCGGGATAACGCAAGCTACGTACATCCACTCCATAACGATGATGGTAATAATTACACCAAAATTCACCGGCATACTTACTGATACCATACACAGTAGTAGGTTCGATGATGGTTTGCTGCGGGCAATTCTGTTTAGGTGAAGTAGGTCCGAATACCGCAATGCTGCTGGGCCAATATATTTTGTGCAGTTTCTCTTCGCGGGCGATATCGAGCACGTTCAATAAACCCTGCATGTTGAGGTGCCAGGCCAGGTTGGGATTTTTTTCACCGGTGGCCGAAAGGATGGCCGCAAGCAGGTATATCTGTGTGATGTTCTGGCGTATCACCTGTACGTGCAACATTTCTTTGTTCATCACATCGATGCTCACATAAGGACCGGTGCCTTCGAGCAAAGGATTCTGTTCACGCAGATCGGAAGCAATGACGTTGTTGTTACCATATTGTTTGCGCAGCGCCAGGGTCAATTCAACACCTATCTGGCCCGAAGCGCCTATTACGAGTATCCTTTCTTTGGACGTGGACATAGCAGTTGATTTAGAGCGAAGCAAAGAAAGCAAAAATACCCTGAAATAGATATGCCGCTCCATTTACGTAAATTTGCTGCGCCGATGAAATCGGTTGCGCAAAATTATCATCTCATGATCCCTTCTTATCTTTCACAACTTTTCAAACAACAGTCTTATAACCCCGATCAATTTTTCCTCATTGCAGGCCCCTGCGTGGTGGAAAGCGAAGAACTGGTAATGGAAGTAGCCGATAAAGTATCCGCCATCTGCAAAAGGCTGGAAATACCCTATGTGTTCAAAGCCAGCTATCGTAAGGCCAATCGCACCAGCGCCAGCTCTTTCACAGGTATCGGTGACGACAACGGTCTTTCTTTGATCAAAAAAGTAGGCACTACCTATCAACTGCCTACTACATCAGATATACATGCGCATGAGGAAGCGGCCATGGCAGCTCCTTTCATCGACATATTGCAGATACCCGCTTTTTTGTGCAGGCAAACCGATTTGTTGATTGCCGCTGCTGAAACAGGAAAGGTAGTGAACGTTAAGAAGGGGCAGTTCCTGAGTGGTCCTTCTATGAAATTTGCTGTGGACAAGATCAAAAAAGCGGGTAACGATAAAGTGATGCTCACGGAAAGGGGTACTACTTTCGGTTACCAGGACCTGGTAGTGGATTATCGCAATATTCCCTGGATGCAGGAGCACCAGGTACCTGTGGTCATGGATTGCACCCATTCACTGCAACAACCCAACCAAACCAGCGGTGTAACAGGGGGTAATCCACAACTGATCGGCACTATTGCAAAAGCGGCTATTGCCACGGGGGCAGACGGACTTTTCATTGAAACACATCCCAACCCGGCCGTTGCCAAGAGCGACGGGGCCAATATGTTAAAGCTCGATCTGCTGGAAGGATTACTGGAACAGTTGGTAAAACTGCGTAAAGCGGTGATCTGAGACCCGTTTTACAAATTCCTTAGTGGATTCCTCCTTCCCGCCAGGATATAATTTTTTATATTGATCCAGAAAGCCAGGATCATATAAACGATAACAGGAGAGCCCAGCGTAAGAAAGGAAATGTAGATGAACCACATGCGGATGCGCGAACTGGCAATACCTAAACGTTCCCCTATTGCCGAACAAACACCAAAAGCCCTCAATTCGAGAAATTCCCTGATTTTTTGCATACACAATCAATTTACAATGCAGTCCGGGGTATAGCAGAAACCGGACCCAATTTACGTATTTTAACGCTATCAGCCAGCAATAAACAGGCCTAAAAAGGCCCAAATTCTGTTAAAAACAGTTTTCCGTTAGCCCTCGTTTTTTCGTAAATTCGCGGCAATTTCCACCCACCTGTAGCAATAACCTACAAACAATAAACTTCTATTATGGCTTTTGACATTGAAATGATCAAGAAAGTTTACGCCAACCTCCCCGCCAAAGTGGACGCTGCGCGTAAAGCCCTGGGCAGGCCACTTACACTGGCAGAAAAAATACTTTTTGCACACCTGCACAGCGACCAGCAGTTATCGAATTTTGAGAGAGGTAAATCTTATGTTGATTTTGCTCCCGACCGCGTAGCCATGCAGGATGCAACGGCCCAGATGGCTTTGTTGCAGTTCATGCAGGCGGGCAGGCCTAAAGTGGCCGTACCCTCTTCGGTACACTGCGACCACCTGATCACAGCCAGGGTAGAAGCCAAGCAAGACTTACAGGTAGCCACCACGGAAAGCAAGGAAGTGTTCGACTTTCTGTCTTCCGTATCCAATAAATATGGCATCGATTTCTGGAAACCCGGTGCGGGCATTATTCACCAGGTAGTACTGGAGAATTATGCATTCCCCGGCGGCATGATGATCGGTACCGACTCTCATACCGTGAACGCAGGCGGACTGGGCATGGTAGCCATTGGTGTTGGTGGTGCCGATGCTTGTGATGTGATGGCCGGACTGCCCTGGGAACTCAAATGGCCCAAGCTGATCGGTGTAAAACTCACCGGCAAGCTGAACGGATGGACAGCCCCCAAAGACGTGATCCTGAAAGTAGCCGGCATCCTGACCGTAAAAGGTGGAACCGGCGCTATCGTAGAATATTTTGGTGAAGGCGCTACCAACATGAGCTGTACCGGTAAAGGCACCATCTGTAACATGGGTGCAGAGATCGGAGCCACTACTTCTACTTTTGCTTATGACGAAAGCATGAGCCGTTACCTCAAAGCCACTGGCCGCGAAGAAGTAGCTGCCCTGGCCGATGGCATCAAAAATTACCTGACTGCTGATGCAGAAGTGTACCAATCTCCCGAAAAATATTTCGATCAACTGATAGAGATCAACCTGAGCGAACTGGAACCTCACCTGAACGGACCTTTCACTCCCGATCTGGCTACGCCTATTTCCAAAATGAAAGAAGTAGCTGTTGCCAACGGATGGCCTACCAAAATTGAAGTGGGTTTGATCGGTAGCTGTACCAACAGCTCTTATGAAGACATCAGTCGCGCTGTAAGCCTGGCCAAACAAGTACAAGACAAAGGCCTGACCCTGAAAAGCGAATTCACCATCACACCCGGTAGTGAGCAGGTGCGTTTCACTATTGAAAGGGATGGTTTCCTGGATACTTTCAACCAGATCGGCGCTAAGGTATTCGCCAATGCATGCGGACCCTGTATCGGTATGTGGGATCGCGTGGGTGCTGATAAAAAAGAAAAGAATACCATCGTGCATTCTTTCAACCGCAACTTCGCTAAACGCGCCGATGGCAACCCCAATACTTATGCATTCGTTGGTTCACCTGAACTGGTAACTGCTATGGCCATTGCGGGTGACCTCACTTTCAACCCATTGACCGATACCCTCACCAACGATAAAGGCGAGAAAGTAAAACTGGATGCGCCCAACGGTGAAGAGTTGCCGGCTAAAGGTTTTTCAGTAGACGATCCCGGCTACCAGGCACCTGCTGCCGATGGCAGTGGCGTACAGGTAGTAGTAGATCCTGCTTCCAAGCGCCTGCAATTGCTGGAACCATTCCCTGCCTGGGAAGGAACCGATCTGAAAGGGCTGAAACTGCTGATCAAAGCCAAGGGCAAATGTACCACCGACCATATCTCTATGGCAGGCCCCTGGCTGAAATTCCGCGGTCACCTCGATAATATCAGCAACAACATGCTCATCGGCGCCATTAATTATTTCAACGATAAGGCCGACAGCATCAAAAATGAACTAACTGGTGAATATGGTCCTGTGCCTGCCACCCAGCGTGCCTATAAAGCCGCCGGTATTGGTTCCATCGTTGTTGGTGATGAAAACTATGGCGAAGGCAGCAGCCGCGAACATGCAGCTATGGAGCCCCGTCACCTGGGCGTTCGCGCGATACTGGTAAAATCTTTTGCCCGCATCCACGAAACCAACCTGAAAAAGCAAGGTATGCTGGCCCTGACCTTCAACGATAAGAATGATTACGATAAAATACAGGAAGATGATACTATTGATATTGAAGGTCTCACGAGTTTTGCACCCGGTCAGCCGCTGACCATTGTACTGCATCACAAAGATGGCAGCGTTGATAAGATCAGTGTGAACCACACTTACAACCAACAGCAGATCGAATGGTTCAAAGCAGGTGGTGCATTGAACATTATTCGTAAGCAAGTTGCTGCAAAATAAAATTTGACAATTAGCCAATTCGGTAATTAGTCAATGTAAAAAAGAAGAGCCCGGATGCTGGAATCATTGCAGACCGGGCTCTTCTTTTTAGTTTCACATCATTTATTCTTTGAGGTTGCAAATTGAAACCTCAAATGCTTACATGTGCGGATCATCGGCACTTGGTCCGTAGCTGCCGGGGATGGGTACATCAAGTAAACGAAGGAAAACGCCCAGTTGGGCGCGGTGATGGATGGTTTGTGAATAGGCCATACGTATCACATCGTGTTTGGGTTCTACAGAATACACTTGCTCGCCATTGCGAAGCGTCCAGTTAGGTAATAAATCCGCATCCATGGCTTTCCACAATGATTTCCTGGCTTTTTCCAGCGACTCGTCGAAGTAACCTAATAAATCCTTTGTATTATCAACAACTCTTGGAGCATAGGCATTGTTGGCAAAATCCAGTTCCTCGGTAGTCAATACCATCTCAACCCAACCGGGTAACTCTGCAACATGGGTTGCCAAACGTTTCAGGGTCATACTTTTGGGATGGGGTTGCCATTCAAATTTGTCTGCCGGAACAAGGGCCAGCATTTTGCGGGTAGTGATTGCTTCTTTTTCCAGTTCTGCCTGGAGCGATTCGATGAATGTCATAGTGCATGTTTTTGTTTGATAGTACAAAGTAAACAGGCACCACTGACAGCCCTATGGCAGTCAATTTTCCGCCGTCAAAAAAATTAATAATCAACCGGCAGTTGCTTCATGTATTGTTCCAGCGGGATATGCTCCCGGACGGTAAATTCAACTGTTGTGTTTTGCAGTTTTACGATACGTTGCACCTTAAAATCCCGGTAATCTTTACGCAAATGGCACCAGGCAATCAGGTGCCAGCTGAATGCATAATAAATAAGCCCTATCGGCTCTACTTCTCGAATACTGTTTTCGTCTTTGGTATTCGTGTATTCCAGCCGCACTACCTGCTTATTGGCAATGGCCGTTTGCAGTATGGAAAGGTGTTCGGAATCGTTGTTGAGCCGCTGTGGCAACTGCAAGCGGATGGTATCGCTCAATGCTTCTACTTTGTCTTTCTGCGCGGCACGCAGTACTGTTTTTACTTTGTTGAGGGCACTGGTATAATGATTACGGATCGATTTATCGGCAAAACCATGTACCAATACTTCCGTGAGCAATAAAGCATTGGCCTCTTCATTGCTGAACGCCACCGGCGGCAGAAAATATCCCTGTACCACAAAATATCCTTTCTGCGCTTCAAAGCTGATGGGGATACCCGATTCACACAAAGCCTTGATATCGCGGTATACCGTACGGATACTGATATTGAATTTTTCTGCGATCTTTTCTGCCGGCACATATTTGCGCGATTGCAGAAAAGTAAGGATACTGAATAATCTGTCTATGCGATTCAAGGAGCGTTAAAGTTTTCGGATCTTGATATTCTTGAACCAGGCTTCTCCGCCATGATCCTGTAAGGCAATATGCCCCATTTTGGACATGCCATATCCTTCTTTATCCTTCCATTTACCAGCTGCTTTATGGGCTTTCCAGCTATCACTCCACAATTCATATTCCACTACTTTTTTCCCATTGAGCCAATGCGCTACATGTCCTTTGTTCACAATGATGCGTGTATGGTTCCATTCACCGGCAGGGCGGGTAGCATCCACCACAGGAGCGTCCATGGCATAATTTGCACCTGTTTTCTGATAGTCTTCAATCTTTTCAGGATAACCGGCATCGTCGATCAACTGGTATTCAGGGCCACTTTCGTATGAAGCGCCGTATTTTTCATTCACCATATAAATGATGCCGCTGTTTGCTTTCGGAGCAATCTTCCAGTCGATCGAAAACTCATAATTCTCAAATTCACCTTCCGTCATCAAATCGGCATGCTGCTGATTACCCTCTTTGTTGGCTTTGCAATACAGCGCCCCATTGCTAACCGACCAGGAACCGGAAGGCCTGTTCTGGTATGTACGCCACCCCTTCAGCGTTTTGCCGTCAAACAGGGATATCCATTGGTGGTGTTGGGCATTGGCATCATACAGCAAAGAACTGCCAAGAAAAGCTATGAACAGCCATAACAATCGGGTTTGCATCATCATTAGGTTTTAGCCATGAAGGTACATAAAAGCCGAATGCCTACCTTTGCCGCATGAAGCAATTCAATGTTCCTACCGGCTACAGAAGTGGCCTGATCAGTGATATCAAGAACCGCAGGAAAGAGCAGGATAAGCTGAAAAAAGATTTTACCCCCACCCTCCTTGATCTTGGCCCCATTCAGATATACCTGGCCAGGCATTTCGGCTTCTGTTATGGAGTAGAGAACGCCATTGAAATTGCTTTCCGCACCATTGAAGAAAATCCCGGCAAACGTATTTTCCTGTTGAGCGAAATGATCCACAATCCCAAGGTCAACCAGGACCTGCAACAGCAGGGTGTACAATTTTTACAAGATACCTATGGCAAACAACTGATCCCTTTTGAAACGCTCACCGCCGATGACGTAGTGATCATACCCGCTTTCGGAACCACCTTGCAGATCGAAGCCATGTTAAAGGAAAAAGGCATTCCTACAGAACATTACAATACTACCTGTCCGTTTGTAGAAAAAGTATGGAACCGCAGCGAACAGATCGCAAAGAAAGGGTACAGCATTGTAGTGCATGGCAAGCCCCAGCACGAAGAAACGCGCGCCACTTTTTCGCACGCATCGCATCATACGCCCACCGTTGTGGTCAACGATATGACTGAGGCAGTGGAGTTATCGAAATATATCACGGGAGAACAGCCGGCTGCACAATTCTATGAAGCATTCAGGGGGCGTTATTCGCAAGGTTTCGATATAGAAAAAGATATGCAGCGCATAGGCGTGGTCAATCAAACCACCCAGCTTGCCAGCGATACACAGGCTATTTCCGATTACCTGAAATCGGTGTATATGAAAAAATACCAGCTCACGGCCGCCAACATTGCTGAAAGGTTTGCCGACACGCGCGATACTCTGTGTTACGCCACCAATGATAACCAGACAGCCGTACAAGGTATGCTCGAAACACCTGCTGATCTGGCCATTGTCATTGGTGGTTACAACAGCAGCAATACATCGCACCTGGTAGAACTTTGTGAAGCCGTTTTACCCACTTACTTCATTGATGCGGCCGAGAAACTGATCAGTAAAGAAACCCTGCTCAACCGCAACTGGCGCACCAAAGAACAATTTACCGTAACCGGCTACCTGCCCGATAAAGAACCCCTTCGCATCCTCATGACCAGTGGAGCAAGTTGCCCGGATGCCGTAGTGGAATCTGTTATCGACAGGCTGGCATCGCTTTATGATGTGGCTATTTAATTCACAAAATTCCACCAGATACCTACGCGTGTCCACAGGCCGGTATTGGGGTACACCCCTGAAACAAAATTAAGTTTGCTGAATTGAAACCCCTTTTCCAGGTTTAGGGTATTCAGGTTCTCCAGTCGTACAAATCCTTTGAAGCTTTTAATTCGGAAATGCAGGAACGCATTGATATCGGGCCGGTTGCTGATGCTTTCCGTATGCTGGTAAAAATACTGTCCTATGAAGGGTGAATAATTATCGGCCTTGTAGGGTGAGTTGTAACGCAGTTCCAATCCGGTTGAGAGAAAGAGATTGGTATAAAAATTCCCTTCAAAAGCAATCCGATTCCGGGTAAGTATCAATGGCAGGTTAACAGGCGGCTGTCCCGTAGTTTGCTGCAGATGCACTTCTGTGTACCAGTTCCAGTGCCTGCTCAGCCTGATCCTTTTCTCCACGCTGAGGTGCAGCACATTGAACAGTGCCGGTTCCTGCCGGGCCAGCATGAAACTGTCGAAATACAGGTAATTGGTTACTGCAAAATATTCAGCGCCCAGCCTTAATGCACTCCTGGGATTTTCATACTGTGCAAAAAGTCTGATCACATTCTCTTTATTGAAATGACCTCTGTTCGCCACCCAAAAATGACTCACCGTATCGGTAACGAGAAAAGAAGGTGAGCGATTCACGTTCTGAAAACCAATATTGAAGTAGCCCAGTTTTTTACCCAGCGATCTCTTCATGCTCACGAAAGCCGCATAATCACCCGCATTGAACCCATTCAGGTATAGCTGCCCATTGGCTTCTATATCCCATACCTGGTTACGCGTGCGGTTACGGTATTCGCCGGTTGCGTATACATTGTAATAGCTGCGTGTGGTAATGGTGTCGAAAGTTCCCCGCAGGTTCTGCAAAGCAATCCCCGCCTTCAGGTACTGGCTCTGGTTGTTCTTATCGGGGAATGAAAGCAGGCTGAATTCGTTGGTGAGACTTTTCCATTGGTCTTTGATATCGATAACCGCACTGCTTTGTGGAAGCCGTATATTGAAATAGTTTCGATAAGGAGTTGAATCGGCATTCTGGTCGAGAAATTCATAACTGTTCGTAGTGTAGTTCAACGTATGTTCGACCCTCAATCGCGGGTAAAATAATTTATACGTAACTGAATCCGTCACCAGCGAATCTTTCTTACCCAGGTCGAAATGATGCCGGAAAAGCAGCGTGGTATTTTTATAAATATTTCCCGTATTCACGCCAGTGTTAAAAGGATTGCGCGTAGCAGCTCCTGCAATACCCAGCCTCGTTTCCAATTCATACGGATCATTCAATGCAAGACTATCGAGTTTTTTCACATCACGCAGTCCTCCGTTCTCCGAAGACGCTGCTTTATTGGAAATATAAATAAGGAAGTATTCGTACTTCTTATTACGCGTCTGATAGTGTGCGGTGAAGCGGATATTATTGTGACTGGCATTCTGTGTTTTCAATACCCCGGGTCCGTTACTGAAACGGTATTCAAAAGAAAAATTAAAATTGCTTTTCCTGTTCTGAGTATGCGACAGGTTCACCAATTGCTCCGCCTTACTACCCAGCAAATATGCCAGCTCCGTATAAGGCCGGGTGGTCTGGTAAAACCGGGTATTCTCTACCGTGTACGCATATATATCGTACTGGTGAAAACCTGCGTCGAAGCCGGGCTTCATATAAGGGTTGAACAACATTGACTGTGCTGCTGTTCCATAGTTTCCCAATGTGTGATAGTAATAAGGCAGGGGGAAGCGGGTGGTAAAATCGTTGATGGAAGAATCAATGATGCGGTTGCGGGTGGAATCGTAATAGCGATAATAAATGGTGATGGAATCTGCATACCGGTCGCGGTGCTGTAGCGAGTCGCCTCCTTTGCTTTTCCTGATGGGCCTTCCCTGGTTATCATAAGTGACGTTACTGCCGCCCGTACCCTGCTGACCATACTGGCGCAGCGGTATTTGTTGTGCCCGCAGGGAAACACTGCCAAGGAGTAATATGATGATCAATAGCCTTTGTACCATTGGCCGAGCTTACGATAATATCCTGCAAAATAAAGGTATAATACCGGCTTATAACGATTTTATCAATTCCTTAAACAAGAGGGTAAGCTTGGGTTCGGCTTCTTTGGCCGCCTGGAGCACTTCTTCATGCGTGATCACATTGTCCTCTTTACGTATGCCCAGGTCGGTGATCACGCTCATAGCAAACACTTTCATGCCACCATGAACAGCTGCGATCGTTTCCTGTACGGTACTCATTCCTACGGCATCGCCTCCTACGGTACGAATGAGCTTATATTCAGCCCTTGTTTCGAAAGTAGGGCCTGTTACACCCAGGTAAACGCCCTCCTTCAACAGAATATGATGCGATGCGGCAATCGCTTTTACTTTGGCTATGAGTTCTTTGCTGTAGGGTTCGCTCATATCAGGGAAACGGGTACCCAGTTCGTCTACATTTCTGCCAACGAGCGGATTAGCAGTGAAGAGGCTGATATGGTCGTTGATGATCATGAGGTCTCCTACTTTTAAACCCGGTTGCACTCCTCCGGCTGCATTGGATAAAAGCAGGGTCTCTACGCCCAACAGTCGCATCACCCTTACAGGATAGGCCACCTGCTGCGCCGTATATCCTTCGTAATAATGAAAACGTCCGGCCATCACCCACACTTTGCGGCCACCCAATTCTCCAAAAAGCAAGCGCCCTTTGTGACCTTCTACCGTACTCACAGGGAAATGAGGAATTTCATGGTACGGAATTTCATGCTCGACCCTGATCTCCTGTGAAAGATTACCCAGGCCACTGCCCAATATGATCCCGATCGAAGATGTTGCATCGACTTTTTGCCTGATGAATGCTGCTGTTTCTTCTAATTGCTGCATGACTGGTGACATCCGCTGTGAATTAAGTGGGCAAATATAGGAAAAGGTAAAAAGGATTCTTTACTTTGGGTAACAGCTAAACAAAACGCGATGGTTCCTTCTATCCGGCAACAATACAACCAGGCATTTACCGAAACAACCTATCAGCAATATCTCAACGAGCTCAACAGCCTGCATCCAGGCGCTATTGAATTCAGGGTGGCGGAAACACCTGTATTCATCGACAGGTCTTTCAAAGAAAAAATTCTTTCCACCTGTGAAAGTATTGTAGATGTGATTACACAACCCGGTTTCCCGGCACGAAGTGCTCATGCCATTCCTGCCGGGTTGCATGTACCCAATGAAACCAGTTTCAGTCAGTTCATTGCTTTTGATTTTGGTATCTGTGAAAATGAATCGGGTGATCTTGAGCCGCAGTTGATAGAAATGCAGGGCTTCCCCACCCTTTTCGGATACCAGGTATGGCAGGACGATTGCTGCCGGCGTCATTTCCACATACCCGATCATTACAGTACTTATCTCAACGGACTAACGCGTGATACTTATCTGCAACTGCTCAGGGAAGTGATCCTGGGCAAGCACGCACCGGAAGAAGTGATCCTGCTGGAAATATTACCTCATCAGCAGAAGACCAGGATCGATTTTTATTGTACTGCCGATTATACCGGTATTCCCATCGTATGCCTTACCGAACTGCAACAGGAAGGACGCCGTTTGTTTTATGAAAAAGACGGAAAAAAGATGCCGGTGAAACGCATCTATAACCGCATCATTTTCGATGAACTGCAACAACAAGCAGCCGAAATACAGGAGAAGGGTAAACTGTTGTTCCAGGACCTCGATGTAGAATGGGTACCCCACCCCAATTGGTTTTATCGCATCAGCAAACATTCACTGCCCTTCATACAACACCCTTATGTACCGCCCGCCACTTTCCTGAGCGATTTGCATAGCATACCCGCTAACCTGGAAGATTATGTATTAAAGCCTTTGTTTTCTTTTGCGGGACAAGGTGTGGTGATTGATGTTACACAGGCCGATATAGAAGGGGTGAAAGATCGGGAGAACTGGATACTGCAGCGCAAAGTAAAATATGCGAACGTGATCCAGACACCCGACAACGATGCTGCCAAAGCAGAGATACGCATTTTTTATTTCTGGAAAGATGGTACTGTAAGACCTGTGCCTGTGAATAACCTGGCGCGACTGAGCAAGGGTAAAATGATCGGTGTTCGTTACAATAAAGACAAAACCTGGGTAGGTGGAAGCCTTGTTTATTTTGAGCAATAAAAAACAGGCTGCCTTATAAAGACAGCCTGTTATGCGTTAACAAAGAAGATATTAATCTATGCGTTTTACGTTAACTGCGTTGGGACCTTTACGTCCGTCCTGTACATCAAAAATCACCTTGTCATTGGCTTCGATCTGATCGATCAAACCATTGGCATGCACAAAAGTCTCTTTGTTAGAGTCGTCGTGCTTGATGAATCCATAACCTTTTTCTTCGTTAAAGAACTTTACAGTTCCTTGAATTTGTGTGTCCATGTGTAAATTGTAAATAAATAATGAAGTGCAAAGGTAAGGAGAATCCCCTCCTCGTCCTAATAAATATGTTTTTATTACACTAACGGCGCAGCAGACCTTCATTATCAAGAGGTTGATGAGTGGTAAATCTGATTGGCCAAACCGGATTAACTTAGTATCTCTGCAAATATTCACTCAAATATCGCTCATGAAAAAAATACCGCTCGCACTCTTATTGCTCACTGCATTGAGTAGTTATGGCCAACAAATGCACTATCAAGTGTCTTTCCCGAATGCAGTACACCACGAAGCGCATATTGAACTAACCGCCAGTCATATCCCTTCCGGCCCTGCCGTTTTCCGTATGAGCCGTTCTTCTCCCGGCCGTTATGCCACACATGAGTTTGGCAAGAATGTATATGATGTAACGGCACGCGATCGCAATGGTAAAAACCTGACCGTAAAAAGGATCGACGGTGATGTATATGAAGTACCGCAACATGATGGCGCTGTTACCATCGCCTATACTTTATACGCCAATTATGCCGATGGTACTTATGCTGGCATCGATCCCGAAAGCATTCACCTGAACATGCCGGCTTGTTTCATGTGGATGAAGGGACAGGACAATGCGCCCATTAGCATCAGCTTCGATATACCCAAAGAGAACAAAGGCGTAATTGCCACGCAACTGTTTCCTGCCGATGTACCCAACAATTTTACGGCACCAGGATTGCAGTATTTTATGGATTGCCCTACCAAGATCGGCGATTTGCATTTCAGGGAATGGAAAGTGACGAACACCAATGGAAAGATCTATACCATACGGGTAGCGCTTGAAGCAAACGCTACCGAACAGCAGATTGATGAGCTTACAGAAAAAACAAAAAAGATCACTGCTGAAGCCAAAGAAGTTTTCGGTGAATATGCACCATACGATCACGGTACTTATACTTTTATCATCAGTGCCAATCCTTATGTTTTTGGCGATGGCATGGAGCACCGCAACTCTACGATGATTACCCAAACCATGGGCAGCTTTAACCCCAATTGGTTAACAGGCGTGATCTCACATGAATATTTTCACAACTGGAATGTTGAGCGCATCCGCCCGAAAACACTGGAGCCCTTCAATTTCGAGAAGAGCAATATGAGCAATGAGTTATGGTGCGCCGAAGGTTTCACGCAATATTATGGTGAACTCATATTGGCGCGTACAGGTCTGCGCGATCCGAAGACATACCTCGCAACATTAGCCGCATTTGTGAATGCAAAACAGAACACACCCGGCGCCCGGTATTATTCTCCCATACAAGCCAGCAACCATGCGGTTTTCGTAGATGCGGGCGTATCGATAGACCGGACCAACTATCCTAACATGTTCACCACTTATTATTATTACGGCGCTGCCATTGCGCTGGCGCTTGACCTGGAAATGCAACCAAACTATCACAAAACCATCGATGCATTCATGCAGGCTATGTGGAAGCGTTTTGGCAAAACAGAGATACCTTATACCATTGCTACCATGCAGGAAACACTGGCATCTGTAACCGACGCAACATTTGCCGCATCCTTCTTCGATAAATACATCCGCGGGCATGAATCTATCGACTATGCAACTTTGCTGGCAAAAGCAGGATACGAATTGAAGAATGCATCGGAAGGAAAAGCGACCCTCGGCGTTAGTGCACAACCTGATGGTCAGGGGCGCCTGGTTATTACGAGGAATACCACCAAAGGTACTGCTGCTTATGAAGCCGGACTGGATATCAACGATGAACTATTGAGTTTCGACGGAACCACTGTAAAAACGATGACTGACATAAATGATTTTCTCCAGCAAAAAAAGCCGGGCGATATGATCACCGTCCGATATAAGCATCGCGACAAGGAAAAGACCGTTTCTGTTACATTAAAAGAACAGGCTCTTCCTACACTCATCCCTATAGAAGAAAAAGGACAAACTGTTACAGAAAGCATGCAGCAGATCAGGGATAGCTGGTTTAAGACGAGAACACATTAATGATTAAGATGGTGTTCTCTCTTCAACACCACATAAGACCATATAGCACTGCCAAGCATGAATACAGCACCCAGTAAGAAGGCGGCGCCGGGAAAATAAACCGGTGCACCCGGTGCTGTGAAATGCGCAAAAAGATTGGTCATCATAGGCGGACCAACAATGGCCGTAGCGCTCATGATACTGGTGAGTGCACCCTGCAATTCGCCCTGTTCATTGGGTGGTACGTGGCCCGATATAATGGCCTGCAACGCCGGGCCGGCAATACCGCCCAGGCAATAAGGCACCAGGAACACGAACATCATCCAGCTTTGCGAAGCAAAAGCAAACAGCAGGAGTCCCAGTGCGTAAAGTCCTAATCCAATATAAATACTTCTCTCATTTCCCAGTTTGGGATTAATGAAACGTACAAGTCCTCCTTGCACTACCCCTACCAACAGTCCCACCATACCCAATGATATCCCGATCATTTTAGGACTCCAGTGAAATTTTTCTATGCCGAAAAAACTCCAGTTGCTTTGTACGGCATGAGAAGCCAGGTAAACCAATGCAAGTGATGACACGAGGCCGGCTACTGCCGGATATTTTCTCAACTGCAATAAAGAACCCAACGGGTTGGCCCTCTTCCAGTCAAAAGGTCTCCGGTGTTCGATAGCCAATGATTCGGGTAATACAAAATAGCCATAGCAGAAATTGAGCAGCGCCAATCCGGCTGCTACCAGGAAGGGCACCCTTGGTCCCAGTTCTCCCAACAAGCCTCCCAATAAAGGTCCTAGTATAAAGCCCAGTCCGAATGCAGCCCCAATCATCCCAAAATTCTGCGCCCTGTTTTCTGCGTTACTGATATCGGCTATATAAGCCGAAGCGGTAGTAAAGCTCGCGCCTGTAATGCCTGCAATGATACGGCCAACAAAAAGCCAGCCGATGGTAGGTGCAAAAGAAAGGAAGAGGTAATCGATGCCAAATCCCAGCAGTGAAGAAAGGAGCACGGGTCTGCGGCCGAATTTATCACTCAGGTTACCCAGTACCGGGGCGAAAAGAAATTGCATGATGGCATAGGCAAAAGTGAGCCATCCCCCATATTGAGATGCCTTACTGATCTCGGTGGTGTGCAATAACTGCTCAATCAGTTTGGGCATTACGGGAATGATCAGGCCCAATCCTGTTATGTCGATTAAAAGGGTAATAAAAATGAAACCGATTGCTGCTTTGCGGGGGTTTGCCATATACCTGGTGTTGGAAGAAGTGAAGGATGCCGCAAAATTGCTGTATTTCATGAAAGTACGCAAACAAAAAAAGGGGGGCACCTGATGGCGCCTCCCTTGCTTATCCGTAACAAACCCTTACGTATTTTATTTATGCAGTGCAATGGTACCTACCGAAGTATTGTTCGGCGCGGCTATGCTGATATTTGTCAGCGTAGTATCCTTGTAACCATTGGATGCATTCACAAAGAGTGAATAAGTACCGTCTTTCAATCCACGCATTTTGAAATAACCTTCCCTGTTGGGCAGCGCATAGGCTGTATCTTTTCCATTGAGAAGGGTCAGTACAGGCTGTGCTTCCATCGGTGTTACCCTTCCTGAAAGGCTTGCAGTGGTACGTGTAACAAAGAAGCGGAAATGCGGACGGAGGTAGAACTCATTATTGAAGCCCTGGTAAACGGAACGGTTCACATCAAAATCCAGCCATAAACGAACTTTACCGGCCATAAATTCTTCAGGTTCATCGCCTCTCAATTTAATCAGCACATATCCGGGGAAATTATTAGGTAAAAGCAATGGGTAAGTCACATGGTTTTTAACCAGTGAATTATGCGTACCTATTTCGATTTTCAGCAGACGGATAGCGCCTTTGGGTATGTTGGTGGAGGCCAGCACCGTATCCAGTCCATTCCTCAGGTGAAGGATATCATAAATACCAGCGGCAATATTCAGGTTTTGCCATACCAGGGAAGAGTCTTTGGCTTGGGGATTGCGTCCCTCACGATCGCCTGCATCGTCCCAGTCGTTGTCGTCGTGCATGCGGGTATTCCTGCTGGTATCTACCAGCACTTTCACAGATCTGATATCAACCAGTACACTATCAAAAAATCCCGGGCCATCGGTCAGGTATAGTGTAAGGTTTTGCTGACTTCCGGCCGGCGCCTGCGCCGAATCGGACTTTTTACAAGCCGTTATCGTAATTGCGGCAGCAATAGCCATAAGGGCTCCATAGAGGAAATGTTTAGCTTTCATAAGTGGTTTTTTTAGAGTAGCATTATGCCATCCAGGAAATTGGTTTTAATATATAATAACCGCTACGCGGTACAGGATGTAGAATATTCAACAAAGGATTGGCCAAAAACATGTTAAAGCGTGAGATTAAGCACATTTTAACATTTATTTTAAAGTTCCGTATCTTGCTATTATTCACCATTTATCCCTTGTTTGATGAAAAAGATACTACTGCTTTCCTTCGTGTTGCTTAGCGTTCAAAATATTTTTGCGCAGCCGCTTTCGCAGGCGGAGCAAGGCATTATTCGTTATATCCAGACACATCTTCCGGAAGCTACCCGGTTGTTGAAAGAGACGGTAGACATCAATAGCGGTACCCTGAACAAAGAGGGGGTTCGCCAGGTAGGCGCCCGGTTCAGAAAACAATTTGATAACATGGGATTCTCCACCGAATGGGTGAACCTGCCCGACTCGCTGAACAGGGCCGGCCACCTGGTAGCTGCACATAAAGGGAAAAAGGGCAAGCGTCTTTTTCTCATTGGTCACCTCGATACCGTATTCGAACCCGACATGCCCTTCTCTCCTTTTCAGATGCTGAACGATTCTACTGCAACAGGCCAGGGGGTGAATGATATGAAAGGGGGCGATGTGATCGTAGTAGCTGCTTTGCAAGCTTTGCAGGCGCAGGGACTGCTGGACGATGCATCGATCATTGTGTATTTTACCGGCGACGAAGAAAATGCTGGCAAACCTTCTTCCGTTAGCCGGCTCGACTTTATTGAACGCGCTAAAACCTGTGATGCAGCATTGGCATTTGAATCGGCCGCCGGCCTGCATACCGTAGCTACCGCCAGAAGGGGCGCGAGCGACTGGCGCCTGACTGTTACTGCAAAAACCGGGCATTCTTCCGGGGTATTCAGCCAGGGAGCAGGTTATGGCGCTATTTATGAGGCAGCCAGAATTGTGAATGGATTCAGAACAACATTAGGTAATGAAAAATACCTCACTTTCAATCCGGGGGTATTTATTGGCGGGTCGGAAATGGAGTTCGATGTGAAAAGAGCTGCCGGAAAAGCCATCGGCAAAACCAATATCATTTCACCGGCAACCGTAGTAACCGGCGACCTGCGTTTTCTCACTGAAAAGCAAAAGGAAAATGCCAGGGCCAGGATGCGCAAAATTGTAACGGATAGCCTGAATGGCGCCAGTGCCAGTATTGTTTTCCAGGATGGCATACCGGCCATGGAACCCACGGCCGGTAATGAGGCGCTTGTAAAAAAACTGGATCGTTTAACACGCGATATGGGCATAGGGTCTACACAGGCAGGAGATCCCGGCTCGCGTGGCGCCGGTGATATCTCTTATGTTGCGCATTATCTCGATTGTATCGACGGGCTGGGCGCTTCAGGTAAAGGAGCGCACGCACCGGGTGAAACCATTAACATGAAAGAATTTCCTGTATTGATACAAAGGGCAGCTTTATTGATCTACCGGCTATTACAAGAAGGAAGTTAGTATCCTTCTCTTTCTTTTTTCTGCTCCTGGAACATTTCTGCAAAACCGTATCCTTTCAGCAGTGCATTGATCACCATGGCTATACGCTTGGCCCTGGCGGCTTCGCCCTTCACCCCTCCCATCCATTTGATGAAATAATTGCGGTGCGAAAGTTTCAGGGCATCAAAAGCCTTCTTCGCTTTGGGCTCATCATCGAGGCATTCCATAAAACCCGGCGGTAATTCCAGTGGCGCCTGATCGATCTGCAACTGCACTTTTACCATGGCGCCTTTCTTTTTATGTATGGCTTTGCGCATAGTGGCGTTGACAGGCAGGATGAATTCGCCTCCGCCCATGGGCATGATCGCAACACTTTTAATGGGATGTGCGTCGAGTTTGCCTTTTACCCTGTATGACTTGCGTACACCGGGATTCATTTGCTCAGCCACATCTGCCGGCACAACAATATAGGTCCACCCGGTTTTTTCACCCTGCGCCGCAAACTGCGCGATTGTTGCAGTAAACTGTACCATCTATTAAAGATACATATTAAGCCTCATGCACTTCTTCATTCCGGAATACCACTACCCCATCGAACGCATCTACCAGTACCCGTTTATTTTTATCTACTTCACCGGCCAGTATTTTTTTACTGAGCGCATTGGTGATCTGCTTTTGTATCAGTCTTTTCAACGGCCTCGCACCAAATTGCGGATCATATCCCTGTTCAGAAAGGAACTCCAGTAAATAGTCGCTGAAATTCAGTTCTATTCCATTGGCGGCTACCAGCTTGCGTAAGCCTTCCAACTGGATGCGCACAATATCCATGATCTGTTTTTTCAACAACGGGCGGAACATGATGATCTCGTCTACCCGGTTCAGGAATTCGGGACGTATGGTTTGACGCAGCAGGTTCATGACTTCAACCTTCGCTTTATCAGTAGCTTCTTCTACATTTTTTTCGTCTACATCATCGAAGGCATCCTGTATCAACTGGCTGCCGATATTGCTGGTCATGATGATGATGGTGTTCTTGAAATTCACCACACGGCCTTTGTTATCGGTCAATCTTCCATCGTCGAGCACCTGCAGTAATACGTTCCATACATCGGGGTGTGCTTTTTCTATCTCATCCAGCAATACCACACTATAAGGTTTGCGTCTCACGGCTTCTGTCAGCTGTCCGCCTTCATCATATCCCACATAACCGGGAGGGGCACCCACCAGTCTCGACACCGTATGTTTCTCCTGGTACTCACTCATGTCGATACGGGTCATCATGCTTTCATCATCGAACAGGTATTCCGCCAAAGCTTTGGCCAGCTCTGTTTTACCCACACCGGTGGTACCAAGGAAAATAAAAGAACCGATCGGTTTTTTCGGATCCTGTAATCCGGCGCGGCTCCTTCGGATGGCATCGGCTACCGCACTGATAGCCTCATCCTGCCCTACTACCCTTTGATGCAATTCATCTTCCAGCAGCAATAATTTTTCCCTTTCTCCCTGCAGCATTTTGGCAACTGGTATACCGGTTGCTTTGGCCACGGTTTCTGCAATATCTTCCGCATCTACTTCTTCCTTCATCAATCGCCTGTTGGTTTCGCCAAGCTGGTTCAATTGATCGGTGAATGTTGTAATTTGTTTTTCCTGCTCTTTGATCTTGCCATACCGTATCTCGGCTACTTTGCCATAATCGCCATTGCGTTCGGCTTGTTCTGCTTCCAGCTTCAGGCTCTCGATCGTAGCTTTCGCACTCTGTATCTTCTCCACTACTTCTTTCTCGTCGCGCCATTTGGCTTTGAGTGTATCTCTTTCCACACTCAGGTTACTGATCTCAACATTCAGGTCTTTCAGTTTTTCTTCATCATTCTCGCGCTTGATGGCTTCCCGTTCAATTTCCAACTGTCGTATCTGGCGTTCCAGCGTATCCAGCTCTTCCGGCATTGAATTCATTTCCAGGCGCAGCTTGGCAGCGCTCTCATCAATCAGATCAATCGCTTTATCCGGCAGGAAACGGTCGGTGATATACCGGTTCGATAATTCCACTGCGGCAATAATCGCTTCGTCTTTGATACGCACATGGTGGTGTGTTTCATAGCGGTCTTTGAGTCCGCGCAATATAGAGATCGCGTCCTCTACACTCGGTTCGTCGATCATCACTTTCTGGAAACGGCGTTCGAGCGCCTTGTCTTTCTCAAAATATTTCTGGTATTCACTCAACGTGGTGGCGCCGATCGCACGCAGTTCGCCTCTCGCCAGGGCCGGCTTAAGGATATTGGCCGCATCCATAGCGCCCTCACCGCCACCTGCGCCTACCAGGGTATGTATTTCATCGATGAATAAAATGATCTCGCCATCGCTCTCCGATACTTCTTTCACAACGCCCTTCAAACGTTCTTCAAATTCGCCCTTGTATTTGGCGCCGGCGATCAACTGTCCCATATCGAGGCCAAAAATGATTTTTCCTCTCAGGTTCTCGGGTACATCGCCATTGACAATACGCATGGCCAATCCTTCGGCAATAGCCGTTTTACCTACACCCGGTTCACCCACCAGTATGGGATTATTCTTGCTCCTGCGTGAGAGAATATGCAAAGTCCGGCGGATCTCCTCGTCCCTGCCTATCACAGGATCGAGTTTACCATCCCTTGCCAGTTCGTTCAGGTTCTTGGCATATTTACTCAGTGAATTGAATTGCGTTTCCTGTGTTTGCGATTTGATGGTATCGCCTTTACGCAGGTCTTTGATGGCAGTAATGAGTCCTTTTTCTGTGAGGCCCGCCGCTTTCAGCGTTTTAGCTGCTGCATCGCTTCCTTTCAGCAATCCCAACAGCAAGTGTTCCGGGCTCACAAATTCATCATTGAATTCTTTGAGCACGGCATTGGCTTTCAATAAAGCGGTGTTCAGGTCGCGGCTGATGTTTTGAGCGGCTTCTCCATTAGATGATTTGGGCAATTTGCTGATGTCCTCATCTACTTTTGTTTCAGTGAAGCCGGTATTTACGTTGTTACGTTTCAATAAAAAAGCAACAGGACTATCCTTATCGGCCAGCAATGCTTTTAACAGGTGATCGGTTTCAATAACGGGGTTCCCGTTGTTAAATGCCACCTGTTGTGCTGCCTGGATGGTTTCCTGGGCTTTGATGGTATAATTATTCAGGTTCATATCGTATTTACTTCAGTTTGTTATTTGGGTTCGAAGTACTAATTTGTCTGCAAAAACTATTCTAAGCCTTATTTATGCTTTCGATACCTAAATTTCCGGAAAATATGTCTGAAAAACACCGTTCTCACTGCATGAAAGTCAGCCTGGTATGCATTTTCATGCTATTCTTTCAGTTGGCACAATCCCAGTACGATTTCAGTGAGCTGGATAAAAAAATGGAGGCTGCCAGGCGGGAACTGGGTGGTCATACGGTGGCTATGATCTATAAAGACGGGAAGATCATTTACCAGAAATCCATGGGCGAAGAATTCAACCCCAAAACACAGGCGCCTGTTGCCAGTTGCAGTAAATGGCTGACGGCTGCACTCGTCATGACTTTTGTAGACGAAGGCAAACTATCGCTCGACGACCCTATTGGCAAATACCTGCCCTTCTTCACCAAATACAACAAAGGATATATTACCATACGCCAGTGCCTGGCACATTTAACCGGTATTGAATCGGATGCAGGCCGGCCGTTGAAAGCCATCTTCGACCGTAAGAAATACAAATCACTGGAAGAGGAAGTGAACGATTTTGCCGCTAAAAAAGAGATCGCCTCCAATCCTGGATTGGAATTCAGTTATAGCGGTATCGGGTTGAATATTGCAGGAAGGGTGTTGGAAGTTGTTACACGCCGGGGGTTTGAACAACTGATGCAGGAACGCATCACGAGGCCGCTGATAATGCGCAATACTTCTTTTTCCAGTTTCAATGCGGTAAACCCATCCGGCGGAGCTGTTTCCACTGCCAGTGATTACATGAATTTCCTGGCCATGATCCTGAACAAGGGTGTCTTCAACGGCAAGCGCATATTGAGCGAGAAAGCCATTAGCGATATGCAAACGGCGCAAACTACTCCTTCCATGATCCGCTATGCGCCCAAAGCTGCGCAAGGATACAATTACGGACTGGGCGAATGGATATTGGCCACAGACGAAAATGGTAAAACAACAGCAGTGGCGAGCCCTGGTTTATTCGGCACCTGGCCCATGATAGATAACTGCCGGGGTTATGCCTGTATATTTTTTACCAAAGGGTTATTGGGTGAAGAAAAGCGTGACCTTTATATGGACATGAAAAAGTCTATCGACGCACAAATCGCTTCTGCCTGCAAATAGGAGATTGGGCTTACCTTGCACAAAATCTGTTACTTGAGCAGGATCGAAGCATATTCTCACACAGTTAAATCGGTTGCCCGTCAGCTGGGTTTCGATTATTGTGGTATCGCTAAGGCGGAGAAGCTCAACGATGATGCAAGAAGGTTGGAAAAATGGCTTCATCAGGGTATGCATGGCAGCATGCAATACATGGAAAATCACTTCGACATGCGAACCGATCCTACCTTGCTGGTTCCTGGCGCCAGATCGGTGATCACGCTGTTAAAAAATTATTACCCATCGCAGCAACAATCTGCGCATACACCGCATATATCCAAATATGCATTCGGAAAAGATTACCACGAAGTGATCAGGGCTCAACTGAAAGAATTGTTACAGGCCTTAAATGAAAAGATAGGCGAAATACATGGGCGTGGATTTGTAGATTCAGCGCCGGTGCTGGAAAGAAGCTGGGCCACCAGGAGCGGCGCCGGTTGGATAGGAAAAAACGGCAACCTTATTACCAAGCACAGCGGCTCATTTTATTTTATTGCCACACTGATCGTAGACATAGCACTGGATTACGACGATCCTTTCGCAAAAGATTATTGCGGTTCATGCAGCAGATGCATCGATGCATGTCCAACCGGGGCCATCGAAAATCATAAAGTGATCAATGGAAGTAAGTGTATCAGCTATTACACCATTGAACTGAAAGACGCACTCCTGCCGGAACAGATGAAAGACCGTTTTGAAAACTGGATGTTCGGTTGCGATATATGCCAGGATGTATGCCCCTGGAACCGGTTCAGCAAGCCGCACCATGAGATCAACTTCACACCCATTCCCGAAATACTCAACCTCAGTACCAAACAATGGGAAGAAATGACGGAAGAAAGTTTCAAAAACATCTTCCGTCATTCGCCGCTCAAACGCACAAAATTCAGCGGCATTCAACGCAACCTGCGTTTCATTACCACAGGCTAATCCCCAACTTTAACGAGAAATAATTCAGCCAATAATCTACCGATTGATCATAATCGGATTTTTGCATGATGCCGCCGCTCATCAAATAATTACTCCATGGCACCCAACTGTTATAATGTTCAGTAACCGTTTTAAAGCCATAACCCACACTCAAGATCAGTTTCCTTTTTGCAGTGGCGTTGAGTGTATACCCCAATCCTATATCGGTGTACAGCCCATTGTCGAACCGACTGCCGCCCTGGGCTGATGACCAATAACTGTACATCATCTTTTGCTGCCAGGGCATGGGCGAAGCAATATTATAGCCCAGGTTGAGGTATGAAAAATAAGCCTTCTTTTTACCGAAGAAAAACCTGGTATCGGTGAACACAGGTATGCTGCGCAATTTGTAATAATCCATTCCACTCCCCAACCCGAAGGCCCATTGCTTTTTCCGGATTCCTCCTACTAATTGCCATTGTCCGCTGTAAATATGATCTCCACTCAACACAGCAGCTTGTGGAATGAGGTAAAATTTTTTCTGTTTTTGTTGTGCTGATGATGCAAGTGTTATCATCAACAACAACAGGCTTACCATATATTGCTTCATATCAGTTGTTTTGAATGACAGGAATTTTTCCTACAATCTTTGCGTTATTCACGTCTGAATAATCGATGCAGTACAGTCCCTCTTTTGCAGTGGCGATCGCTATTCCACCCAATGCAATCACATCAGTGGGCTGAAATCCTTTTACCTGGCTCAACAATGTAAGGTTATACGGATCACTGGCATTGAACAGTTTGAGTCCTTCCTTGCCATCGCAGATCAATAACAAGTAGCCATCTTTCGACAAACCATGTGGGCCACTGAGCGGGTATGATTTGACAAGCACAGGATGCAAAAGGTTTTTCAGGTTGATAATATCCAACTGGTTCGAGTACCCACCGCAAGAACTGCCTCCCCATAAGGTTACATAGGCATAATCATCATCCACAATCACAGGGTCACAGGTTCTTACATGTGTGAATTGCGACAGAAATGTGGGTTGATCGGGATTGCCCGCATTGTAAATGAACATCCCTACCATGCTACCGATGAACAGGTTGTTCTTATAAGGGAAGATCGTTTCAATATTGCCTTGTGACAAGGGGATGGATTGCACATAACGCGGTGCGGCTGCTTGCTGAACGTTGAATACTTTCAGGTCGTTCCGGCTCACTGTGTACAGGCGTTGACTCAACTGTGCAAAGCGCGACAACGATCCGGCAATACCGATAGCAGTGGGAGCTCCGGATGCATTCGCAAGTGCAGAAAAGTATACGTTACCGTATTGTTTTCTCATAATGTCGGCCACTGCTGTAAAACTTTGTTCGAAACGGTATGAAACAGCCGTATCGATCCTGATCCACCGGGTGATCACTTTGGTAGTATCAGGAAAAAAATCTGCGTAGACCCGTTGCGGAAAAACACCTTGCAATGCCTGCACCAGGCTAACACTGGCAGGATTGCTGATATCAATCGTTACCATATCTGTGTAGCAATCGGCGTACAGGTAATTACCCTGTATGGCCAGGTCTGCACAGCCCGGTACATGGATGAATGCCTGGTTCACTGGTTTAGCGGGATCCGTGAGGTCTATTACATGTATCCCTTTGTTCAATTCATTCAGAAAAACATAATGATCTTTTACTACAATTTTTCCTGGTTGTTGCACGGGCTCCGGTGCATCACTTTTGATACCGGCGCGCACTTCGTCTTTAGTGGCATAAACAGGCCTGTAGAAGGTATAATGTGTGGTGGCTTTGTCTTTGGTGCAGGATACCAGCAACCAAATACATCCGGCGAATGTCAGCAGCAGCTTTTTCATAAACATGCATTTGCGATACTGACACAGGTTATTTACTCACCGTTGCATTACTATTTTCGTTGTGGGAATACATAGACAGCCCTCAAAGATGGCTGCCACAAATATTGTTTTGTTCCTTCTTGCCGGGAGAGATTGGTGATGAAGAATTTTGCTTGCGGACCCACATAAAGAAATGGTTGCTTGCCTAGTCCAACATCAAAGCCGGTAGATATGTCTAAGTTTAGTTTTCTGATGAGATCATTGTTGGAGAATAAAAAATTACTTTGTCTGTCATAATGCAATCCATTGCTGCCCAATAGCACGCCGACTCCTGCTCCCAATTCCCATCTAAATGGCACTACATGGAACAATTTGAACAGTGTATACAGATGGGCAGAAGCTTCCAGGAAATGATACCGGTTGGTATATTTCATACTATCTACATTCCTATAGTAATAGCCCCTCGCGCTAGAATAATTCCTGTTTTGTCCGCCTCCGAGAATACTATCCTGCCGCGCACCTACATTCATGTAATCCTGGTACAAACCATAACCAATGGCAACTCCGAGGCTGTTTTTCTTTCCGATGGCTTTGTTGAATTCAACACCCAGGTTAAAAGAAAAAGCATCATGAAATGCCGGCGGCGTTGGTGTGGCTGTTGATCCATTATTGAAATTGCTCCCGGGTAAGCTGTAATACATATCGGCACTGGCTGTATGGGTTCTCAGGATCGAATTGCGTACCCCGCTGCTTCCTGCATTTGCAAACAGGTGTATCTGCCATTTCTTTTTCCTGGCTAGTATTACTTTTTCTTTTGTAGCTGTTGGGGCTTCCGATGTTACGGGGGGCTTCCGTGCTTGTGCAGTATCAGTCGTTGTTGTTTCCGGCAAAACAGTGGCTGTAAATACTTTATTTTTTTCTGCCGTTACCGCATCTGCTTCGGTTGTTTCGATATGCAGTCCTTGTGTTGCCGGTTTTGACCCTTCTATTTTACCCGGCATATTTATTTTGCCTGGCTCACCGGTTACAACAACAAAATTTGTTGTTCTTTTTTGTTGATGTTCTATTTCCCGAACTGTCTCTTTTTCTTCAGGCAATTTATTTGTTGCTGTCTCTTCTGTGTTTGATCGTTGACCATGGGTTGTTACCCGCTGCTTGTTTACTATAGGTTCATGTGCTTTCTTTGTTTGAAATTCCCACCAGATCCAACTCCCGCCACAACAGATCGCCAACAAGAACAGCCAAAGCACCCACCGGCGCTTTCGCTCCCGTTGCAGGGATCCTGCCACTACCTCCCAGGAAGCGGCATCTGGCTGTATCTTCAGATCAGCCAGCTCTTCGCGTACCTGTTGTTCAAACGATCTATCGGGCATACTTGTCTTTTTTTCCGTTAACAGCATTTTTCTCCATCCAACTGATCAGCAAAGCCCTGGCCCTTGAATACTGGGAGCGGCTCGTGCCTTCGCTGATGCCGAGTATCTTCCCAATTTCAACATGCGTGTACCCTTCTACCGCATGCAGGTTAAAAATGGCCTGGTAACCCGGCGGCAATTGCCTCACCAATGCCAGCAGGTCTTTCATATTCAGCTTCCATTCCGGTTCTGCCTGCGTAACAGGATGCAGGTGACTGTCTTCGAAAGACAGATCGAGCTGGTACTGCGGTTTTCGCTTGAGATAATTGATGGCGGTATTGACCATGATGCGCCTGATCCAGGCGCCCAGCTCCCCCTCGGCCTTGTACTGGTGCAGGTTCCCGAATACTTTGATGAAGCCTTGTTGCAACACTTCCTCGGCATCATGCATACTTTTGGTATACCGGTAACAAACACCCAGCATAGATGCCGCAAACAGGTCATACAACTGCTTCTGCGCAGCGGCATGATGCCTGAGACAGTCTTTTACCAGTTTCTGCTGATCAACCATTGGTGTGCATTCGTTTAAGTGACACCCGTTGTGCTTGATAACGTTGCATCTGCAATAAAAATAAGGTTTCAGCAGTACCTTTACAGCATGAGTTTAGTAGCAAGAGACCGCCAGGTGATCTGGCATCCGTTTACCCGTCAGAAGAACATGTTGCCGCCCATTCCTATTGTTAAAGGAGAAGGTACGCTTTTGTGGGACGAAGATGGAAAAAGCTATATCGATGCCATCAGCAGCTGGTGGGTAAACCTGCACGGTCATGCACATCCTTATATTGCTGAAAAACTGTACCGCCAGGCATTGCAACTGGAGCAGGTGATCTTCGCGGGCTTCACACACAAGCCTGCCGTAGAACTGGCCGAGCGACTGTTGCCGCTGCTCCCCGGTCATTTTTCACGCGTATTCTACAGCGACAACGGATCTACCGCTACCGAAGTAGCCCTTAAGATGGCTATCCAATATTGGTGGAATCAAAATGAAAAACATCGGAAAAAAATACTGGCCTTCCGCCACTCCTATCATGGAGATACATTCGGCGCGATGAGTGTGAGTGACCGGAGCGTGTTCACACTTGCTTTTCATGAGCTCTTATTCGATGTCGTATTCATAGACACTCCCACAACAACCAATCTCCCTTCCTTAATCGAAACCATTTCGGCGCATGCGGCAGAAACCGCTGCCTTTATTTATGAACCCCTGGTGCAGGGCGCAGGTGGCATCAAAATGTACGATGTTGCTCCGATGGATCATCTGCTGAAACAGGTGAAAAAAATGGGCATCATCTGTATTGCCGACGAAGTAATGACGGGCTTTTGGAGAACAGGCAAATCATTCGCCAGTCATTATCTTTCTGTAGAACCCGATATCATTTGTCTGAGCAAAGGACTCACAGGCGGTACCATGGCGCTGGGTGTAACGGCCTGTTCCCCAAAAATCTATGATGCATATATGAGCGATGATGCATTGAAAACTTTTTTCCATGGCCACTCTTTCACCGCCAACCCGCTCGCCTGTACTGCTGCACTGGCCAGCCTCGATTTGCTACACGAAGCCGATTGCCGGCATCAAATACAGATGATCTGTGAAGAGAACCAACAATTTGCCGTTCAGTTACAACAGAGCCATCTTCCTTATAAGAACATCAGGGTAAGGGGTACCATACTGGCATTTGAAATTGAACAGGGCGAAGATGTTTATCTCAATAATATCGGCGCGCTGGTTACCGAACAGGCTTTGAGCAAAGGCATTTACCTGCGTCCGTTGGGCAATACGGTGTACATCATGCCGCCGTATTGCATATCGAAAGCAGAATTGCAACAGGTATATGATTGCTTACTGTCCATCCGGCTATAAAAGTTGCACTACTGAATCTTTAGTGAAGGCGGTTCATAGTCATAGGGAAGCATCGTAGCCAGTTTCTCATACTATGATTTCACATAGCGAAAGATAAACATATTTTCCAATTACCCGATAATAGATCATTGAGATCACAACAAAAGTGCAGTGCGAGCCACTACTCATTCATAGTTATCTCACTACTGTGTGCATCGTACTCTAGTATAGTGCACCGCGTCCACCACACTGTGTGTGCCATACTGTAGCATAGTGCACCGCATCCACCACACTGTGCGTGCCGTGCTGTAGCATAGTGCACCGCGTCCACCACACTGTGCGTGCCGTGCTGTAACATAGTGCACCGCGTCCACCACACTGTGTGCGCCGTGGTGGAGCATAGTGCACCGCTCCCACAGTGTGGTGTAAACGGCCATTTGAACATGGCGGAACGTTTAAAACATTGATTTACAATTCCGAAGTCATTTTTCAGCTCAAAGTCCGAACAAGCCGGCATTCAGCAACTGAAGGGTTTTGGTCTTGTAATCGCTGGGAACCAGCAGGGAAATATTATGCGGACTACCGCCATAGCTCACCATGGTAACCGGTATTTCACGGATGGCATCAAACAGCTTTTTAAGTACATCTTCTGTCTGCGCAATTTCATTACCTACGATGGAAACGATGGTTTGCCCTTTTTCCACTTCCACAGAGCCAAAGGGTTCCAGCTCTTTGATGATGGATGCAAGCGCTGCATCACTATCGATGGTTACAGATACCGCCACTTCGGAAGTGGTGATCATATCGATGGAAGTCTTGTATTTTTCGAATACTTCAAACACTTTTCTCAAAAAGCCATAAGCCAGCAACATGCGGCTGCTCTTGATCTTGATGGCTATGATACCATCTTTGGCGGCCACGGCTTTCACGCCTACACTGCCCGCGTCTTTGGTGATCACGGTACCTGCCGCATCGGGCTGCATAGTATTGAGCAGTTTCACCGGCACGTTCTCCTGCTGTGCAGGCCAGATACAAGTGGGGTGCAATATCTTGGCGCCGAAATAAGCCAACTCGGCAGCTTCATCGAAACTCAGTTGCTCGATGGCCACTGTTTTATTAACGATGCGCGGATCGTTGTTGTGCATACCGTCGATATCGGTCCATATTTCACATACGTTGGCGTGAGCGGCGGCGGCTACCAATGAAGCGGTATAATCACTTCCTCCGCGTTTCAGGTTATCTACTTCTCCCCTTGCATTGCGACAGATATATCCCTGGGTGATGAATATTTTTTTGTTGCTATGCTGTTTCAGCAACTCATTCAGCTTGGAGCGGATGCTGCTCAATTGGGGCTCTTCATTGATATCGATGCTCATGAACTCCAATGCGGGCAGCAGCAAATGATCTACCCCCTGTTCATCGAGAAAAGTGCTGAACAGTTTCGTGCTCATCAGTTCTCCTTGTGCCAGGATGTCTTTGTTCAGCGCTTCGCTGAAGGAAATGCGTAAAATGATATTGAGGAATTCAAAATGCTCGGTAACAATAGCATTGGCTTTGGCGCGGTTCTCTTCTTTCTGAACGAGATCCAATACAAAGCTCCTGTAATGCTTTTCCAGGGTATCGATCTTCTGTTTGGCTGCCACCCGATCACTTGCTGCTAAACTGCTGCTGATCTCCACCAGGGCATTGGTTGTTCCGCTCAATGCACTCAACACCACGATCTTGGCTTCTGCATCTTTTGTGATCAACTCGTATACCTGGCGCATGCGTTCCGGCTTACCAACACTGGTGCCGCCAAACTTCATAATCTTCATAAAAAAACCACTGGTTTAATTGTAAAATGAGTGGCAAAGGTAAAGTGGAACAGCCAATATAGAAGCAAGATTTTAGCGTACAACCGTTAGCTATTACAGTGCCAGTGAAAACCGGGTTCCCAGTTCCTGCAACTCTTTCGCAACGCTGTCTACCAGGGGTATTCCTGCTGTTTTCCGCACTTGCTCCATTTCCCTTTCCGGGTCGCCAGGTATCAATACTTTTTCATGCCCCGGGGCGGGCTTTGCCGTACGGAACCGTTGTATCCAGTTGTCCATGTGCTCCTTGAATTCCGATGCAGGCCTGAACGCATCTACCCGCATGGCTCCGAAGAAATGCCCCAGCCCTTTGCCCGGCATATTCTCCGGCATGGCTACATAGGCAGGGAAAGGCGGTACCCAGGGACCATAACTGGCGCCACTGAGCACGGCTGAAAATATATCTACCACAGACCCCAATGCATATCCTTTATGGCTACCATGGTCACGGTCGCTGCCCAGCGGAAGCAACGCCCCCTGCTTTTTCAATATGTTGGCATCGGTAGAAGCTTGTCCGTCTTTATCCTGCACCCATCCCAACGGTGTATCGGCATTTTTTCTTTGCAGTATTTCCAGCTTGCCGTTGGCAGCCGTTGTAGTGGCCAGATCGGCCACAAATGGCGGTTCCTCACCGGCCGGTATGGCCACGGCTATGGGATTGGTGCCCAGCATCCGCTCAATGGAAAAAGTAGGCGCCACCAATGCACTCGCATTGGTCATGGCCATGCCGATCATATCCTGCTCCAGGGCCATCATAGCATGATAACCTGCTATTCCAAAATGATTGGAATTACGTACACTGACCCACCCGGTGCCTGCCTGCCGGGCTTTATCAATCGCCACCTGCATGGCAAAAGGCGCTACTACCAGTCCCAGTCCCGCGTCTCCATCCACCACGGCCGTAGAAGGCGTTTCATGCACGATTTTAATATCCGGCGTTGCATTCACCCTTCCCGCTTCCCACAGCCGTACATAACCCGTAAGCCGGGCTACACCGTGACTGTCGATTCCCCGCATATCAGCAGATAACAGTGTTTGTGTAGCAGTAGCAGCGTGTACATCGGAACAGCCGATGGCTTTGAAAACGGATTGTGTAAACTGATAAAGATGATCGTAAGGATATATTTGCATAGGACGCAAGGTAGGGAATGAATGGATGACGATCAATTGGAAATAAATCTTCAGTAATTTCAACGCATGAAATTGCTCATTCCTTTGTCTCTTTTATGTTGCCTGTCTCTCCATGCGCAATATTCGCGCGACAATATTTATTCAGATTTTGTGCTGTATAACCAACGGGTGAAGTTTGATCAATACCTACGCGAACAAACGATCAAGGCCACTTTTGAAAAAACACTCAACAGTGAGACAGAAGATTATTACCGCGAAGCATGTTGGGCCGTATCGCAATATGTTTTACAGTCGCCGGTAGTTGAAAAAGGATTGCATAACCTGTTCAACGGATATAACAGTTTAGAACCTGCTACCAAACGTGCTTTGCTGGAAGCCGCTTATGCCAGCTATCCGAATACTTTTTATAAAGAGATGACACAGTTGATGCAACAGGAAACCTCACCAAGGTTTTTTGCGATGCAGGCAGTGTATCTCTATCGCATCGATCATAGTGGCAAAAGAACAGCAGCGCTGAGACAACAGTTACACAGCCGTTTCCCGGAATATGATACATTGCCCGTGTTGAAAGAACTGGATCATTATCTCCTGCATCATGATGCACTGGCACATGCTGCAACACCGCCGTTGGATGTATTATTTGCACAACAGAAAGCAACAGGACAAAAAATTATTTATTCTTTCCAGCGATGGAACCGCGATTATGCAGGACTGGCCGTTATACAGAATGCCGACGGGCATTTTTGCCGCGACACATCGGGCAGGTTACTGGTATTCCGGCAGCTGGCCCGCTCGGGCTCTAATCTTCCCTATTTCATTACCAATGGCAGTACGCCACAAGGCATTTACAGCATACAGGGCACCGCTGTTTCGCACAACAACCTGATCGGACCCACGCCCAATATACAACTGGTGATGCCCTTTGAAGCCGATAGTGTTTACTGGCACCATGCCGTTGATTCCACAAAGCCTGCATTGGATAATTACCTGGGCATGCTGCCCGTTTCCTGGCAGTCTTATGATCCCATGACCGAAGCCTTTTATGCAGGCAAGATCGGACGCACAGAGATCATCGCACATGGTACCACCATTGATCCGGATTATTTTAAAGACAAACCGTATTATCCCCTTACACCTACCATGGGTTGTCTCTGCGCGCAGGAAAACTGGAATATGTTCACAGGGAAGATCAACAGCAGTGAACAATTCAACCTCGTATCAACATTTCTCTCTACCCCTGGTGATACGGGCTACCTCATGGTCATCAACATCAATGACTTGCCACAGCCGGTAAGCAGGGAAGAAATTGAGCAAATGGTAAATGCATTTGAGCGCAATAAAAAAGGATGAACAGGTATATGTTCATCCTTCATCAATATTTGCTCGTATTATCAGGTTAGAACGGCAGGTCATCGATCGGCTCGGTGATATCGCTGGCTGAAGGCGGAGCCGGTTGATTATAAGCAGGTGCACCAGGCGATGCTGCTCCTTCATTTGAACGGCTGCCGAGTAACTGTACGCTCAACACACGCATGGTTAATGAAGCGCCGCTGCGGCCATCCTGGGTAGTATAGGTTCTTACATCCGGTGTTCCTTCTACATATACCTGCGTTCCTTTTTTCAAATAGGGAGAGATACCGGTCCTGTCGGTCCAGTAAGCACAATCCACCCAGGTAGTCCTGTCTTTCTGATTACCCTGCGCATCTTTGAAACGTTCTGTATGCGCTACCGTAAAATTGATCACATTTTTCCCATTCACATTGTTCAGAACCGCGTCCTTACCCAGGTTGCCAATTACTTGAAGTTTTATCATAATAGATCTGTTTTAGTAAATATCGTGAAAAGGCGCCAACAACCCGTCAGGTAGATATCGCAAATCTTTTCCGCTATTCGAAACCCACTGTGTATCAGCAGATAGCATCCTTAACGCCCCTTTCGGTTTAGTTTTTTTAATTTTGCACGAAATTAAGTCAATTCATCATGAGCCGTAAAGGAAAGGTTTTAGTGGCAATGAGTGGCGGTATCGACAGTACCGTTACGGCTCTCATGTTGCATCATGAGGGATACGAAGTCGTGGGCATTACCATGAAAACATGGGATTACGCCAGCAGTGGCAGCAGTTCAAAAGAAACCGGCTGCTGTAATATCGATTCTTTCAACGACGCGCGACAGGCAGCAGTGCACCATGGTTTTCCGCATTTTATTTTAGATATCCGCGAAGAGTTCGGTGATTTCGTGATCGAAAATTTCGTGGAAGAATACCTGGCCGGCCGTACACCCAACCCCTGTGTGATGTGCAACACCCATATCAAATGGCGGGCATTGCTGAAACGTGCCAATGCACTCGACTGCGATTTCATCGCAACCGGTCACTATGCAGAGATTCGCAAGCATACCAATGATCGCTATGTGATCAGCAAAGGGAAAGACGATACCAAAGACCAGAGTTATGTGTTGTGGGGACTCGACCAGGAATTGCTGAGTCGCACCATCATGCCCCTGGGCAAATACCATAAAACAGAGATCCGGCAGATGGCCATGGATATGGGCTATCCGGAGCTCGCTAAAAAAAGCGAGAGCTACGAGATATGCTTTGTGCCGGATAACGATTACCGCGGTTTTTTGAAAAGACGGGTAGACGGACTGGAAGACCAGGTAGCAGGCGGATGGTTTGTGGACAAAGACGGAAAAAAATTAGGCCAACACAAAGGCTATCCTTTCTACACCATCGGACAACGCAAAGGATTGGATATTGCATTAGGGAAACCTACTTATGTAACGGCTATCCATCCCGACAGCAATACCGTGGTGCTGGGCGATGAAGCCGACCTGGAACAAAACGATATGATCGTTGGTAAACTTAACTGGATCAAATACGATGGCATCACCAATGGCATGGAAGCCATGACGCGCATCCGTTACAAAGACAAAGGCACATTGAGTAATTTGTATAATGACGAAAGGGGCATACGTGCACGCTTCTATGAAAATGTGAAAAGCATTGCACCCGGACAAAGCGCCGTATTCTATGAAGGCAATGATGTGATTGGCGGTGGTATCATCCAGCGGGGTGAGCTCGTTTTTTAAACAGTGCCGTAAATAGTGAATCTGCTTTCCGGTCGTACCCTTTCAATAGTTCCATACTCAGTAACTCCAACGGAAAATTTTGTTGAATGAAGGACACTTGTTCTTCATTCTCTTTTTTGAATACCGAGCAGGTAATGTATAAAAGGTATCCATTTTCCGTTAAGTGATTTTGCACTGTGCGAACGATCTTTTGTTGCAATGATGTATAATGATCTATCCGTTCCTGTTCAAAATAATACAATTGTTCCGGCGTTCTGCCCCAGGTACCGCTGCCGCTACAGGGCACATCACAAATGATGAGATCGTATTTTTTTACTGCACCATAAGTCTTTCCTGATGACAGGTCTGCCACAAAAGAATGGTACTGTTGAATCCCAGCGCGCATGAATCGTTGTTTCAGGTTCTGCAGGATGGAAAGCCTGATATCTGATACGGTAAGATCGATCTTCTTCAATATATCTTTTACCAGGATCGATTTGCCACCACTCGCTGCACAGCAATCCCATACAGTGGATACGTTTGCCGGAAGTTTTTCGCCTACCCTTTGTGAATTATAATCCTGTACAACAGCTTCCTGGTCGATGGCAATAAGGGTATCGATCTTGCTGGCATTAGCAAGCCCGATGCAGTGTTCATTCAAGGATTGAAACGCAATGGCTGCGTCTTTGAGTTTTTGCGGAACAATCTTTTCATACCCGGGTCTTATTCTTAAAAAAAGAAGCGGTTGTATAAAATGAGAACACGCAAAGCCATTTGCATCGATGGTCAGGCTCAACGCTTCCTGCCAGGGAAATACACTGCTGATCGAAAAAGAGGGTTCTGCCGATTGCAGGTACCGGACCCGCGCCGGTAATGCATCGCTCCAGTTCTCCAGCCACGACGCGTCGAAAAGATCACTCCACACACCTGGTGAATGCTCACAAAGGAATAAAGCCATTTGTATCCGCTTACTTACCGGCAGGTGCAGGCTGGCATGCCCCATGCGGTAATAGCAATAACAAAGGTGACTGATGAATCTGCGATCACGGGAACCGAATTTTTTCTGAATGGCAAAATGCTGTTTCAGAAAAACAGCGAGTGGTACTGTACCATCATACAGACCAATGATCGTTTCGGCCGATCGCATATATTGATGCGCATATTTCATCTGGTTGTAAAAATAATGCCGCTGTGGGTAACAGCGGCATCAATACTGTAACAAAGCAGGGAAAATTCTATTTGTAAAAATATTTGATGGAGCCATTGCCTATCAACGAACTCACCACATCTCCCGAAGCCGGCTTATTACCGGCATTATACTGATACGTAATTGTAGTAACCTGGCTGGGGTAAGAAGTTAATACAGCATTGGCATCAATAGCCATCCGGGTAATATTGTTCCTGCCGGCACTTTGTCCGTCTCCTCCTTCTATCAATGCTTCATTACCCATTTGCAGCGGGTTGATCTTATCATCGGCCGTGAAAGTGAATGTAAGCATGGGGCTCATGGCACCCGAACCGGAGGGGTCGGGCATATAGGTTTTCATTTGTGTGATGTTCCCATTGGTATCGTAACTGTAGGTGATTTTAGCGGTGAGCACATTCATCACGCCATTCAATGATAAATAGGTGTCCATTTCGGTGATCCGGCCATCGGTATACTTATAGGCACTGCTGTCGGCTGAAGTAACGCCTTGTACGCTAAGACTCGAAAAGGTATAATCGAACTGTGTACTGGTAGCCGAAGGATAATGCACGTAGATGATGGTACTGTCGGTACCGTTCAGGGTAGTGCCGCTGCCCTGGCTTCCCCATTTAAAATTAGCTACTATTTTTACGATCCTGCCAAGGCTGTCGCGCACCATGCGTCGTACCTGCGTGCCGCCGTCGGGCTCTGCATTGTCGACTTTTATGTTGATGAGCCGGCCATTTGCATCATAGTCATAATGCCGGGTAGTAGTGCCCTTGCTTCCGGTAACATCTACCTTCATCAGAGCACCGGTAGTATTTTGGTTTCCGGATGCGGAATCGGCGCCCTTGGCCATCTTCAGCTCAAATTGCTTTTCGCAGGAACTGAGTATTGTGCACAGGAGCAAGCCGTAGGTGAGTAACGGTAGCTTCATAGAATAGGATTTATGTACTGCAATTTATATCGTTATAAATAAAATATTTGTAGGTGAATAACTACAACAAAAGGGGCTCCTTGCGGAGCCCCTTTCAAACTATCGTATTGATTATCTTATCCTTATACTTCCAGTAATGTTTTAACCGGGTCTTTGCCGAACAATAACAATTCAGGATTTTCCAGCAGTTCTTTTACGCGAACCAGGAAGCTAACGCTCTCACGTCCGTCGACGATGCGGTGGTCATAACTCAGCGCAATGTACATCATGGGACGTATCACTACCTGCCCGTTGATGGCCATGGGCCTGTCCTGTATCTTGTGCATGCCCAGGATGGCACTTTGTGGTATGTTGATGATGGGTGTGCTCATGAGGCTTCCGAATACACCGCCATTGGTAATGGTGAAAGTACCGCCCTGCAGGTCTTCGGCAGTCAGTTTACTGTCTCTCGCTTTACCAGCCAGCTCTACCACTTTTCTTTCGATCTCTGCCATACCCAGGCTTTCCACGCTGCGGATCACAGGAACCGTTAAGCCGCGCGGTGTGCTTACCGCAATACTGATATCGGCATAATCGTGGTAGATCAATTGATCACCATCGATATAAGCATTCACAGAAGGCCATTCACCCAATGCAATGGCGCAGGCTTTGGCAAAGAAGCTCATGAAGCCCAGGTTCACACCATGCACTTCTTTGAACTTGTCTTTGTATTGTTTACGCACTTCCATCACCCTGGTCATGTCCACTTCATTGAAAGTGGTGAGCATCGCCGTCGTATTCTTGGCTTCCACCAGCCTGCGGCTGATCGTCTTGCGTAAATTGCTCATTTTCTCCTGGCGCACATTGCGGGAGAACAATGCATCACCGTCGAATGATTTGCGGCCCGGGTTGTTCAATGCTTCCAGCACATCGTGCTTCATGATCTTTCCGCCAACACCAGAGGGGGTGATAGCTGAAGGATTCACTTTTTTATCTGCTATGATCGCTGATGCTACCGGTGTAGCTTTCACTTCGGCTGCTTTGGTTACAGGAGCAGGCTCAGCGCTTGCTGCCTTGGCAGGCGCAGTAGCGGCCTGGGGTTTCTCTGCAACAGGAGCAGGTGCCGCTGTTGCAGGCTTGGCAGCCGTTTCGTCGATCTCAGCCAGCACATCCCCAATGTTCAGCGTATCGCCTTCTTTCCATTTTGTAGTAAGCACACCCGCTTTCTCAGCATTCACTTCAAAAGTAGCTTTCTCACTTTCCAGTTCCGCGATCACTTCATCGCGCTCCACCCACTCACCGTCCTTCTTCGTCCACTTTAAAAGCGTCACTTCACTGATTGATTCTCCTACCGTTGGAACTTTTATTTCGATCATATATCTGTTTTATTATCTGTGGTTTGATGGTCTGCGGTTGATGCTATTATCAGATGCCGAATGCCGTATCGATGATCTCCGATTGCTCCTGGGCATGCACTTTAGCATATCCTGTTGCAGTGGCTGCACTGGCATTGCGACTGATCACACCAAAATTGATATTCTTCAGGTTCATCTGCAGGAAACTGGCTGCTCCCATATTCAGCGGTTCTTCCTGTACCCAGAACCAGGTGGCTTTGCTGTACTTCTTGTACAGCGCATCAATCTGGCGGTAAGGCAGCGGGTACAACTGTTCCAGTCTAACAATAGCGATATCGTTCCTGTTGTCTTTCTGTTGCTTGTCGGCCAGTTCAAAATAAAGTTTGCCGGAGCACAACAATACTTTCCTCACCTGTGTGGCATCTTTTACAAATGTATCATCGATCAGTTCCCTGAATCCGCCGGTGGTAAATTCGCTGACCGGACTATAAGTGCCCGGATTACGCAGGTTGGCCTTAGGCGAGAAATTAATCAATGGCTTGCGGAATGGCCAGGTAAGCTGGCGCCTGAATGCATGGAAAAGATTGGAAGAACTGGTGATATTGGTTACCACCAAATTCAGTTCGGCGCACATTTGCAGAAAACGTTCCATGCGCGCACTGCTATGCTCAGGGCCTTGTCCTTCGTATCCATGCGGTAACAACATCACCACACCGTTCTGCCGCTGCCATTTTTGTTCGCCTGCTGCAATGAACTGGTCAATCAGGGTTTGTGCGCCATTGCAAAAATCTCCGAACTGCGCTTCCCATATTACCAACGCATTGGGATTGGCCATGGCATAACCATATTCAAAACCCAATACCCCATATTCGCTCAGCAATGAATTATAGATGCGGAATGCCGCCTGCTTTTCCTGGAGATGGTCGAGCCGGTTGTATTCAGCATTGGTGTTTTCATCGCGCAATACTGCATGCCGGTGACTGAAAGTGCCGCGCTTCACATCCTGTCCGCTCATGCGCACAATATTTCCTTCGCAGAGAATGGATCCATAAGACATCAGTTCGGCCGTAGCCCAGTCGATCTTCTGTTCTGTATCCAGCAGCTTGATCTTATCCTGCAATAATTTTTCTACTTTTTTCAATGGCTGAAAATCAGACGGCCATTTCATGAGGCCGTTGAAAAGCGAGCGCACGGCTTCTTCACTGATACTGGTAGCGGGTGAAGCAACAAAATCTTCTTCTGTTGCTTTGCGAAGGCTTTTCCATACCAGTTCGGGCTGTTGGTATTTGTAAGGCAGCGGATGCTGTTTCACTTCATCTAGTCTTTCCTGGAGATCGGCCCAGAATTTCTTTTCCATTTCCTTAGCCAGTTGCTGTGCATCGGCTTCGCCATTCTCCATGAGGTATTGCGTATAGATCTCCCGTGGGTTCGGGTGTTTGTCGATCAATGCATAGAGCTGTGGCTGCGTATATTTAGGGTCGTCTCCTTCGTTGTGTCCGTGTTTGCGATAGCAAACCATATCGATGAAAATATCGCTGTTGAATTCCTGGCGATAGCGTGTGGCGATCTCTGCACACTTAACAGCTGCTTCCGCATCATCGCCATTCACGTGCAATACCGGCGCCTGTATCATGGCCGCTGCAGAAGTACAATAATCGGCACTCCTTGCATCATCAAAATCTGTGGTGAAACCGATCTGGTTATTGATCACGAAGTGAATGGTACCGCCTGTATAATAACCGGCCAGGTTGCTCATCTGCAACACTTCGTACACAATGCCCTGTCCGGCTACAGATGCATCTCCATGCACCAGTATGGGTAATATCCTGTCGAAATCACTTTCGTACAATACATCTGCTTTCGCCCTTGCAAAACCCACCACCACCGGGTCTACGGCTTCGAGGTGAGAAGGGTTAGGCATCAGTTTGAGGTGAATATGTTTGTCATCTGCTGTTTGCACTTCACTGCCATACCCCATGTGGTATTTCACATCGCCGCTGCCCATGGTCTGGTCGATATCAGCCGTTCCTTCAAACTCACTGAATATCTGTTCATAAGTTTTACCCATCACATTGGCCAATACGTTGAGGCGGCCGCGGTGTGCCATACCAATGACCACTTCCTGTACATCATTGTTGCCGGCTACATTGATGATGGCATCCAGTGCAGCAATGGTGGTTTCTCCTCCTTCCAGTGAAAAGCGTTTCTGGCCAATATATTTGGTATGAAGGAATTTTTCGAACATCACACCCTGGTTCAGTTTTTCCAGTATGCGTTTCTTTTGTGTGATGGGAACGGGCGTATTGAACTTGCGTTCCATCTCGTTGGTGAGCCAGTCGATCTTTTTCTGATCGCTGATGTATTTGAACTCAATGCCTACTTTATCGGCATAACATTTCTGCAAATGATCGAGGATATTGCGCAGGCTGGTGGCGCCGAGGCCAATGAGATTGCCTGCCTGGTAAACCGTATCCAGATCGGCATCGGAAAGTCCGAAGAACGACAGTTCCAGGTTGGCGCCGCGGTCTTTACGCGGACGTATGGGGTTGGTCTTGGCCAGCAGGTGGCCTTTATTGCGGTAGCCCAGGATCAGGCGGTATACCCTGATTTCCTTCATCCAGTCGATCGCTGCCGTTGTGGCAACAGCGGCTTGTCCGTTTACCGTTGCACCCGCATGATTGGCAACAGCAAAATCAAACCCTTCAAAAAATTTACGCAGATCCTGATCAATCCCTGCCGGGTTCTTCACAAATTCCTGGTACAAACTTTCGATAAAGGCCGGATGGGAATTGGTAATATACGAAAAATCCTTCATTTGACTAGATTATTCAGCTTTTTGTTGAAATTGAGGGCAAATATCGGTCATTAGCCGCATAAAATAAGGCTTATTTTCACCATTTTAGATGGCTTTTATGCCATCCCGGTGAAAATGGATTTTTCAGTTTTTTTGCCGAAAATTTCCCTGTTTGATTCCTATACCTTACCTTTGCCGTCCTGAAAAAAACAGAACATGGCAAATCATTCAGCTACCAAGAAAGATGTGAGACAAGCTGCTAAGCGTCGCGATCGTAACCGTTACTATGGCAAAACTACCCGTAATGCCATCCGCGGTCTGAAAGCGAACACCGACCAAAAGGCCTATACTGAGCAGTTGCCTGACGTTGTTTCTATGATCGACAAGTTGGCTAAGCGTGGTATCATCCACAAAAATAAAGCTGCCAACCTGAAGAGCAAACTGGCTAAAAAGGCAAATAAAGCTACAGCGTAAGCTTTATCTGTAGCTTTCCGATAAATCATTGCAAGCCAACCGGTAGCCGGTTGGCTTTTATATTATGTAATGATCCTCCGCTTTGGGTAAGCGCACAGTAAAACGGTTCGTATCATCGTAGAGGGCCGTATAAGTGATGGTTCCATGATGCACGGTAAGAATACGTTGCACAATGGAAAGTCCCAATCCAAAACCCTTGGTCATCGCAGCATTCTCACCACGGAAAAATGGTCCCATGATCTTTTCTGCCTCTTCGTGAGAGAGTTGTACGCCCCGGTTATCGAAATGCACTTCCACATGACGTTGGTGCATGTCGATACCAATGTTTATTTTTTTGTCGAATGAATAGTTGTAAGCATTCTTGAGCAGGTTAGTGAAAACCGATTTCAACAGGGAATCGTTACCCGCTATCAGGCAATCCTGGTCCGATTCAGGTTGTTTAACAAAGAATACGGTCACTGCTATATCGGGATATATTTTTTTTATGTTGCTGATGGATTCATACAGCAACTCATCTATGCGAAGCCAGGGCCAGTCGGACTGAAAATTCAACTGTCCGTATTGTGAAAGCAATAAGAGTGAATTCGTCAACTCTATCAGGCGTTGTTCGTCTTCTTTAAGCGAATGCAGCACTTCCCTGTATTCTTCTTCCCCCAGGTTTTTCCTGAGGGCCAACTCTGTTTGAGCGAGCATGGAAGCCAAGGGGGTGCGTAATTCGTGGGAAGCCTGTTGTACAAAATTCTTCTGCACTGCAAATGCTTTGTGTAATCTTTCCAGCATCTCATTGAAATTGCGGGCGATCTCGTTGATCTCTTCATACCTGCCATCCTCCGATACCCTTTCCGTCAGGTTCTGTTCGCTGATGAAAGCCATTTGGTTACTCAACATTGTGAGTGGCTTCACTGCTTCTCCTACATACGCGAAAGAAAAAACAGAAGTGAGTAACAAGGCCCCAATGCAAACCGACGCCAGTATGATCTTCAGGTTGTTCAGCTTGCTCAGTCCCGGCAGATCATATCCCGATGACAAAACATAATAATGCGTCTCTGGTATATACAACCAAACCTTTTGCACATTTTCGTTTTCCTGCCTCCACTCTTTCAGGTTTTTTATATTCTTCATCATTCCATTGTCCATCAATTCATGCACGGTATCCGGCAGCTTGTTCAATACAGCACCCGTAGAATCATATATAACCAGTTTTTCATCATAGGAAGTATTGCTGTGCAATGCTTTCTTCAGCATCACAATGGCGGCTTCACCGGGCGCCTTGATCTCGGCAACTATATCATGGAATTCCAGGCCGTCTTTTTTTAATCGCTCAAAAAAATCTTCCCGCCGGTAGCCCGAATCCAGGATGAAAATGGCCGTAGATGTAATGATCAGAACGATGGCAACAAAAAAAGTGAGCAGCAGTGCAAACCGTAACTTGAGGTTCATGCTCCGGGTTTATTTGATGTAATATCCGAACCCTGGCTTGGTATAGATCAGTTTCTGTTCAAAAGGCTTGTCAATCTTATTCCGTAAAAAGCTGATGTAGACTTCAATGGTATTGGTGCCGGTGTCAAAACTCATGTCCCATACTTTCGAAAGGATCTCCTGTTTGGAAATCACTTTTTCTTTATTGGATGCCAGCAAAACCAACAGGGTAAATTCTTTCGCCGTGAGGGAAATATCGGTGCCGTTTCTTTTCACCGATTTGTCCCAAAGGTCTATCACCAGGTCATGCACAACTATTTTTTCTGCTTTCCGGGGTTTTTCAGAACGTTTGAGAAATACTTTGATGCGTGCAAACAGTTCATCGAAATGAAAAGGCTTTACGATGTAATCATCCGCGCCCAATTCAAAAGCCGTTACCTTATCACTGATCTGGCCTGCTGCAGTGAGCATTACAATGGGCACTTTCTGGTTGTGTTTCCTGAATTCCCTGCAAAGGGCAAACCCATCTTTATAGGGCAGGTTGATGTCGAGCAACACCAAAGAAAAAGCCTGTTTTTTAAACACTTTTTCAGCTTCTTTCCCATTGGTGGCCACCTCTACCTCATATCCCTGCCGAACCAGTTCATCCTGAATGGCTTTGCCTAATTTGATCTCATCTTCAACCAGTAAAATGCTGTGCACGTTTTCCATTACTTTCAGTGAATTTTCAACCTAAAATAATGAAAAAATAATGGTTTAGTCAATTTTATGTACGCTGCCCGTGCCAGAAATGCTTTGTGTAATAGAAGCTGCTCCTTTATAATATACCGATCCGATACCCGATACATGTATGTCCAGGTCTTTATCGGCAAAAACCTTTGCATTGCCGGCTCCTGAGATTCGCACTTTCACAGATTCGGCCTTCAGGTCTTCGCCTTTGTAGCTGCCGATGCCACTGATCCGGACCTGCTCATTCCTGGTTTCGCCCGACAAACTAACAGAGCCACTGCCGCTGATCTCGGCTTCTACCTCGGGGGTATTCACATCGAGGTTCATGTTGCCGATACCCGATACTTTTACTTTCAGTTTATCGGCCCCGGTGAACTTACCCTTTCCTGTGATATTACCGCTTCCGGATAAACGCAGTTCTTCCAACCGGTCGGTAGTGATATATACCTTGATGCCCGCCGAGTGGCCAATATATATATGGTCTCTCAACTCCAACAGCAGGAACCCGTTTTCCATGCGGGTAACCACATAAGGCAGTATGTTATCGTCTGCCTCCACTTTTACAGAAGTAGTGGGCCCTTTGGTGATTTCCACATCGAATATCGATCCCAGTCTTATTTTTTCTGCATGCTCAATGGGACGCGTTTCCGTTACCCTGTTCCCGCTTCCTTCGATGCGTTTGAAATGTATCCAGTTGCAGGCGCTGAAACACAAGGCCGTCACCAACATCAATATAGGTATAATATATTTCATATTATTTGTTTGAAATTAAAGATAGCCAAAAGAAAATACCCTGTCCTACCGTTCCTGTGCATTTGTGACCATTGATCAGTTAAGGCCCGTGAAATTTCAATACCTTCGCAGCCATGACGGAAAAGATACTCATCCTCGACTTCGGAAGTCAGTATACCCAGTTGATAGCCCGTGCGGTAAGAGAAGCCAATGTTTATTGTGAGATCATACCTTATCACCAGTCTTTTACATTTGAAGACGGGTTAAAAGGCATTATCCTCAGCGGCTCTCCTTTCAGTGTGAACGAAGAGAAAGCGCCTGCGGTAGATATTGCCGCTTTTATACAGCGCCTGCCGGTACTGGGTATTTGCTATGGCGCCCAGCTAACTGCCAAGTGTTTTGGCGGAAGGGTTGACAAATCGAACAAACGGGAATACGGCCGCGCCAGGCTGCAACGCCGGAAAGACGATGTGTTGCTGAAAGACATCAGCGACGGTTCCCAGGTATGGATGAGTCACAGCGATTCCATTGTAGCGCTTCCGGAAGGTTTTGAAATACTGGCTACAACGGAAAGCATTCCTGTTGCCGCTTTCCGCAAAACCGGCAACGATACCCATCCGCTTTACGGCATTCAGTTTCACCCCGAAGTATATCATTCCACAGAAGGTAAAAAGGTATTGAAGAATTTCCTGGTACAGATCTGCGGTTGTAAGCAGGACTGGACACCCGCTTCTTTCGTGACTGAAACCGTAGCCCATCTCAAACAACAGATCGGCGATCATCAGGTGATCATGGCGCTCAGCGGCGGGGTTGACAGTACCGTAGCTGCTACCCTGATACACAAAGCCATTGGCGACAGGTTGCACGGTATTTTCGTTGACAACGGTGTATTACGCAAAGATGAGTTTGAAAAAGTGCTGCATACGTATCGCCAGTTGGGTTTGAATGTAAAAGGCGTTGATGCCAAAGGGTTGTTTTACGGCGAGTTGAAAGGTAAAACCGATCCCGAAGCCAAGCGCAAAGTGATCGGAAAATTGTTCATCGATGTATTCCAGGAAGAATCCAAACAGATAGCGGGGGTGAAATTCCTCGGGCAAGGCACTATTTACCCCGATGTTATTGAAAGTGTAAGTGTGCATGGCCCTTCGCAAACCATCAAATCGCACCACAATGTAGGAGGCTTACCCGATACCATGCACCTTGAACTGGTAGAACCCCTTCGTTTCCTGTTCAAGGATGAAGTACGGAAAGTGGGATTGGAATTGGGCATACCTGCCGATATGATCAACCGTCATCCTTTTCCCGGACCGGGTCTTGCGATACGCATCCTGGGTGAAGTAACCGAAGAGAAAGTACAACTCCTGCAAGCCGCCGATGATATTTATATACAGGAACTGAAAAAGCACAACCTTTACAGTACTGTATGGCAGGCAGGCACTATTTTATTACCTGTGAAAAGTGTGGGGGTGATGGGGGATGAAAGAACTTATGAATATACTGTTGCGCTTCGCGCCGTTACTTCAGTGGATGGTATGACGGCCGACTGGGCGCACCTTCCTTATGAATTCCTGGCCCATATTTCGAACGAGATCATTAACAATGTTAGGGGTATCAACCGGGTCGTGTACGATATCAGCAGTAAGCCGCCGGCTACGATTGAATGGGAATAGTTTTTTTAGTACATTGAAGCAAATATGACGGTATGCACTATTGGAAAAAGTATGCTTGTCTGTTTACCTGTTACTGTTGTTTTCTTTTTTCGGCAATTGCACAGGATACTGCCATACGGCAGCCTCTGAAAATTGCTGTATTCGCCCCTGTGTACCTCGATTCTGCTTTCAAAGGCAATGACTACAAACTGGGCAATACCAACAGCCTCCCGCGCTATATGTTGCCAGGCCTCGATTTTTACAATGGTGTGTTATTGGCCATAGATTCCCTGCAAGCCGAACACGCACAACTGGAAGTGTTATTTTACGACAGTAAAAGCTTAACCCAACCGTTGCCACAAGTGCTGCTAAAACCGGAGCTGAACGGGGTATCATTGCTCATCGCTTCTTTCAATACACGCAACGAGATCAAGCTCCTGGCTGATTTTGCGCTCAATAAAAACATCCCGCTTATTTCCGCCACCTATCCCAACGATGGTGGTATTACAGCCAACCCATTTTTTGTGCTGGTAAATCCCACATTGCCCACACACTGCGCCGGCCTGTATCATTACCTGCAAAGAATATATCCTACCAGCAGCATGATTATGTTCAGGAGAAAGGGCCCGTTTGAAGACATGATCCAGTCCGAGTTCGACACTGCAGGCCAGCAAACAGCCGGTATTCCGCTCAGGATCAAAACTGTTGAACTGCCCGATACTTTTAACGTGAAACAGGTGACGGGTTATCTCGACAGTACAAAGCAAAACATTGTGATCTGTGGTACCCTCAATGAAGCATTCGGTGTTAACCTGGTAAGGGCATTGGATGAATCGAAAAACTTCCCTTCGGTAGCCATTGGGATGCCTACCTGGGATGCATTAAAAGAATTGGACCGGATGAATACCGAGATCGTATACTCTACTCCTTTCACTTATAATTACCTGCGTAAGGACAAGACAGGACAGCAATTGGTTACCAAATACAGGGCAAGGTTCCAGGCAAGACCCAGCGATATGGCTTTCAAAGGCTTTGAAGCCCTTTATCATTTTGGTAAATTATTGCTCAAATACAATAATGGCCTGATCAATCATCTTTCCGATAAAGATTTTCATTTATTCAACGACTTCGACTTTCAACCCGTTCGTTTGAGCAAAGAGCATCTGTTACCCGATTACCTGGAAAACAAGAAACTGTATTTTATCCGCAAGGCAGGCGGACAGCTAAAATCGTTGAACTGATCGATGTTGTACATTGCCTATGCCCCTTTGTATGCACACCCCTTACCTGAAGGGCATCGTTTTCCCATGCTTAAATACGAACTCATTCCCGCGCAATTATTGCATGAAGGAGTGATCGCAAAGGAAAACCTCTTCGAACCCTTTGCCTGTAACGAAGACACCGTGTTGCTGACACACCAGAAAGCGTACTTGGAAAAACTGTTGCATCAAACACTCTCCGCTTCAGAGCAAAGAAAGATTGGCTTCCCTCAATCGCCAGCCCTTACACAACGGGAGTTGATCATAGCACAGGGCACCATTGATTGTTGCCGTTATGCCAGGCAGTATGGCGTTGCATTGAATGTGGCCGGCGGAACGCACCACGCTTTCGCCGACCGGGGTGAAGGTTTTTGTTTACTGAATGATATGGCTATTGCTGCTAATTATTTACTGCATCACCAACTGGCCAGTCAACTATTGATCATCGATCTCGATGTACACCAGGGTAATGGAACAGCCAAATTATTTGAGAAAGAACCCCGTGTATTTACTTTCAGCATGCATGGCCAGCACAATTATCCTTTCCACAAAGAACAATCAGACCTCGACATTCCTTTAAAAGACGGTACCGGTGAACAGGAGTACCTGCAAATATTGTCTCATACCTTGCCTGTGCTGCTGGAAAAGGTACAACCCGATTTCGCTTTCTTTTTATCGGGCGTAGACATACTGGACACAGACAAATTCGGTAAACTGAAAGTAAGTATCGATGGTTGCAAAAAAAGGGATGAACTGGTATTCAGCGAACTAAAGAAAAGGAATATCCCTGTAACCGTGGCCATGGGCGGTGGCTATTCCCCGGATATCAGAGCCATTGTCACAGCGCACTGCAATACTTTCAAAGCCGCAAAAGACATTTTCAATCTCTGAACAATTCTTTCATTCATCGAGCCATTCAATTAGTTGAGCTTCCGCTTCAACGTGCTCACCTGCTCCTGCAGGTTATTGACCATACCAGCCAGTTGATTCACATCCCAACGCGGCGTGGTATTGGCTTTTTGCATGATGTACACCGCTTTCCAAACTTCCAGCACATCTTCCGTACTCACGTTGTAAGGTTCGTATTGCGGATTATCGCTGATGAGGGTAAGCTTGTTCCTGAGGCGGTTGTTCTTCATGATGCGCTTATACACCACGCCATCATTTTTTGAAAGCACTACATAAGTATTACTGTTCTTCACTTCTTCCAGGTCCTCTACTTTCTCTCCTACAATTACGCTGCCACTGGGAGTGGGCAACATACTGTCTCCAATGATTTCAAAAGCACGATACTGTCCGGGAGCCAGCATAGGCAGGGTAAACGTGTTCAGTTCATCCAAAAATTCCGGATCAGCATAACCGGTCATATAGCCTGCCGCCGCCTTCACCGGCACAAAGCTGATCTGGGTAACTTCTGAAGCCATCTTAAGCTGCCTTCTCTTCTCCAAATAGCTGGCACCCTGCGGCTCGGCCAGGTCTTTGAATAAAAGGTCTTCCAAACTCAGCTTGAAAATATTGCAGACCACTTCCATTACTTCCAGGCGCGGCTCAGCACGTTCTTCTTCATAAGCACCCACCAATGATCTTTTGATCTTGAGTTTATTGGCAAACTCTTCCTGTGTCCAGCCACGCAGCTTGCGCAGGTAGCGTAAATTCTTTCCGGCGTTTGACATAGCTAACTGATTTAGTGCAAAATACTAATATTTTTAGCTTTGCCAAAATTTTCTGCTGCTTTTTTTAAAAAATTACAATGCGGACAGCCTGTTTCCCTTACTTTCTTTTTGCAGCGCCAACAGTTCTTATAAGGTAAGTAAAAGTGACCGGCAAATCTTTGGGCATACCAACCACAATGCTTCCATTATAAATGTAGTTGATATTGCTCTTGCTTATCTTTACAGCATGGTCAAAAAAACGCGTTCGAAGTCATCCCTTCCCATCATATTGGTTACCAACGACGATGGTATTGCAGCACCCGGTATCCGGGCATTGGTAGAATCTGTAGTAGGATTAGGTAAAGTAGTAGTAGTGGCTCCCGATAAGCCGCAGAGTGGTATGGGGCACGCCATCACCATTGGTCATCCGCTGCGCCTGCAGAAGGTGAACCAGTTCGGAGATATAGAAGCTTATAGTTGCAGCGGCACACCGGTTGACTGTGTAAAGCTGGCGGTTGACAAAATATTACACCGCAAACCCGATCTCTGTATCAGCGGCATCAACCACGGCGCCAACCATTCCATCAACGTGATCTATTCGGGTACCATGTCTGCCGCACTGGAAGCAGCCATCGAAAGCATCCCCAGCATTGGCTTCAGTCTGCTCGATTACAGTATTGAAGCCGATTTCTCGGCATCCCAGCGATACGCGCGTATGATCGTTGAAAAAGTATTGAAGGGTAAACAGCACGATAAACACCTTTGCCTCAACGTTAATTTCCCCGCAGTTACAGAAAAACTGATCAAAGGAGTGAAAATCTGCCGACAGGCTTATGCCAAATACGAAGAGGAATTCGACGAACGAAAAGATCCCCACGGCAAAAAATATTATTGGCTCACCGGTGAATTCCTCAACTTCGACAAAGGCAAGGACACCGATGTATGGGCGCTCAAGAACAATTATGTGAGTGTGGTTCCCGTACAGTTCGATCTCACCCACTATGAACTCAAAAAGAAACTGGAAACAAACTGGAAATTCTGATGCTCAAGAAAGACAACTTAAAACTGGGCCTGGTGCTCGGATTCATTGCTCCTGTTGCGGGGCTCTTTGGTTATTACCTGGTGCGGTTCCGGCTTTTTTCTCTCAAAGATTTCTTTGAAGTATTAATGGCGCAGAAATCACTGCTCACTGCCATCATCAGCATTTCACTGATGGCAAACGCATTGGTCTTTACATTCTATATCAACCGGCGGAAAGACAAAACAGCGAAAGGAGTGTTTGTTGCTACCTGCATATACGCACTTATTTCGCTGTTCATTAAATGGTTCGCTTAATTAAAGGCTTCCCGTACCCTGTCAAAAAAACTTTTATCGCTCTTGCCGGGCTGCGGTTTGAAGTTCTCACTCCTGCCGAGCTTTTCCAGCATTGCTTTTTCTTCATCGGTAAGCTGTTGCGGCGTCCATACATTCACTTGTATCAGCTGATCACCGCGACTGTATCCCTGCACTTCCGGAAATCCTTTTCCTTTCAACCGGAATATTTTTCCGCTCTGTGTACCTGGCGGTATCTTTATTTTAGCCCTGCCGTCGATGGTGGGCACTTCCACCTGCGTGCCAAATGCTGCATCGGCGAATGAGATATGCAGGTCATACGCTACGTTGAGTCCATCGCGCTGCAATTCCGGATGCGCTTCCTCTTCTATCTGTATGATCAGATCACCCGGTGCACCTCCACGCTCTCCTGCATTTCCTTTTCCACTCATGCTCAATTGCATGCCTTCCTGTACGCCCGCCGGTATGTCTATGCTGATGGTCTCTTCGCCGTATACCCTTCCCTCTCCTTTACAGGTACCGCATTTAGCGGTTACGGTAGTACCTTCGCCATTACAAGTGGGACAAGTAGTTACCGTTTGCATCTGCCCCAGGAATGTGTTGGTTACCTTGCGTATCTGTCCGGTTCCGCCGCAGGTCTTACAGGTTTGCACACTGCTCTGGTCTTTGGCGCCGCTGCCGCCACAGGTATTACAGGTAACATGCTTTTTCACTTTCACGTGCTTGGTAACCCCTTTGGCTATCTCTTCATAAGTGAGTTTCATTTTGATGCGCAGGTTGGAACCCCTCACACCTCTTGCCGAACGGCCTCCGCCTCCCCTGCTCCTGCCGGCACCTCCGAAGAAACTTCCGAACACATCCTCACCGCCGAATACATCTCCGAACTGACTGAAAATGTCTTCCATATTCATGCCGCCGCCGTAATGTCCGCCTCCACCGCCCGATCCGGGTGCAAATGCTGCATGTCCGAACCGGTCGTATTTTGCTTTCTTATCAGCATCACTCAACACTTCATAAGCTTCGGCTGCTTCTTTGAATTTCTCTTCTGCAGCTTTGTCACCCGGATTGCGGTCGGGATGGAATTGCATAGCCACCTTCCGATAAGCTTTCTTGATCTCATCGGCTGAAGCAGTTTTACCAACGCCCAGGATTTCGTAATAATCTCTTTTTGTCATTGCAATTCTATTTTCCTACCACCACTTTCGCAAAGCGGATGATCTTATCATTCATATAATAGCCTTTCATCACTTCATCGATCACTTTGCCTTTGAGTTCTTCAGCAGGTGCGGGGATTTCTGTAATGGCCTCGTGTTTTTCCACGTCGAAATCCTGGTGGATACTTTCCATGGGTTTTACCCCTTTTGCCTGCAGGGTGCTGCGAAGTTTATTAAATACCAGCATGATCCCCTCTTTTTGTGCAGCGAGGTCTTCATTGGCCAGTAACTGCTTTTCAGCCCTGTCGCAATCATCCAGCACATCCAGCAGTGACAATATCACGTCTTTTCCGGCAGTCTGGATCAGTTCCAGCCGCTCTTTGGCTGTTCTTCTACGGAAATTGTCGAATTCGGCCATCAGGCGCAGGTATTTGTCCTTCTGCTCCTGCAGGGCGGTTTCCAGCTTCTCCGTTGCATTCTCGTCCTGTACCGGCTCATTCAGGTGTGAAGTGCCGGCTGCATTTTCGTCAGTATTGATATCCAATCTGTTGTCTTTTTCGGCAGATTCCGTTTTTTGCGTCATTTCTTGCTCTTCCATAGTATGATTACGTTATGCCGCAACTATTGTCAAAAATGTTGCCGGAGCAAAGAAAAGGAAAAAATGACAGGAATCCGGCGGCAATCAATAACCCCTTCCCGGCCCTATCTTTGCGGCCATGGTAAAGGTTTATTTGAAGAAAAAGATCACGCCCCGCATTGCCGGCGGACATCCCTGGATATTCCGCAACGAGGTAGACCGGGTGGCAGGTGAAGTAAAAGCGGGTGACATTGTGGAAGTTTCTTACAGTGATGGGAAATTCGCCGGCCGCGGCTATATCAATCCCCAGTCGCAGATACTGGTACGCCTGCTGACGCGGAACCGGCAGGAAGTCATCGATGAGCAGTTTTTCCACGACAGGATAGCCCGTGCCTGGTTGTACAGGCAAAAGTTGGGATATGTTGAAAACTGCCGGCTGGTATTTGGCGAGGCCGATGAACTGCCCGCCCTGGTCATCGATAAATTCAACGACTATTTTGTACTTCAAACCCTTTCTTTTGGGATGGAATGCTGGAAGCCGGCCATTGTAGCGGCACTGCAATCCATCTTCTCGCCCAAAGGTATTTATGAGCGGAATGATGTGCCCGTGCGGGAACTGGAGGGATTAAAACAACAAAAAGGATTTTTATCGACCCCATTTGACACGAATATCATCATCAACGAAAACGGACTGAAATTCCATGTTGATATTGAGAACGGGCAGAAAACCGGGTATTTCCTCGACCAGCAGGATAACCGCCGTGCCATACAACATATTGTAAAAGGCGCTGATGTATTGGGTGCATTTACTTACACTGGCACTTTTGAGATACATGCCGCCCATTATGGGGCGAAGTCGGTACTCGGACTCGACATCTCTGAAAATGCCGTAGCGCAGGCCAATCGCAATGCCGCGCTGAACGGACTCGACAATATCTGCCGCTTCGAAGCCATGAATGCTTTTGATGTGCTTAAGCAATGGGGAAAGGAAGGCCGCCAGTACGATGTGGTCATGCTCGATCCGCCCGCGTTCACCAAGAGCCGCGAACAAATACAGAAAGCGATCACCGGTTATAAAGAGATCAACCTCAGGGGTATGAAGCTGATCAAAAATGGTGGATTCCTGGTCACTTCCAGTTGTACCAACCTGGTGCAGCCCGACCTCTTCCTGCAAACCATTGAAATGGCTGCCAAAGACGCCCGTAAAAAGATCAGGCAGGTTACTTTTCAGGCCCAGGCCAGCGATCACCCCATCATATGGGGCGTGGAGAATACGAATTACTTAAAGTTTCTGATTGTAGAGGTTTCCTGAACGTCATCCCGAGCGTAGCCGAGGGATCTGCTGAAAACTTTATCAGGCCCTTCGACTCGCTTCGCTCGCTCAGGGTGACGATCATTGGTTGGGTTGATTACTTATTCACCTGGAACTTACCCGATTCCACGATCCGGCTATTGGCATCCCGTAACTGGTAGATGTATAGACCGCGAAAATAGTTATCGTCGAGCGGGATGGTGATCTTGCTCTCGTTAACCCTGATCTCGGTCATTTTCTTACCAATAAAATTGTAGATCTGTAATGAGTAGGATTTATCAACCGATTTGTCGAACTCAAAACTGATAACGGTAGTAGCAGGGTTGGGGTAAAAGCGAATGATTTTCGTCTGAACATCAGTAAACTCAAAAGACGACTGTCCTTTGTCAGCAATGAAACTGCTGCCAAAGAACGCCATTACCAGTAAAACAACTGTGTTGAGTTTCTTCATGATCTGAGTCTATTACTAAAGTAGCAAAAACTATGCTAAAAACCATATTTAATTGATCAATGGCTAATTAAACGTCATCCTGAGCGAACGCAGTGAGTCGAAGGATCTCACTGAATATTCAGCAGATCCCTCGGCTACGCTCGGGATGACGTGTGTATTCACTGAGTATGAGCCATCAAGCTATTTAATTAAGTTTAGCCAGCGCCTGCTGTATACCTTCAAAAGAAGGAAGATCCGAAGGCTTTGCACATACTTCAGCATACTGAATCGTGCCTGTTTTATCTATCAGGAAAGCAGCTCTCTTGCTAACGCCATGCATTTCAAATGCGGGGAAAGTTTCATAGAGTACTCCATAAGCGCTCGCGGCTTCTTTATTAAAATCGCTGAGTAACGGGAAGTTCAGGTTTTGCTCGGCTTTGAATTTACCCAATACAAAGAGTGAGTCAATCGATATACCCAATACCTGTGCATTCGAATTATTATAGAGCGCGATATTATCCCTGATGTTACACAATTCTGCAGTGCAGGTGCTTGTGAAAGCCAGCGGGAAGAACAATAACAACACGTTCTTGTCTTTGAAATCCGATAACGATACTTTGTTCTTATCCGAATCGTACAATGCGAAATCCGGTGCTTTTTGTCCAACTTGTATATTCATAACATTGATTTGATATGCAAGTTAGCAAATCGGTCCGAACTAACATTTCATTTCAGGAACATGATCGGGTACTACCAAACGACCGGCAGTCTTCGAAACAATTTCTTCAACTGTTACACCCGGCGCCCTTTCTTTCAGTAAGAATCCATCTGGAGTAATATCCAGCACGGCCAATTCCGTTACTACCTTCTTTACGCATTTTACACCGGTGAGTGGCAGTTGGCATTGTGGCAACAGTTTGCTTTCTCCTTTCGGGTTCGTATGCATCATGGCTACGATGATATTTTGTGCACTGGCTACCAGGTCCATCGCACCGCCCATTCCTTTTACCATTTTACCGGGAATTTTCCAGTTGGCAATATCACCGCTGTCACTCACTTCCATCGCACCCAATACAGTAAGGTCTATCTTACCTGCACGGATCATTCCAAAACTTTCGGCGCTGTCAAAAAAAGCGCCGCCTGGTATTACTGTAACCGTTTCTTTACCGGCGTTGATGAGATCGGCATCTATGTCTGCTTCTGAAGGGTAAGGCCCCATGCCCAGGATACCGTTCTCACTTTGGAGGATCACGGTGATGCCTTCGGGAATAAAATTAGAGACCAGTGTGGGTATGCCAATGCCCAGGTTCACATACATTCCGTCTTTCAGCTCCTGTGCAATTCGTTTGGCAATATGGAATTTATCAAGCGCCATGCTCCATCGTTTTTGAATGTTGATTTTTCATCCTTGTATCTGAACCGTCTTGCGTTCTATTCTTTTTTCATAATGGCTTCCCTGGAAAATGCGGTGCACATATACGCCCGCCACATGAATATGATCGGGATCCAGTTCGCCGGGCTGTACCAGCTCTTCTACTTCGGCAATAGTAATATCACCGGCTTTGGCCATTGAAGTAGAAAAATTCCTGGTTGCTTTCCTGAACACCAGGTTACCCTGCGCATCGCCTTTCCAGGCTTTGACAATTGCAAAAGACGCATGCAGTGCATGTTCCATCAGGTACATTTTGCCATTGAACTCCCGCACTTCTTTTCCTGCGGCTACTTCCGTACCATAACCTGCCGGCGTATAAAACGCAGGTATGCCCATGCCTGCCATTTGTATGCGGGTAGCCAGGGTTCCCTGCGGAATCAGGTCCACCTCTAATTCTCCGCTGAGCAACTGCCTTTCGAATTCTGCATTTTCGCCCACATAGCTGCTCATCATTTTTTTGATCTGCTTTGTCTTCAACAGCAGGCCCAGACCAAAATCATCCACCCCTGCATTATTGGAAATACAGGTAAGTCCGGTTACTTTTTTTTTCACCAATGCTGCAATAGAGTTTTCAGGGATCCCGTTCAGACCAAAGCCGCCGAGCATAATAGTAGCTCCGTCGCGGATATCAAAAATGGCTTCGTCTGCATTTGCATAGACCTTGTTCATAGCGCAATCGTTAACAACCAAAGATACTGTTTAACCGCTATGGTATGGCACGCTTCTTCGACAGCTGCTGTTGTTCTTTAGTAGAAAGACTTTCTACCGAATCCAGCAATTCTTTGAACTGTACCGGATGTGTTTCATAATAACGGTAGCTCTGGTAAAATTGTTCGCGGGTAATATGGTGTATTGAGAATACCTGTTCGTACAAACGGATGTCTTCGCGTTTTTTTTGCATTGTTGAATCTTTCAAACGTTCCCTGGCGAAGAGCTCATCGGCTTTCATCATATCCCACACCACTTTTTTCATGGTGTTCACAGGTATCACTTTCGGTTTATTATCCGAACAGCCCGCCAACAACAGCGCCAGGCATCCGATCAGTTGCATCACCCCGTATTTCTTCATTGCAATTCCTGTTTATAATGCGTGGCATTGACGATATCCAATGCACTCAACAATTCTATGGCTTTTGTTCTTTCTTCCGGCGTACCTTTTTTGAAAACGCCGATCAGCTCCAGGTATTTGCCCTGCAGAAAAAATTGCAGGATCATGGTGTTGGGGTTTTCTTTATTGAAAGCATCCAGCTGTATCAACGACTGTAATATATTGGTTCTCGCTTCTTTCTCTTTGTCGTACAGGTTATCGAACCCGGAACGGTAATAAGCATAGATCACATCGTGCATGATATTGTACCGGTTGTTGATGAGGTTTTCATTCAGCCAGTAGCGGTTACGAACGCCATCGAAGAGGCGCCAGCCGCTGATGTTCTTGCCTTCGGGCGCATTGGTTACGATCTGTTGCGCTTTGCGGTAATACTGCTCTCCTCCTTTGGGAGAAAAAGAGTCGTAGTCGAGTCCCAGTATCGTATACGCATAATAAGCAAAGACAGCCGTGAGGTTGGCAATGGAAGCATCTGTTCCCTGCACCCTGTTCTCATTGAACTCCACCGGTTGAAATTCCACATACCGGAATGTTACTTCGGGGTCTATATAATTCACCAGCGCTGCCTGGTAAGTGGAATTATACACTGGCCTCGCCGCCTGCACCGTGAGTGTGGCTTTGTACACATTGGGCTCTGGTACATTTTCTATATTGAGGATGAAACTGCATTCTATTTTTTCAGTCTCCCTGAATACATCATTGGTCCACTTGCGGCTGTTGAGCAGTGTAGTGAGCTGGTTTTGCAGGGTAGTGAATATTTTCCTGTCTACCGTAGAATTAACACGCGCCGCAATCACCGACACCCTTGCCTGTAATTCCTGTGCCGTAGCCTGCTGCAGGCACAACAGGCAAGCGAGCATGATCATCCACCCTGTCTTATGGTTTCGCATGAACATGTGTTATGATGAAGGATACGATCTCTTCCGCCACTGCTTTTTTCGATTGCAGCCCGATCTTTTTTTCTTCGCCGGAGCGATGCAGAATAGTTACCTGGTTGGTATCCACTCCAAAGCCTGCCGCTTCATCGTTCAGCGAATTGAGCACGATCATATCGGCATTCTTTGTTTGCAGTTTCGCCAATGCGTGTTCCCGTTCATTATTGGTTTCCAGTGCAAAGCCCGCAATGAATTGTCCCGCTTTTTTTTGCTTGCCCAACGCCAGCAATATGTCTTCGTTTTTGGTGAGCTTCAGTTCCCAGTCCGCCGCGCTCTTTTTGATCTTATTGCTGGCAACGGATACCGGCCTGTAATCGGCCACAGCCGCTGCCATTACGATCACCGCCGCATCGGGAGATGCGGCCATACAGGCATCATACATATCAGCAGCCGACACCACCGGTACTACATGGATACCGGCATAAGCTGTTTGCTGGTGTGTAGGCCCTGTAACAAGGGTTACATCGGCTCCCTGCATGTACAAAGCTTCTGCAATGGCAAATCCCATTTTACCGGATGAATGATTACCGATGAAACGTACCGGGTCAATCGCTTCGTAAGTGGGACCGGCAGATACCAGCGCTTTTTTGCCTTTCAGTGTTTTACTGCGCAAGAGGTGTTCTGCCAGGTATGCTACGATGGTCTCGGGCTCTGCCATCCTTCCATCGCCATACAAGCCGCTGGCCAGTTCTCCTTTTTCCACGTTGATGAGGTGGTTGCCGTCTTTCACCAGTAAATCCATATTGCGCCGGGTGGCGGGGTGGCGCCACATGTCTTCGTCCATGGCGGGGGCCAGTACAACAGGACAGGTAGCGGATAAATACACCGCCAGCAAAGCATTATCGCAAAGCCCCTGCGCCATCTTGGCCAGGGTATTGCAACTCAGCGGCGCCAATACGAACACATCGGCCCAGCGGCCCAGCATCACGTGGTTTGACCAATCTTCCCCTTCCACCAGTTCTGTTACAACATGGTTTTTGGAAAGGGTTGAAAGCACTACGGGTGATACGAATGTTTTGGCGGCAGGCGTCATCACCACTTTTACTTCCGCTCCTGCTTTAACCAGCAGGCGAACCAGTAATATGGCTTTGTAGGCTGCGATGCTGCCCGTAACGCCGATCAATATTTTTTTACCCTTGAGCATAGCTGCTATTGTACCTCAAAATAACAAAAAACGACAGTCATAATAACTGTCGTTCAATGCATTTCAGAAAGATTTATCTTATCTGAACAGGTCGTTATCGTTGTTTCTCCTGTAATACACTTTGTTCTCCATGAATTCCTGGGTAGCCAGTATGGCCGGATTGGGCATTTTTTCATAAGCCCTGGATATTTCGATCTGCTCTTTGTTCTCGTGTATCTCTTCCAGGCTGTCTGTATGGCTGGCGAATTCTTCCAGTTTATTGTGCAGTTCTTCTCTCAAAGAGATATTGATCTGGTTGGCCCTCCTGGCAATGATGGCAATGGATTCATACAGGTTGCCCGTTTTGGATTTGATCTGCACCAGGCTTTTGGTTTCTACAACACTGGCGGTATTAGCGCTCATTTGCCTTCTTAGCTTGCTCATGTTTGAGGTTGTTTAAAAAGTTATTTGATTGTGTTTTGTACTTGTTTACGTCTTCTGTGAATTTACTGTCGGTAAACCGATCGGCAAAATCTCCACACTCCGATATTACTTTCTCGTAACGTTCTTTTTGTTTTTCTTCATAGCTCATCTGGGCGTATTTGTAGTACGACCGGATGGTCTGGTATTTATATTCATCTGCTTTCTTAGAATCAGGAAAATTATCCGATACATTGGTAAAAGCGATGGCTGCTGCCTTGTAATAACCGAGGTTATAATACAGTTGCGCCGCTTTGAAATCTTTTTCCTCCAGTTTAGCCCTGCACTTGTCTATGATCTCAGACGCATCTTTCACACGCGCAGAATTGGGGTGTGTATTGATGAAGACCTGCATCAGCTGCATGGTCTTGTTGGTATTGGTTTGATCCAGGTCTGTTTTGGGCGATTGCTTGAAATAACAATAGGCGCGCATGTAATCACATTCTTCGCTCTTGTTACTCGTAGGGAAATTCTCTACAAAATTTTTGAAGAGGTTCTCCGCATTGAGGTAATCCTTATCATAGTAATAAGAATACGCGTACTTATAATACATGTCCTCATAGCGGGCGGTTCCCTTTACATAAGGAAAAACATCTTCAAAGAGCTGCGTTGCATGACTATAGTCCTTATTGGCATAATACTGTTCCGCCATTTTGGATTTATACTCATAATCTTTGCTCTTAAAGATCTTGGAGAACTTATTGGAGCATGCGCTCAGCAACAATACAAATGCCAGTAACAGAGGGGTCCTATTCATACAAGTTGGCAAAATTAGTTATTTACGGGCAATTTATAAAGCCCCGTTCAGGTTTGGCGGCTCGGGTCGTTAAGAATTAGCTAAAAAGCTGATTGCCAGAGGCTGGCAGCAAAAAAGGTCCCGATAGGTATCGGGACCTTTTTTCACTATTACAACGAAGACGGTTATTTGTTTTCGCCGCCTTCTCCTTCCTGCAATTTGGCTTTGATCTCTGCCAGGGCACCCAGGTCGCCCAGGGTGGCTTTTTCTACCTTGTTCTGGATAGTCTTCACAGCTTTCTTGGTCTTGTCAGACTCAGCTCTGGCTTCTTTCTTAGCCGCCTCCTTCTCTTCTGCTATGTGCTGTTCCCAGATACGGGCATGGCTCAATACAATGCGTTTTTCGTTGCGGTCGAACTCGATCACCATGAACTGGGCTGTTTCGTCGGCCTGCACTTGCTTGCCATCTTCTTTGTTCAGGTGGCGGTTAGGTGCAAAACCTTCCAGACCGTAGGGCAACTGTACCAGTGCTCCTTTTTCGTCCTTGCGGGTAACAGTGCCTTCATGGAGTGTGCCTACTGCGAAAGTATCTTCGAGGGCATTCCAGGGATCTTCTTCGAGTTGTTTATGTCCGAGCTGCAATTTGCGGTTCTCTTTATCGATGCTCAGGATGATCACGTCGATGGTCTCACCTACTTTGGTATAGTCTGTAGGATGAGCGAAACGCTTCAACCAGCTGAGGTCGCTGATGTGGATCATACCGCCGATACCGGGCTCGAGTTCAACGAACACACCATAAGGCGTGATGTTCTTCACCAGTCCTTTGTGTTTGCTTCCTTCGGGGAATTTGGTTTCGATGGTATTCCATGGATCCTGGCTCATTTGTTTGATGCTCAGGCTCATCTTGCGTGCATCTTTGTCGAGCGTAACCACTTTGGCTTCGTACTCATCTCCCAATTTGAAGAATTCCTTCGCGTTGATAGGTGTATTAGCCCAGGTGATCTCAGATACGTGCACCAGGCCTTCTACGCCGGGCTGGATTTCCAGGAATGCACCGTAATCTTCGATGTTCACCACTTTGCCTTTTACTACAGAACCTTCTGCCAGTCCTTCAGGCAGCACATCCCAAGGATGCGGAGTCAGTTGTTTCAGACCCAGGCTGATGCGTTTTTTGTCGTCGTCGAAATCCAGTACCACCACCTGCAGTTTCTGGTCCATCTTCACCACTTCGCTCGGGTGAGAGATACGGCCCCATGAAATATCGGTGATATAAAGCAGACCATCGAGACCTCCGAGGTCCATGAACGCACCGAAATCGGTGATGTTCTTCACCACACCTTCCAGTACCTGGCCTTTTTCGAGTTTGCTCATGATCTCTGCACGCTGTGCTTCGATATCGCTTTCGATCAGGGCTTTGTGAGATACTACGGCGTTCTTGATGGCTTCGTTGATCTTCACCACTTTGAACTCCATGGTCTTTCCTACAAACTGATCGTAATCGGTAACAGGTTTAACGTCGATCTGTGAACCGGGCAGGAAGGTCTCCATGCCGAATACATCCACGATCAAACCACCTTTTGTTTTGCTGGTAACAGTACCGGTGATCACTTCACCAGTCTTGTGTACTTCAACGATCCTCTCCCATGCTCGGAAGATACGTGCTGACTTACGGCTCAGGTGCAGGTTACCGTTGCGGTCTTCTTTCTCAACCACCATCACTTCCACTTCATCACCTATTTTCAGCCCCTGTACATCACGGAATTCATTCAGTGATACCAGTCCGTCACTTTTGAAACCGATGTTGATCACAACATCTGTTTTGGTGAGGGCTACTACACCACCTCTCACGATCTCACCATCTTCAATCTGTACGAAAGTGTTGTCATACACTTTGTCGTACTTTACACGGTCGGCTTCAGCATAATGACTCACATTGCGTTTGTCGATGCTCCAGTCGAAATCATCATGCGCTGTTTCTACAACAGGCGCTTCTACAGGTGCATTTGTTGTCGCAGTAGTAGTTGCTGCTACCTCGGGGGCGGCGGCATTCTCCTGTGCATCTGCGTTTAATTGTTTGTTAATCAAGTTCATATCAAATATCCCGATGCTTTTATTCGGGGCGGCAAAGTTACGTAAAAAAAGCTGGAAACGGAAGTTTTTAGCTAACTCATTGACTACAGCATACTTGAGGTATTAAAATTTATGATTTTGAATGCTGCTTTTTTCCTTATCTTAACCTAGAATTTTAAACCCTAATCTAAAAATTAAAGCTACTATGAAAAAGCTCCTCCTGGCCATGCTGTTGTTCGTTGGTATGGCATCTGTTTCTTTCGCTCAAACCAAGAAAGAAGAAAAGCCCGCAGCCGCTAAAGTGCATACCAAGGCCGACGGTACACCCGATAAGCGCTATAAAGAAAATAAAGAGCATGCCGAGCACATGAAAAAAGACGGCACGCCCGATATGCGCTATAAAGAGAACAAGGGTAAAGAAGCAGCCGCTCCCGGACATACCAAGAAAGACGGTACTGCCGACAAGCGTTTCAAAGAGAATAAAGAAGACAAGGGTAAGAAAAAAGCAGCTTAGTCCTGAGCAAAATTCTCCCCAAATAGAGAATGCCGCCTGTATTCCTGGCGGCATTTTTATTTTGCAATGGCTGTTGCCGCTATCCACCCGCTGGTCCAGGCATGCTGGAAATTAAAACCACCGGTAATACCATCTACATCCATCACTTCCCCGGCAAAGAAAAGTCCCGGCCGCAGGCGGCTCTGCATGGTATTGGCATCGATCTCGGCCAGGCGAACGCCCCCGCAGGTCACAAACTCTTCTTTGAATGTTGTTTTTCCCTGTACTTCGCATACTTGCGCAGTCAGGTTCTTCATCAACTGGTTTTGCTCTTTAGCAGGCAGGTCCGACCAGCGCATATCTGGCTGGATGCCACTTGCAGTAAGCAGGAAAAGCCATAAACGCCCGGGCAAACCAAACGGATTTTTATTACCTATCTTCTGCGCAGCATGTTCATTGCGTATGAAAGCCCATGCCTCCCGTAAGCTTTGCTCATGGTATGCTGGTACCCAATTGACCAATAAAGTAAACCTGTAGTTGCGTTCGGCCAATTCGCGGGCGCCCCAGGCCGACAAGCGCAGGATGGCCGGGCCGCTCATACCCCAATGCGTGATCAGCAACGGCCCCTCTTCTGCCAGCCGGGTACCGGTTATTTTTACGAGCGCCCTGTCAACACTCACACCCATCAACGCAGTAATGGGATTACCCGGCATGTTGAAAGTAAAAAGTGAAGGAACCGGTTCTTCAATATTATGTCCGAGTGCCCGCAACCATTGAAACATGGCAGATTTAGGATAACCGCCCGTTGCCACGCAAACAAAATCGGCCCGGAGCTGTTCGCGGTTCGTAGTAAGCAGGAAACCCTTCTCCAATGGATCAACCGTTGTTACTTCTGTATGCATGCGGATTTCCACTCCATAACGGTCCGCCTCGCGCAGCAGGCAGTCGATGATGGATTGCGATTGATCTGTTACCGGGAACATTCTTCCATCGGCTTCGGTCTTCAATGCCACACCCCGCTCGGCAAACCATTGAATAGTATCTTGTGTATAGAACCAGTGGAATGTTTTTTTGAGGAAGTTTTGTCCCCTCGGGTATTTCTTCACCAACCCCGGTATTTCAAAACAGGCATGCGTGGTATTGCATCGCCCGCCTCCGCTGACCTTTACTTTGGAAAGCAGTTTGTTGGTCTTTTCCAGCAGGGTTACTTTCAGCGCCGGGTTCATGCGGGCTGCATTCACCGCGCAGAAAAAGCCTGCGGCGCCTCCGCCTATGACTACTAAATGGGGTTTAATAATAGCTGGTATTCAGGTTGGGATTTGCTTTTTCAGCGGCTTCAATGATGCTATAATCAGATAAGATCAGGGCTTTATCTCTCTTCACACAAACATCGTGTTCAAAATGAACCGAAGGTTTGCCGTCTTGTGTTTTTACCGTCCATCCGTCATCTTCTGTATACACATCTTTGGTGCCCATATTGATCATGGGTTCAATAGCCAGCACGAGGTTTTCTTTCATCCGGGGGCCGTTGCCGCGCTTGCCGTAATTGGGCACTTGCGGGTCTTCGTGCAGGTCCCTGCCGAGGCCATGTCCCACCAATTCACGCACCACACCATATCCGTATTTTTTTTCGGTATGTTCCTGTATGGCATAAGCAATATCTCCTATACGGTTATTGGCAACAGCTTTTTCGATCCCTTTGTATAATGACTCCTTGGTTACGCGCACGAGTTGCAGCACTTCCGCACTCACTTCGCCCAGTATAAAAGTATAGGCGTGATCTCCATGCCAGCCGTTCAATATCACACCCATATCTACTGAAACAATATCGCCATCTTTCAAAGGCGTATTATTGGGGAAACCGTGTACCACTACATCGTTCACCGAAGTGCACACGGAATAAGGATACCCGCGGTAATTGTAAAAAGAGGCAATGGCTTTATGGTCTTTCACGAAAGTAGCGCAGATCTCATCGATCTGCAGGGTGGTCATACCCGGTTTCAGTACTTTGGCCACTTCCGTCAGCGTTTTGCTGACCAGCGTGGCTGATTCTTTCATCAAAGCGACTTCTGCTTCTGTTTTATGGATCATCATGTTGTTTCTTCTCGTCATTCAAAAAAAAGAACCTGCCAAATACGGCAGGTTCGCAAAGTTCGCTATTATTTTCTTAAATCTTAAATAGTAGTGGTAGAAACTGTCTGTCTGCCCTGCACGCGACCACCTTTCATAAGGCCGTCGTACTGGCGCATGAGCAAATGTGTTTCGATCTGCTGAAGGGTATCGAGGATCACACCTACCATGATGAGCAGTGAAGTACCTCCGAAGAAGGTGCTGAAGCTCTGTGTAACATGCAGCCTTTGTGCAAAGCCGGGCAGGATACCTACGAAAGCCAGGAAGATAGCGCCGGGCAGGGTGATCTTATCCATGATGGATCCGATATAATCTGCTGTAGGCTGTCCGGGTTTTACACCGGGGATGAATCCGTTGTTCCGCTTCAGGTCTTCTGCGATCTGCTTGGGGTTAAAGATCAAAGCAGTATACAGGAATGTGAATCCGATCACCATCACCGCATAAATAACCATGTACCATGCGTTGCTATGATCGTTGAATATTTTCACAATGCCTTGTGCCGAATCGATATTGGTGAATGAAACCAATGTAGGCAGGAACATGATGGCCTGTGCAAAGATGATGGGCATTACACCTGCGCTGTTCACTTTTACCGGCAGGAACTGGCGGGCGCCACCGAACTGGCGGTTACCGATGATCTGCTTGGCATAGTTTACAGGTATTTTGCGAACACCCTGTACGAGGATGATCAATCCCATGATGATGGTGATAAGGATCGCGATCTCAATGAGGAACACCAGCAATCCGCCACCGCCTCTTTCGCCTTTGGCGCTGAACTCCTGTATCACCGATTGGGGGAACCTCGAGAGGATACCCACCATGATGATGATGGAAGTACCGTTACCCAATCCTTTGTCCTGGATCTTCTCACCCAGCCACATCACGAACAGGGTACCTGCTGTGAGGGTTACTACGGTAGAGAACCAGAAGAAGGGTTTATAAGCGGGCAGGATGGCTTCTGCGTATCCGGGGCTGTTCAGGTAAGCCACATAAGCGCCGGCCTGGAACAGGGTTACGATCACAGTGAGGTAGCGGGTCCATTGGTTGATCTTTTTACGGCCGCTCTCTCCTTCTTTCTGAACTTTCTGCAGTTGCGGAACCAGGATGGTCATCAATTGCATGAAGATAGAAGCGGAGATATAAGGCATGATACCCAATGCCAATATGGAGGCCTGGGAGAAACCACCACCGGCGAACATATCGAAGATGCCCAGCAATCCGGTGCTTTTGGCCGCTTTTTGTGCAGCTTCGATCCCGTTCGGATCGAGGCCCGGCAATACGATGTGGTTGCCGAAACGGTAAGTGAGTACCAGTGCCAGGGTAACAACGATCTTGTTACGCAGGTCTTCAATGGCCCAGATATTCTTTAATGTCTGCAATAATTTTTTCACTTGAATCTGTTGAAAGCGTTAATACTTGAAAACCAAAAGACGCACCTTCCGATGCGCCTGGCAAATTACGGTAAAATTACTTTACAATTTCAAGGCTTCCGCCTGCAGCTTCGATAGCAGTTTTTGCTTTTTCGCTTGCAGCGTTTACTTTGAAACTGAGTTTTGCTTTCAGTTCACCATTGGCCAATACCTTCACTTTATCGGTACGGCCGATCAAGCCATTGATATAGAGATTTTCCAGTGAGATTTCTGTAAAACCGTATTTTTCTGCCAGTTGCTCGATCTGACCCAGGTTGAATACTTTGAATTCAATGCGGTTATTATTCTTGAATCCGCGTTTGGGGATACGGCGCTGGATAGGCATCTGACCACCTTCGTGTGCCATTTTGCTTTTATAACCTGCGCGGCTTTGTCCGCCTTTGTTACCTTTCGTTGAAGTACCGCCTTTACCGGATGCTTCACCACGTCCTAAACGTTTTTCCCTGTGTGTTGCGCCTTCTGCGGGCTTGAGCGTGTGTAATTTCATTTTGTGTTGATTTTGAACTTTACGGGGAATCACCCCTCGCAAATTTTAATTGCTCAATGAGCTTCCTTTTTCATCCCCATGTTGAAACATGGGGCTAAGAGGAATGAGCCATCGAGCAATTATTAATTATTTTACTTCTTCTACTTTTACCAGGTGGTTAACTTTGTTAACCATGCCCAGGATCTGCGGAGTTGCTTCCACTTCTTTTGAAGCGTTCAGCTTATTCAGGCCCAAAGCAACCAGTGTTTGTTTCTGGCGTTCCGGTCTGTCGATGCCGCTTTTTACCTGTGTGATCTTAATCTTTTTCATATCCCAAAGAGGTTGATTTATCCGTTAAATACTTTGCTCAGCTTTACTGTGCGTTGCTTGGCTACTGCTACCGGCTCCCTCAACAGGCCCAGTGCTTTGATAGTAGCTTTTACCACGTTGTGCGGGTTAGCAGAACCCAGGCTCTTGGCCAGTACGTCTGTGATACCTGCACTTTCCAGTACGGCACGCATGCTGCCTCCTGCGATCACACCCGCACCATGAGCGGCCGGCTTGATCAATACCTTGGCTGCACCTTCTTTCGCCCACTGGTCGTGAGGAATGGTTCCGTGCATCACGGGTACTTTTACCAGGTTCTTCTTGGCATCTTCAATACCTTTTGTGATGGCTTCCTGCACTTCTTTGGCTTTACCCAGACCTTGCCCAACGATTCCGTTTTCATTTCCTACCACCACCAGGGCTGAGAAGCTGAAAGTACGACCACCTTTGGTAGTTTTCACCACGCGGTTAATGGCAACTACTTTTTCTTTGAGTTCCATATCGCCACCGGCTTTCACCTTATTTACGTTTATTTTAGACATCTATCTAACGATTAATTGTTGTTAGCAAATTAGAATTGAAGACCTCCTTCCCTTGCACCGTCGGCAACGGATTTCACGCGGCCATGGTACAGGTTACCACCCCTGTCGAATACACAGGATGTCAGTCCCAGCGCTGTTGCCTTTTTAGCAATAGCTGCTCCAACCAGTTTGGCTTTTTCGCTCTTGGTACCTTTCTGTGCAGCGATCTCTTTATCTTTTGAAGAAGCTGCCGCCAGTGTTACACCAGTCACGTCGTCGATCATTTGAGCATAGATCTCAGCATTGCTCCTGAATACGGCCAGGCGCGGATTCTGTGCAGTACCTGACACCTTTTTACGGATGCGGTATCTGATCTTCTGCCTTTTGATTAATTTACTCATCTTGTTTTATTTGCAACCCCCGATTCGGCCGGCGGTCAGTTAACAGTTTTATTTACCTGCTGCTTTACCAGCTTTTCTTCTCAGTACCTCATCAGAGTACTTAACACCTTTTCCTTTGTAAGGCTCAGGCTTACGTAAGCTGCGCAGTTTGGCAGCTACCTGTCCCAACAATTGTTTATCGGTACCCTCGATCGTGATCTTGGGGTTCTGTCCTTTTTCAGTTACAGTAGTCACTTTCAGTTCTTTGGGAACTTCGAAAATGATATTGTGTGAGTAACCCAGGGCCAGGTCGAGCAGGTTACCGGTGTTGGCGGCTTTATAACCCACACCCACCAGTTCCAGTTCTTTCTTGAATCCTTCGGTTACACCTTTCACCAGGTTGGCGATCAATGCGCGGTACAGACCGTGCATAGCGCGGTGGCGGATCTGATCGGTAGGACGAGTGAAAGTTACCTGTCCGTCGTTCACTGTAACAGTGATATCGCGGTCGATACTTTCTTTCAGTTCTCCTTTAGGTCCTTTTACGGTAACCACATTATCGCTACCTACAGTAACCGTAACCCCTGCGGGCAATTTAACCGGTTGTTTTCCAATACGTGACATAGTCGTTTAGCTTTTTATTGTTGTTCTGAATATTCCGGTCCGTGTTCTGCTCCGACTAAAAGCATAATTGTCAGGCCGGACAATACCTTATTTAAGAAACGTAGCAAAGTACTTCGCCACCAACATTTTCAGCTTTCGCCTGTTTGTCGGTCAGTACACCCTTGGATGTGCTCAGGATAGCGATACCCAGTCCGTTGATCACACGTTTGATCTCGGTAGGTTTTGCATACTGGCGCAAACCGGGACGGCTTACCCTTTCCAGGGAGCGGATAGCAGGTTGCTTGGTAGCAGGATCGTATTTCAATGCGATCTTGATCAGGCCCTGTTTGTTATCGTCCTCGAATTTGTACTTCAGGATATAACCCTGTTCGTACAGGATCTCTGTCATACGCTTCTTGAGGTTGGATGCAGGGATCTCTACCAGCCTGTGGCCAGCCATCTGGGCGTTACGAATCCTCGTTAAGAAGTCTGCTATAGGATCAGTTACCATGTTTATTTGAATTAAGTCTGTTCACAATTTTATTACTACAACCAGATTACCAGCTTGCTTTTTTCACACCTGGAATCTTGCCATTCAGCGCCATATCGCGGAAGATCACCCTTGAAAGGCCAAAGTACCTCATGTAACCTTTGGGACGTCCGGTCAGTTGGCAACGGTTTTTCAAACGAACGGGTGATGCATTCTTAGGAAGCTTGTCCAGGGCTGCATAGTCACCTGCTGCTTTCAGGGCAGCACGCTTCTCAGCATACTGGGCCACCAATGCTTCACGCTTTCTTTGTCTGGCTTTTACTGATTCTTTTGCCATAGTTTTTGAAATTCTTGTGTTTATAAGCTAAAAACCAATTGTTTGAATATTAGTCTTCAGACTTTCAGTTTTTAATTATTGTCTTTTTTAGCTCCTTTGAAAGGCATACCCAGTTCTTTCAGCAACTCATATGCTTCTTCGTTGCTGTTAGCAGAGGTAACAAAAGTGATATCCAGTCCTGTGATCTTGTTCACCTTATCGATGTCGATCTCAGGGAAGATGATCTGCTCTGTTACGCCCAGGGTATAGTTACCGCGGCCATCGAAAGCCTTATCACTGATGCCTTTGAAGTCGCGTACACGCGGCAGGGCAACAGATACCAGCCTGTCGAGGAATTCGTACATTTTCTCGCCTCTCAGTGTAACGCGTGCGCCGATGGGCATGCCTTTACGCAGTTTGAAGTTTGAAATGTCTTTCTTAGACATGGTAGGAACTGCTTTCTGACCAGTGATCATGTTCAGTTCATCCACAGCTATATCAACCAGTTTCTTATCGGTCACTGCTCCGTTCACACCACGGTTGATACAAATTTTTTCCAGTTTAGGAGCCTGCATTACGGTTTTGTAAGCAAACTTCTTCATTAAAGCAGGTATCACTTCTTTGGTGTACTTGTCTGCTAATCTCGGAGTGTATTTTACAGTACTCATTACTTGATTACCTCCCCTGATTTTTTAGATATACGAACTAATTTACCATTCTCCCTGGTACGTTTTACTTTGGTAGCGGCTCCAGCTTTTGCATCCCATACCATCACATTACTGATGTTGATAGGGGCCTCTACTTTTACAATACCACCCTTTGTGTTCTGAGCAGAAGGCTTGGTATGTTTGGTTACGATATTCACGCCTTCCACTACTACACGGCCTTTGTCTACGATCACTTCCAACACCTTGCGGGGCTTTTTCAAGTCCTTGTCATCGCCGGTAATCACCACTACGGTATCACCTTTCTTGATGTTGAATTTGGGTTTAAATCTTGTACTCATTTTATTTAGACTTAATGCTTTTTAATTAAAGAACTTCCGGAGCCAATGAAATAATCTTCATATAACCTTTATCACGCAATTCTCTCGCTACTGGTCCGAATATACGCGTACCACGGGGCTCATCTGAATTGTTCAACAATACCACCGCATTGTCGTCGAAACGGATATAAGATCCGTCTTTGCGACGCAGTTTGTTTTTGGTACGTACGATTACCGCTTTGGAAACAGTACCTTTTTTGATACCGCCTGCGGGAATGGCATCTTTTACAGTCACCACAATCTTATCGCCTACTTTGGCATAATCCTGTCCGCTGTTACCCAGCACCTTGATACAAAGTACTTCTTTGGCACCACTGTTATCAGCTACGTTGAGTCTGCTTTCTTGCTGAATCATTGTTTTTCTTTTTCTTTTTCTTTCCTCTTTGCCCCGGACTTAAGTCCGGGGCAAAGAGGAAAGAAATTTTTGAATGTTGTTTGTCAGAGGCTGGGACCGGAAGCTTTTTGCTTGCAGGCGGCAGCTTGAGGGCCAATATTACTTGGCTTTTTCAACCACTTCTACCAGTCTCCAGCGCTTTGTTTTGCTCAGGGGACGAGTTTCCATGATCTTTACGGTGTCACCGATTCCGCACTCGCTTTTTTCGTCGTGTGCATGGAATTTGGTGGTTTTCTTTACGAACTTACCATAGATGGGGTGCTTTACTTTTCTTTCCACCGCTACAGTAATGGTCTTATCCATTTTGTCGCTGGTTACTACCCCGATCCTTGTTTTACGTAAATTTCTTACTTCAGCCATTGTTTTAAATTTATGGTTAGATACCCATTTCTTTTTTCTTCAGTTCCGTTTTCAGGCGGGCGATATCCCTGCGCAGACCGCGGATGTTCATCGGATTTTCCAGGGGAGAGATCGCGTGGGCGAACTCCAATTTTTTCAGCCTCAGCTGGTCTTCCTGGATCCTGGCTTTCAGATCTGTTGCGTTCAGATCTTTCAGGCTCTTGTTGAATTCTTGTGTTTTCTTTGCCATCTTTTATTCAATTTATTATGCCTGGAAATCCCTTCTAACAACGAATTTGGTTTTGATGGGCAGCTTCTGTGCAGCCAGTTCCATCGCTTCTTTAGCCGTCTCAGGCGTTACACCATCGCATTCGAAGATGATACGTCCCGGTTCCACTACAGCAGCCCAGAATTCAGGGTTACCTTTACCTTTACCCATCCTTACCTCCAGCGGCTTGCGGGTAATGATCTTATCAGGAAATACGCGGATCCACACATTACCCTCACGCTTCATGGCGCGGGTCATGGCCTGACGGGCTGATTCGATCTGGCGGTTGGTGAGCCAGATGGGTTCCAGCGCCTTCAGTGCAAAAGAACCGAATGAAATGGAAGTGCCACGCTTGGCTACTTCGCGTATGCGTCCTTTCTGCTGTTTCCTATGTTTGCTTCTTTTAGGCTGTAACATTTGTTATAATTTGAAAATTTCTCAATTGCTCAATGGCGCCATTTTTACTGAGCCATCGCGCCATTTGCACATTGCGCTATTAGTTTCTGCGATCTCTTCCTCCGCCACGGTTATCTCTTCTGTCTCCACCACCGCCTCTGCGGTCATCTCTCCTGTCTCCTCCTCTCCTGTCATCACGCCTGTCGTGTCCGTGGTGGCCGCCATCCCTTCTCTCGCTCATATCATTCTTACCGCCTACGAAGTTGGGGTTCAGTTCACGCTGTCCGAGTACTTCACCTTTACAGATCCATACTTTGATACCGATCTTACCATATACGGTTTGTGCAAACACGTTGGCATAGTCGATATCCATACGGAATGTGTGCAGGGGAACACGTCCTTGTTTGAACTCTTCGGTACGTGCGATCTCAGCACCGCCCAGACGTCCGGCTACCTTCACTTTGATCCCTTCTGCACCCATGCGGAGTGTAGAGGCGATGGCCATTTTGATGGCACGTTTGAAGTTGATCCGGTTTTCGATCTGCTTGGCGATGGTATCACCAACGATGTTGGCGTCCAGCTCGGGGCGGCGGATCTCCAGGATGTTGATCTGCACATCATCCTTACCTGTCAGCTTTTTCAACTCTTCTTTGATACGGTCTACCTCATTACCACCTTTACCGATGATGATACCGGGCTTGGAGGTATGGATGGTAACGATCAGCTTACCCAGGGTACGCTCGATGACAATTTTGGCAATACCGCCCTTGTTGATACGGGCGTTGAGGTAAGTACGGATCTTATGATCCTCGATCAACTTAGATGCGTAGTCTTTCTTGCTACCATACCAGTTGCTCTCCCATCCGCGGATGATACCTAACCTGTTACCAATTGGATTTGCTTTCTGACCCATATAATGGTTTCAATTAATTTTTAGAATCTACGATTAATGTTACATGATTGCTGCGCTTACGAACACGGTAGCCACGGCCCTGAGGTGCCGGACGCATGCGTTTCAAAACACGGCCGCCATCTACGAAAACGGTTTTTACTACCAGTCCGCTGTCTGCCGCACTGGCACCATTGTTCTTCTGCTCCCAGTTGCTGATGGCGCTCTTCAGCAGTTTCGCCAACGGCACTGCATTGTGCTGCGGGTGATGCTCCAGGATAGCCAATGCCTTCTCCACTTCCATTCCACGGATCACATCGGCCAGCAAGCGCATCTTGCGCGGTCCTGTTGGATAATTGTTCAGTTTAGCTACTGCTTCCATTTTATTCTTTAGTTTGGAGTCAGGGGTTTCACTTTCGCTACACCCTTAACTGTTTTATTTTTTAGTTCCTGCGTGTCCTTTGAAGTTACGGGTAGGGGCGAATTCACCTAATTTGTGTCCCACCATAAATTCTGTTACATACACCGGGATGAACTTGTTTCCATTGTGCACAGCGAATGTGTGTCCAACGAAATCAGGTGAAATGGTGCTGCGACGGCTCCAGGTTTTGATTACACCTTTCTTGGCTTTGCCATCATTCATAGCTACCACTTTGCCTTCCAGGCTGGCGGCTATATAAGGACCTTTTTTAATCGAACGACCCATAATTGTTTTTGTTTACTGGTCTATTAGTTTATTGATTGATCAGCTTCGTAATTACTTAGCTAATTTTTTCCCGTCTCTGCGCTGGATGATCAGCTTATCGCTGCCTTTTCCTTTGGTGCGCGTTTTCTCTCCTTTTGCATACTTACCTGTTCTGCTGCGCGGGTGACCTCCGGAAGCCCTTCCTTCACCACCACCCATCGGGTGATCTACAGGGTTCATGGCCACACCACGTACACGCGGACGAACACCTTTCCAACGGTTCTTACCCGCTTTACCGGCAGTTTCCAGGTTATGGTCGCTGTTAGAAACCACCCCTACGGTAGCATAACAGTTGATCAATACTTTTCTCAACTCACCGGAAGGCATTTTCAATACAGCGTATTTTTCTTCCTTGTTCGCCAGCTGTGCTGAAGAGCCTGCGCTCCTTACCAGCTTACCACCCTGACCCGGCTGCAACTCAATGTTGTGGATCATGGTACCCAGCGGCATGTTTTTCATCAGCAGTGCGTTACCGATCTCGGGAGCTGCTTCGTCGCCGGAGATCACGGTAGCACCTACCTGCAAGCCCTGGGGAGCGATGATGTACCTTTTCTCGCCATCTGCATATTGCAACAAAGCGATGAAAGCAGTACGGTTCGGATCGTATTCAATGGTTGCTACGGTAGCAGCAACATCTTTTTTATCCCTTTTGAAATCAACGATACGGTAGTGATGTTTGTGTCCACCACCTTTGTAACGCATAGAACGACGGCCTTGCACATTGCGACCGGCAGTGCTTTTCTGAGGCTCCAACAGGCTCTTTTCGGGCTTGTCGGTAGTGAGTTCAGCATAGGCATTACCAATTCTCCAGCGTGTTCCGGCGGTCATTGGTTTGTACTTCTTCAGTGCCATTTTTCTTCTTTTTTAATGCGGATTTTTCAGCTCCGCTGCTATAATTTAAATGTTTGCGTACAGGTCTATTGTCTCTCCTTCTGCTACAGTTACCAGCGCTTTCTTATAAGCCTGTTTCATTCCCTGGATAAAACCTGCTTTTGTATAGCGGGTTTTGTTTTTGCCAGGTACTACTGCAGTGTTCACATCTATCACCGTTACACCATAAAACGATTCGATCGCTTTTTTGATCTCCAGTTTGTTGGCCTTGCGATTTACTTTGAAAGCATACCTTCTCAGTTTTTCCTGCTGGGCATTGGCTTTCTCGGTCAGGATCGGCTTGATTAAAATTTCATTCTGTTTCATATATCTTAAGTTGAAACGTTCTTAAATTAAGCTACGGTCTCGGCTTCGTTCTCAGCAAAGATCTTGGCAGTGTTTTCTGTAAGTACCAGTACATCTGCATTCATGATCTCGTAAGTGTTGATGTCTGACAACAGGGTGCTGTCGAGATTGGGCACGTTACGGGTGCTGAGATACAGGTTGTCGTTGTACTCGGGCAATATCACCAGTGTTTTCTTATCGGCTACCTTCAGGTTCTTCATCACTTCTACCACTTGCTTGGTCCTGGGCGCTTCGAGCTGGATATCTTCCACGATCACAATCGCATTTTCTTTTGCCTTATGGCTCAGTGCAGAGATCTTGGCCAGGTCTTTCACCTTACGGTTCAGTTTGAAATCGTAAGCATGAGGCTTGGGTCCGAAGATGGTACCACCACCCTTGTACAAAGGGTTGCGGATATTACCCTTACGGGAGCCGCCGGTACCTTTTTGCTTGTGCAGCTTGCGGCTGGCACCCTGCACTTCGGCACGGGTTTTCACTTTGTGTGTACCCTGACGGCCTGCAGCCAGGTATTGTTTTACAGCCAGGTAGATCACATGATCGTTTGGCTCGATACCGAAAATCTCAGCCGGTAATTCTACCGTTCTGCCGGTTTTCTGTCCTTTTATATTTAATACATCTACTTGCATGATCATTCTTGTTAAAGTGTGATTACTTCTGGATTAAAACGATGGAACCGTTATGGCCAGGAACCGATCCGCTGATCAGGATATAATTCTTTTCAGGGAAGATCTTTACCACTTTCAGGCCTTTCATTTTCACCCTGTCGCCACCCATGCGGCCGGCCATCCTCATTCCCTTGAATACGCGAGAAGGATAAGATGAACCACCGATAGATCCGGGAGCGCGCTGGCGGTCGTGCTGACCGTGAGATCCTTCACCCACACCAGAGAATCCATGGCGCTTAACCACACCCTGGAAACCTTTACCCTTGGTGGTGCCCACTACTTCAACCGTTTCGCCTTCGGCAAAAATGTCTACGGTGATGGCTTCACCCAATACTTTTTCTATGGAATAATTGCGGAATTCTTTTACGAATTTCTTAGGAGCGGTCTGAGCTTTAGAGAAGTGGTTGATCTCAGCCTGGTTGGAATGTTTCTCCTTTTTGTCGCCAAATGCCAGCTGTAATGCTGTATAGCCGTCAGACTCAGCGGTCTTGACTTGTGTTACGGTACATGGACCAGCTTCGATGATGGTGCAGGCTGTCTGCTTTCCATCAGCGGCAAAGATGCTGGTCATCCCGATCTTTTTACCAATAATACCTTTCATCGTTTTGCGGTTTATGCCCCGCAAGGTTATGAGGACATCCCACCGATGAAGCGGGATTCAATCCTTGTTTCTGCCGACCTTTTCCCTTGTTTTCCCGAACCTGGTTCGGGAAGAGGAAGTACCGGAAGCAAACAAACCTCGAAGGGCCTGTTTATATGTAATTTATTTTGATCAGAGCTGCTTTCTCCCGTTATGCAGGATTGGCAGGTGATTATGTTCAAGAACTTATGCTTTAATCTCTACCTCAACACCAGAAGGCAGGTCCAGTTTGCTCAGCGCATCTACCGTCCTGGAAGAGGAAGTGTAGATATCCAGTAAACGCTTGTGCGTAGCCAGTTGGAACTGCTCACGGCTCTTCTTGTTTACGTGGGGTGAACGGAGAACAGTGAAAATCCTTTTGTGTGTGGGCAAAGGAATTGGACCTGTTACTACGGCACCTGTGCTGCGTACTGTTTTTACGATCTTCTCGGCAGATTTATCTACCAGGTTGTGATCGTAAGACTGCAATTTGATTCTGATTCGTTGAGACATAGTCGAAACCCAATTTTCGTATTGGGGTTGCAAAGGTATGGAGTTGGTACTGAATGGGCAAGAAATTTCAAAAGAATTTTTCGTTTCTGCCCCATTTTATACAAAAGCCCCGTTCGATCCGAACGGGGCTTGCTTATTTTCCGGGCCTGTTGGCCGATTAATCTTCAATTTTCACTTTACCCTTGCTCTTCGCGATCACTTCTTCAGCGATGTTGTTCGGAGCAGGTGAATAGTGGCTGAACTCCATGGTAGAGGTAGCGCGGCCGGATGACAGTGAGCGGAGCTGGGTTACATAACCGAACATTTCGCTCAGGGGCACTTTGGCCTTGATCACCTGCAGGTTGGCACGGCTGTCCATACCTTCCAGCATACCGCGGCGGCGGTTCAGGTCACCTGTTACGTCTCCCATGTACTGATCGGGCGTCAACACTTCTACTTTCATGATGGGCTCGAGCAGTGTGGGCTTGGCTTTACGGCCTGCTTCACGGAAACCTGCACGGGCGCACAATTCGAAGCTCATGGCATCAGAGTCCACATCGTGGTAGCTTCCGTCGAATACCCTCACTTTCATGTTGTTTACAGGGTAGCCTGCCAGTACACCGGTGCTCATGGCTGTTTCAAAGCCTTTGGTGATGGCCGGAACGAATTCTTTGGGGATAGATCCACCGAAGAGGTCGTTTACGAACTGGAAATGCTTGCCTTCGTTCTCCTTCATCCACTCTTCATCGGCTGGTCCGATTGAGAACTGGATATCGGCGAACTTACCACGTCCGCCCGACTGCTTCTTCAGCACTTCACGGTGTTCGATCGTGTTTCCGAATGCTTCTTTATAAGCTACCTGGGGTGCACCCTGGTTCACTTCTACTTTGAATTCGCGGCGCATACGGTCGATGATGATCTCCAGGTGCAGCTCTCCCATTCCACGGAGGATGGTCTGACCGGTATCTTCATCGGTATTCACACGCAGGGTGGGATCTTCTTCCACCAGTTTGGCAATGGCCATACCCATTTTGTCTACGTCGGCCTGGGTTTTAGGTTCTACCGCGATGGCAATTACCGGCTCGGGGATGAACATGTTTTCCAGGGTGATGGGATGGTCTTCATCGCAAAGGGTATCTCCGGTTTTGATCTCTTTGAAACCTACTGCCGCAGCGATATCTCCCGCCTCGATGAAATCGATGGGGTTCTGCTTGTTGGCAAACATTTTCATGATGCGGCTGATACGCTCTTTCTTTCCGCTGCGCACGTTCAACACATAAGAACCTGCATCGAGGTGTCCGCTGTAACAACGGAAGAAGGCCAGACGTCCTACAAAAGGATCGGTCATGATCTTGAAAGCCAGGGCCGCGAAGGGCTCTTTCGGATCGGCTTTACGGGTGATATGCTCACCTGTATCGGGGTCTGTACCTACGGTATCTTCGATATCTACAGGTGAAGGCAGGTAGCGGCAAACGGCATCCAGTGCTGTTTGTACGCCTTTATTTTTGAAAGAAGAACCGCACATCATGGGAACAATGCTCAGGTCGATCGTTGCTTTACGGATCGCTTCGTGCATTTCCTCTTCTGTGATACTGTTGGGGTCTTCGAAAAATTTCTCCATCAGTCCTTCATCGTATTCTGCTACCGCTTCTACGAGGTTCTGCCTCCATTCATTGGCTTCTTCGATCATATCTGCCGGAACAGGGATCTCATCGAAGGTCATGCCTTCTGTTTCCATGTGCCAGATGATACCTTTCATTTTGATCAGGTCCACCACGCCTTTGAAATCGTCTTCAGCGCCAATGGGCAATTGTAAAGGCACGGCTTTGGCGCCCAGCATTTCCTTCACCTGTTTTACCACGTTCAGGAAGTCGGCACCGGAACGGTCCATTTTGTTAACGAAGCCAATACGGGGAACTTTGTAACGGTTGGCCTGGCGCCATACGGTTTCTGACTGGGGCTCAACGCCATCCACAGCAGAGAACAGGGCGATCAGACCGTCCAGTACGCGCATGGAACGCTCTACCTCTACGGTAAAGTCCACGTGGCCCGGAGTATCGATGATATTGAAATAATATTTTTTGGTTTCTGGAGTGGCTTTACCCAGTACGGTGGGGAAGTTCCACTGGCAGCTTACGGCCGCAGAAGTAATGGTGATACCTCTTTCTTTTTCCTGCTCCATCCAGTCAGTGGTAGCGGCGCCGTCGTGCACCTCACCGATCTTGTGGATCATACCGGTGTAGCGCAGGATACGCTCTGTGGTGGTGGTTTTACCGGCATCGATGTGCGCGGCAATACCGAAGTTGCGTTGAAATTTCAAGTCAGCCATAAAGTGTTTAGTTATTTTTTCGAGCGGCAAAGGTAATCATTCCGGCGATTGTACAATGAGGAGGCACCATTAAATTATGGAGTAGATATTAAAAATATTAATTGATTGATTAATAATGTGTAAAATATAATAACAAACCTTCCCGCTGAACTGTTTTTTGAGAAGTTGGTCAGCACGGACGCCACCAGGCAATTATCTGACCGAAAAAAATAGTATATGGACGCCGTCCGGCAGTTAACGGACCGAAAAAAATAGTGTATTGATGCCGTCAAATAGTTACCGGGCCGGAAAAAATAGTTATTTGGCCCGGGGAAATAGTGTACGAATGCCGTCAGATAATGACCTGAGGGAAATAAAAAGTACATAAACGCCGCCCGCTCACTACCGGGACGAAAACATGAATGTTGGAACCCCTTCCGATCATTACCATGCGGAAAAAAATAGTGCAGGGGCGCCGTCCAATAATTACGGGACGAAGAAAATAGTGTGCCGGCCCGGATGGTTAGTGTATAAACCCTGTCGAAATCACTTTTTCTTCACCGCCAACAGTTCTACCTCTAAAACCAAAGCGCTGTTAGGAGGGATAAGGGTAGTCCCTCTATCGCCATATGCCAGGGCGGCAGGAACGAACAATTGCCATTTAGCGCCTTCCGACATCATTTGCAATGCATCGTTCAGGCCGGGGAAAAAGCTGGAAGCGGTTGCCACTAATGGTTTATTCGTGTGATATGTATCTTCCACCACTGTTCCATCCAGCAGTTTGGCATTCAAATGCATCAAAATAGTATCTGTGTCTGATGGGTGCTGCCCCTTCCCTGCCTGCAATATCACATAACTGACCCCGTTTGGTAATTTACCAACTCCCGGCCTGTCACGCAGGATGGCAAACAATTGTTGTTCCTGTTTAACAGATCTTTCTTTTTGCAATATTCTTTGATAGGCCGCAACCGCCGGACCGATCGTAGAATCCGGGACTGCCCGGGGATGATTTTGAAACATATCGTTCATTCCTCTCGAAAAAAGAGCTGAGTTATTAATCAGGAAGCCGTTGCTATTGATCCACTGGGCAACAAACGCTCCCAATGTATATTGCATAGTGTCCGATGCGGTAGTCAATTTTGCGGGGGCAAGGGAATTAGTTGCCTTCGTTGTTTGTTTCTGAGCAAGTCCAGTTGAGAGCAAAAAAACTCCTGCAATGAATGTTATTGTCTTTCTTTTCAAGCCATTTCTTTTACACCTCAAATGTACTTTTTATTGTGAATTGTGTGCCGGCGTAATAAGTAATGGAAATACCCCCTCTTTGATAACATCAGAATCAATGGATTAGAGCAATTGGATTTTGTGCTCAAATGAACAAAATGCCAGTTAAAGATTTAATAAAGCGAATACGCCTCACTTCCACTCGTTACGTTCGTAAACCTAATAGTCACAACTCTTGTCATTTTTGTAGCAGTTGCATTTATTCCTACAAGTGTTCCTCCTGCACCCGGGACAATTGTGGCTGCAAAACTACTGGTAGGAACAATCGTAAAAGTAACTGCATCTCCTACTTGAGGCGAAGGCAATGCGGCAACTAGCGAAGCAGCGGTAGGAAAAGTAAGGGTAGAAGTATTATTAATTACGTATAGTCCTGCATCCAGTACCTGGGAAGCAGTAAGTGTGGCACTGGCACCCACAGTTGGCGTTACAGGCAGATTTTTGGTGATTCTCGCATTACCAAACCGGATTCCATTCCCATTTGTTGTGCTTGCAGCGCCTATGGTAATGATATTCGTTCCGGAACCCGTTGGAGCTGTTGTTCCGATATTGATGGTTTTTCCGCCTGCTACACTGGTTGCACCTGTTCCAATATCGATTTGATCTACCACTGCAGACGCTCCTCCACCCATGGTAATGGTTCTGGCTGCAGCAGGTGCGACATTACCAATATCAATGGTCGTAACACGAACATTATCTCCAATGTTTAGTGTACCTGCCCCCGCTGTACCCGTACCCGACAGAATGTTAACGGTACTGTTTGCTGCCGATGCTCCAGCTCCAATATTAATGGTCTGCGCAACAGTATTGGCGCCATTACCAATTGAAACGGTATTGCCACCTGTGCCATTGGCGATATTCACGGTAGCAGCTCCTGCTCCGGCCCCAACATTCACGTTTTGCGCAGCAGAAGACGATCCCAGTGTGATATCTCCTGTACCTGCGGAGGCGCCAATTACAATGGTTCCTGTGGTTTGCGGGGTCAACGTGATGGCACCTGTTCCATTACCACCCTTTACGGTAGTTGTATTCGCAAAGTTGGCATTCGATCCAACACTAACAGTAATCACACCAGCAGTATTTGTTCCGGAACCTATGTTGATGGTATTGCCAGCAGCATTGGCACCAGCGCCGATATTGATGGTTTGTGCAACTGTATTCGCTCCATTGGCAAGAGATACTGTGTTGCCGCCTGTCCCATTGGCAATATTTACGGTGGAAGCTCCTGCACCTGCACCCACATTTACAGTTTGTGCAGCAGAAGACGACCCTACTGTAATAGCGCCGGTGCCGGCAGCTGCGCCGATTACAATAGCGCCTGTAGTTTGTGGCGTTAATGCAATAGCACCTGTTCCATTGCCACCTTGTATAGTAGTTGTATTGGCAAAATTGGCGTTGGAACCAATCGTAACAGCGATCACTCCCGCTGTATTTGTGCCCGAACCAATATTGATCGTATTATTAGCAGCATTCGCGCCAGCGCCGATATTAATGGCTTGCGCAACCGTGTTTGCTCCATTGCCTACTGCGATAACATTACCCCCTGTGCCGTTGGCGATATTTACGGTGGAAGCTCCTGCGCCTGTTCCCAAATTCAAAGTTTGCGCAGCAGAAGACGAGCCTAGTGTAATCGAACCTGTTTGTGCGGTGCCTCCTATAATAATGGTACCTGTGGTGGTAGATGCGCCAATATTATAGGTAGAGGCAGCAGCTCCATCTAATGAATAATTACCTGTGCCTACTCTTTCTTTCAATGAGGCGGCTCCTGTAACGGTTCCAATAGTAACTACATTATCGATAGCTCCCGATCCGATATTGATCGTTTTGATGCCAGTACCTCCCGATCCAATATCGATCTGCATTGCCCCGGTGCCGCCAATGGCAACATTACCCGTAGAGGTTCCTGTATTGATATTTGTGGGGAAGTTTGAGCTGGCGTTCAGGTTCACCGCTACACCTGTTGAATTAAGGCCTCCTGTAAATGTATGCAGACCGGTCCAGGTAGGCACTATGCTTTGTGATAATACCGGTGCGGCATCGCTTCTCATCAAAGTACTCGCTGTGCCGTTGACAGCTGTGAGTCCGATTTGTGCTGTTGGATTAGCTGTTGTGGGGAGATTGGAAGTTCTGGCATAGGGAGATAACATAGTTGCCGTATCACTGATCTTTAACCGGTTAGATAACATCGTTGCTGTATCTGTCTTACGCAATAGGTTCGACAACATCGATGCCGTGTCATAATATTTTACTACTGCCTGGCTATGGGCATAAGGACTCAGCATATTCGTCGTATCGGTCTTGCGCAGCAGGTTCGATACCATTGACGCTGTATCGGAATACTTCACAAACTGACCGCTTTTCGCATAACCACTCAGCATATTCGATGTATCGCTGATCTTTAATCGGTTCGACAACATCGTAGCTGTATCTGTCTTACGCAGCAGATTCGACAACATCGATGCAGTATCATAATATTTCACTACGGCCTGGCTATGTGCATAAGGGCTCAGCATATTCGTCGTATCGGTCTTGCGCAGCAGATTCGATACCATTGACGCTGTATCGGAATACTTCACAAACTGACCGCTTTTCGCATAACCACTCAGCATATTCGATGTATCGCTGATCTTTAATCGGTTCGACAACATCGTAGCTGTATCTGTCTTACGCAGCAGATTCGACAACATCGTAGCCGTATCATAATATTTTACCACGGCCTGGCTGTGCGCATAAGGGCTCAACATGTTAGACGTATCGGTCTTGCGCAACAGGTTTGATACCATTGTGGCCGTATCGGAGTATTTCACAAACTGGCCACTCTTCGCGTAGCCACTCAGCATATTCGATGTATCACTGATCTTTAACCGGTTAGATAGCATCGATGCAGTATCATAATATTTCACTACGGCCTGACTATGTGCATAAGGACTCAGCATATTCGTCGTATCGGTCTTGCGCAACAGGTTCGATACCATTGTGGCTGTATCGGAGTATTTCACAAACTGACCGCTCTTCGCGTAGCCACTCA
>NZ_KI911562.1:3708996-3710364 GCF_000515315.1 Asinibacterium sp. OR53
ATGCGGTATCGTAATATTTCACCACTGCCTGATTATGTGCATAAGGACTCAGCATATTAACCGTATCCGTTTTGCGCAGCAAGTTCGACACCATTGAAGCGGTATCGGAGTATTTCACAAACTGGCCACTCTTCGCATAACCGCTCAGCATATTCGATGTATCACTGATCTTCAACCGATTCGACAACATGGTTGCTGTGTCTGTCTTACGAAGCAGATTAGACAGCATCGATGTTGTATCATAATACTTCACCACGGCTTGCGATTGTGCATAAGGGCTCAGCATGTTCGTTGTATCGGTCTTGCGCAACAGATTTGACACCATTGTGGCTGTATCGGAGTACTTCACAAACTGACCGCTTTTCGCATAGCCACTCAGCATATTCGATGTGTCACTGATCTTTAACCGATTTAACAGCATCGAGGCTGTATCCGTCTTACGAAGGAGATTCGACAACATGCTTGTCGTATCATAATATTTTACCACGGCCTGGCTATGAGCATAAGAACTCAGCATGTTCGTTGTATCGGTCTTACGTAATAGGTTCGATACCATTGTGGCCGTATCGGAGTACTTCACAAACTGGCCGCTCTTCGCATAACCGCTCAGCATATTCGATGTATCACTGATCTTTAACCGGTTAGATAACATCGTTGCTGTATCTGTCTTACGCAATAGGTTCGACAACATCGATGCCGTGTCATAATATTTTACTACTGCCTGGCTATGGGCATAAGGACTCAGCATATTAGCTGTGTCCGTCTTGCGCAAAAGGTTCGATACCATTGTGGCCGTATCCGAGTATTTCACAAACTGGCCACTCTTTGCATAACCACTCAGCATATTTGATGTATCACTGATCTTCAACCGGTTCGATAACATAGTTGCTGTATCCGTCTTACGCAGCAAGTTCGACAACATCGATGCCGTGTCATAATATTTTACCACTGCCTGGCTATGGGCATAAGGACTCAGCATATTCGTCGTATCGGTCTTGCGCAACAGGTTCGATACCATTGTGGCCGTATCCGAGTATTTCACAAACTGGCCACTCTTTGCATAACCACTCAACATATTCGATGTGTCACTGATCTTTAATCGGTTCGACAACATCGTAGCTGTATCTGTCTTACGCAACAGGTTCGACAACATCGATGCAGTATCATAATATTTCACTACGGCCTGGCTATGTGCATAAGGGCTCAGCATGTTCGTCGTATCGGTCTTGCGCAACAGGTTCGATACCATTGTGGCTGTATCGGAATACTTCACGAACTGGCCACTCTTCGCATAACCGCTCAACATATTCGAAGTATCGCTGACCTTCAACCGATTCAACAGCATCGAGGCGGTGTCATAATATTTTA
>NZ_KI911562.1:3710464-3712414 GCF_000515315.1 Asinibacterium sp. OR53
CATAAGGACTCAGCATGTTAGTCGTATCGGTCTTCCTTAATAGGTTCGATACCATTGTGGCCGTATCTGAGTACTTCACAAACTGACCGCTCTTCGCATAACCACTCAACATATTCGATGTATCGCTGATCTTCAACCGGTTTAACAGCATCGAGGCTGTGTCTGTCTTACGCAGCAGGTTCGACAACATTGATGCAGTATCATAATACTTTACAACTGCCTGGCTATGGGCATAAGAACTCAGCATGTTAGCTGTGTCCGTCTTACGCAACAGGTTCAATACCATCGACGCTGTATCGGAATACTTCACGAACTGGCCACTCTTCGCATAACCACTCAGCATATTCGATGTGTCACTAATCTTCAATCGATTCGACAGCATAGTTGCTGTGTCTGTCTTACGAAGCAGGTTCGACAACATCGATGCCGTGTCATAATATTTTACCACTGCTTGCGATTGCGCATATGGGCTCAGCATGTTCGTCGTATCGGTTTTGCGCAAGAGGTTTGATACCATTGATGCTGTATCGGAGTACTTCACAAACTGGCCACTCTTCGCATAACCGCTCAACATATTTGATGTGTCGCTGATCTTCAACCGGTTAGATAGCATCGATGCGGTATCGTAATATTTCACCACTGCCTGATTATGTGCATAAGGACTCAGCATATTAACCGTATCCGTTTTGCGCAGCAAGTTCGACACCATTGAAGCGGTATCGGAGTATTTCACAAACTGGCCACTCTTCGCATAACCACTCAGCATATTCGATGTGTCGCTGATCTTTAATCGGTTCGACAACATCGTTGCTGTATCCGTCTTACGCAATAGATTCGACAACATGCTTGCTGTATCATAATACTTTACAACTGCCTGGCTATGGGCATAAGAACTCAGCATATTAGCAGTGTCCGTCTTACGCAACAAGTTCGACAACATCGTAGCCGTGTCATAATATTTTACCACTGCTTGCGATTGCGCATAAGGACTCAGCATGTTAGTCGTATCCGTCTTCCTTAATAGGTTCGATACCATTGTAGCCGTATCTGAGTACTTCACAAACTGGCCACTCTTCGCATAGCCGCTCAACATATTTGATGTATCGCTAATCTTCAACCGATTTAACAGCATCGATGCTGTATCAGTCTTACGAAGGAGATTCGACAACATGCTTGTCGTATCATAATACTTCACGACCGCTTGACTATGAGCATAAGGGCTCAGCATGTTCGTTGTATCAGTTTTGCGCAACAGGTTTGATACCATTGTGGCTGTATCGGAATACTTCACAAACTGGCCACTCTTTGCATAACCACTCAGCATATTCGATGTATCACTAATCTTTAACCGGTTAGACAGCATCGAGGCTGTGTCTGTCTTACGAAGTAGGTTCGACAACATCGATGCCGTGTCATAATATTTTACTACTGCTTGCAATTGCGCATAAGGAATCAGCATGTTCGTCGTATCGGTCTTCCTTAATAGGTTCGATACCATTGTAGCTGTATCGGAATATTTCACAAACTGGCCACTCTTTGCATAGCCACTCAGCATATTCGAAGTATCGCTAATCTTCAACCGGTTCAACAACATTGATGCTGTATCTGTCTTACGCAACAGGTTCGACAACATTGATGCCGTATCATAATACTTTACCACTGCCTGGTTATGGGCATAAGGACTCAGCATGTTTGCAGTATCCGTCTTACGCAACAGGTTCAATACCATTGAAGCTGTATCGGAATACTTCACAAATTGGCCACTCTTTGCGTAACCACTCAACATATTCGATGTGTCACTGATCTTTAACCGGTTTGACAGCATGGTTGCTGTGTCTGTCTTACGAAGCAGGTTCGACAACATCGATGCCGTGTCATAATATTTTACCACTGCTTGCGATTGCGCATATGGGCTCAGCATGTTCGTCGTATCGGTTTTGCGCAAGAGGT
>NZ_KI911562.1:3712514-3715967 GCF_000515315.1 Asinibacterium sp. OR53
CCATTGTAGCCGTATCTGAGTACTTCACAAACTGGCCACTCTTCGCATAGCCGCTCAACATATTTGATGTATCGCTAATCTTCAACCGATTTAACAGCATCGATGCTGTATCAGTCTTACGAAGCAGGTTCGACAACATTGATGCCGTATCATAATACTTCACGACCGCTTGACTATGAGCATAAGGGCTCAGCATGTTCGTTGTATCGGTCTTGCGCAACAGGTTTGATACCATTGTGGCCGTATCGGAGTATTTCACAAACTGGCCACTCTTCGCGTAGCCACTCAGCATATTCGATGTATCACTGATCTTTAACCGGTTCGACAACATCGTAGCTGTATCTGTTTTACGCAACAGGTTCGACAACATCGATGCAGTATCATAATATTTTACCACGGCCTGACTGTGCGCATAAGGGCTCAACATATTCGTCGTATCAGTCTTGCGCAGCAGGTTCGATACCATTGTAGCTGTATCGGAGTATTTCACAAACTGGCCACTCTTTGCATAACCACTCAGCATATTCGATGTATCACTGATCTTTAACCGGTTAGATAACATCGTTGCTGTATCTGTCTTACGCAATAGGTTCGACAACATCGATGCCGTGTCATAATATTTTACTACTGCCTGGCTATGGGCATAAGGACTCAGCATATTAGCTGTGTCCGTCTTGCGCAAAAGGTTCGATACCATTGTGGCCGTATCCGAGTATTTCACAAACTGGCCACTCTTTGCATAACCACTCAGCATATTTGATGTATCACTGATCTTTAACCGGTTAGATAACATCGTTGCTGTATCAGTCTTACGCAATAGGTTCGATAACATCGAAGCTGTGTCATAATATTTTACCACTGCCTGGCTATGGGCATAAGGACTCAGCATATTCGTCGTATCGGTCTTGCGCAACAGGTTCGATACCATTGTGGCCGTATCCGAGTATTTCACAAACTGGCCACTCTTTGCATAACCACTCAACATATTCGATGTGTCACTGATCTTTAATCGGTTCGACAACATCGTAGCTGTATCTGTCTTACGCAGCAGGTTCGACAACATTGCAGCCGTGTCATAATATTTCACTACGGCCTGGCTATGTGCATAAGGGCTCAGCATGTTCGTCGTATCGGTCTTGCGCAACAGGTTCGATACCATTGTGGCTGTATCGGAATACTTCACGAACTGGCCACTCTTCGCATAACCGCTCAACATATTCGAAGTATCGCTGACCTTCAACCGATTCAACAGCATCGAGGCGGTGTCATAATATTTTACCACGGCCTGGCTGTGCGCATAAGCACTCAGCATATTAGTTGTATCCGTCTTACGCAGCAGGTTCGACAACATCGATGCCGTGTCATAATACTTTACCACTGACTGATTATGGGCATAGGGACTCAGCATGTTTGCCGTATCTGTCTTCCTCAACAGGTTCAATACCATTGAAGCCGTATCAGAGTACTTCACAAACTGGCCACTCTTTGCATAGCCGCTCAACATATTCGATGTATCACTGATCTTTAACCGGTTAGATAACATAGTTGCTGTATCCGTCTTACGCAGCAGGTTCGATAACATCGTAGCCGTGTCATAATATTTTACCACTGCTTGCGATTGCGCATACGGGCTCAGCATATTAGTTGTATCGGTCTTCCTTAATAGGTTCGATACCATTGTAGCTGTGTCGGAATACTTCACAAACTGACCGCTCTTCGCATAGCCACTCAGCATATTCGAAGTATCACTGATCTTCAACCGGTTCGATAGCATAGTTGCTGTGTCATAATACTTCACGACCGCTTGACTATGCGCATAAGGGCTCAGCATGTTCGTTGTATCAGTTTTGCGCAACAGGTTTGATACCATTGAAGTAGTATCGGAGTACTTCACAAACTGGCCGCTCTTCGCATAGCCACTCAGCATATTCGATGTGTCGCTGATCTTCAATCGGTTCAACAGCATCGAGGCCGTATCTGTCTTACGCAGCAGGTTCGACAACATTGTAGCCGTATCATAATACTTTACAACTGCCTGGCTATGGGCATAGGAACTAAGCATGTTTGCCGTATCTGTCTTCCTCAACAGGTTCAATACCATCGATGCTGTGTCGGAATACTTCACAAACTGGCCGCTCTTCGCGTAGCCACTCAGCATATTAGATGTATCACTGATCTTCAACCGGTTCAACAGCATCGAGGCCGTATCAGTCTTACGCAGCAAGTTCGACAACATACTTGCTGTGTCATAATATTTTACCACTGCTTGCAATTGCGCATAAGGACTCAGCATGTTAGTCGTATCGGTCTTCCTTAATAGGTTCGATACCATTGTGGCCGTATCTGAGTACTTCACAAACTGACCGCTCTTCGCATAACCACTCAACATATTCGATGTATCACTGATCTTCAACCGATTCAACAGCATCGAGGCTGTGTCTGTCTTACGCAGCAGGTTCGACAACATTGATGCAGTATCATAATACTTTACAACTGCCTGGCTATGGGCATAAGAACTCAGCATGTTAGCTGTGTCCGTCTTACGCAACAGGTTCAATACCATCGACGCTGTATCGGAATACTTCACGAACTGGCCACTCTTCGCATAACCGCTCAACATATTCGAAGTATCGCTGATCTTCAATCGATTTGACAGCATCGAGGCCGTATCTGTCTTACGCAGCAGATTCGATACCATTGTAGCTGTATCGGAATACTTCACAAACTGACCGCTCTTCGCGTAGCCACTCAACATATTCGATGTGTCGCTGATCTTCAATCGATTTAACAGCATCGAGGCTGTGTCTGTCTTACGAAGCAGGTTCGACAACATGCTGGCCGTGTCATAATATTTTACCACTGCTTGCGATTGCGCATACGGACTCAGCATGTTAGTTGTATCGGTCTTCCTTAATAGGTTCGATACCATTGTGGCCGTATCTGAGTACTTCACAAACTGACCGCTCTTCGCATAACCGCTCAACATATTCGAAGTATCGCTGATCTTCAATCGATTTGACAGCATCGAGGCCGTATCTGTCTTACGCAGCAGATTCGATACCATTGTAGCTGTATCAGAATACTTCACGAACTGACCGCTCTTCGCGTAGCCACTCAACATATTCGATGTGTCGCTTATCTTCAACCGGTTCGACAGCATGGTTGCTGTGTCTGTCTTGCGCAGCAGGTTCAACAACATCGATGCCGTGTCATAATATTTTACTACTGCTTGCGATTGCGCATATGGGCTCAGCATGTTAGTTGTATCGGTCTTCCTTAATAGGTTCGATATCATTGTAGCTGTATCGGAGTATTTTACAAACTGGCCGCTCTTCGCATAACCACTCAGCATATTCGATGTGTCGCTGATCTTTAATCGGTTCGACAACATCGTTGCTGTATCCGTCTTACGCAATAGATTCGACAACATGCTTGCTGTATCATAATACTTTA